>CALCZN010000385.1:0-17200 GCA_937903095.1 uncultured Burkholderiales bacterium
TGAACATGTCGGCATTGTATTCATGTTGCGTTATTTACGTGTTGCTGTACTAGTCCGGCAGCCGCGCTCCGCTCGCTGCGTCGAACACGTGCAGCGCGAGAGGGCTCGCGGCCAGATTGATCCGGTCGCCCGGGCGGAACCGATGCCGCTCGCGAAAGCTGGCGACGAGCTGGCCTGCCGCACAGCGCGCGATCACCTGCGTATCGGCGCCGGTGGGCTCGACGACGGCGATCTCGCAGGGCAGCCCCTCGCCGTTCAGCTCGAGATGCTCGGGGCGCACGCCCACGCGCACTTCGGTGCCCGGCGACGCCGAGGTGCGCTGCGCGAGCGCCAGGCGCGCGCCGCCGGCGAGCTGCACCGTTTCGGCGTCCTCGCCGATGCGACCGGCGAGCAGGTTCATGGACGGCGATCCGATGAAGGTGGCGACGAACACGTTCGCCGGACGGTCGTAGATCTCCAGCGGCGTACCCGTCTGTTCGACGACGCCGTCGTGCATCACGACGATGCGGTCGGCCATCGTCATCGCCTCGATCTGGTCGTGCGTGACGTAGATCGACGTGGTCTGCAGTCGCTGGTGCAGCTCGCGGATCTCGCTGCGCATCTGCACGCGCAGCTTCGCGTCGAGGTTCGACAGCGGCTCGTCGAACAGGAACACCTGCGGCTTGCGCACGATGGCGCGGCCCATCGCGACGCGCTGGCGCTGCCCGCCGGAGAGCTCCCGCGGATAGCGGTCGAGATACGGAGTCAGGCCGAGGATCTCCGCCGCCTCGGCCACGCGTCGGCCGATCTCGGCCTTCGGTCGGCGCGCGAGCAGCAGCGAGAATGCCATGTTCTCGCGCACGCGCATGTGCGGGTACAGCGCGTAGTTCTGGAACACCATCGCGATGTCGCGGTCGCGCGCCTGCACGTCGTTGACGACGCGATCGCCGATCCGGATGTGGCCCGAGGTGATTTCCTCGAGGCCGGCAATCATTCTCAGCAGCGTCGACTTGCCGCAGCCCGAGGGCCCGACGAGCACGCAGAACTGCGCGTCGGCGATCTCGATGTCGATGCCGTGCACGACCTCCGTCGACGCGTACGACTTGCGCACTTGTACGATCGAGACCGATGCCAAACGCCTCTCCGCGGTGAAGGTGCGGGCAATGGTACCGAAGAAGCGGCGCGATTGACCCGGGTCAAATCCGTCATGGGCCTGCTTCGGCACGATTGCTTCGATGAAGCCCGGGTCCGACCGCGTCGTTTCCTTGCGCGAGCTGCTCGTCTCCACGCTCGCGTTGCGGCGCGAGGCTTCGATGCGCTATCGCCGCCTGGCGGCCTCCGCGGAACTGCTCGAGGATTCCGCGTTGCGCCGCCTGTTCTCGCGCCTGGCGGTTGCCGAATCGGAATTCGCCGCGCGGATCGAGCGCGACTTGCCCGATCTCGACGTTGGCACGATACTGGCCGAACGAGTGACGTGGACGGAAGCGATGTGCCAGTCGAGGCTCGACGAACCGCTGACCCCCGGGAGCGCCCTCGAGGCTGCGCGCCGCAACGAGCGGCGCATGCGCGCCGTATTCGAACATCTGGCGGCCACGTCGCCGCACGCATCGGTGCGCATGCGCTCGCTCGAGTCGGCGCTTGCCGAAACCCGGCACCTGTCCTTCATCGAGCAGCTGGTGGCACCGCTTCCCGCGTCCGTTTGCGCAGGGCGCGACCCCGACCCAGGAGAGCTGGCCGACGACGAGCGAACGAGAACCGGCGAGGACTGAACGACCGAAGCTCGCCCGCGGCGTGCGGGCATCGATGACGAGAAGGAGTCCCATGCGTACGCAGTTGCAGATCCATTTCCATGGAATCGACGCTTCGCCCGCCCTGGAGGCCTCGATCCGCGAGAAGTCGAACAAGCTCGAGCAGTTCCATCCGAATGTCACCAGTTGCCGCGTCGTCGTGCAACGTCCCCACAACCACAAGCAGCAGGGCGAGGAGTTCCTCGTCTCGATCGACGTCAGCGTGCCCGGCGGCAACATCGTCGCCAACCAGGCGCGTCGCCAGGACGTGCACGTAGCGCTGCGCGATGCGTTCTTCGCGGCGCGCCGGCAGCTCGACGAACACGCGCGACGCCTGCGCATCGATGCCAAGCGGCGCTTCGAGCCGCGCACGATCGACGCGTCTCCGGATGTCGCGGTCGCAGACCACGCCTCCGACGCCTTGCCTTTCGCTTCGGCCTGAGCGCGAGCGTTCGGAACTCTCGCGCCAGCGCTCGGAACTCCCCGTGACGAACGAATCCCGCCCGGCGATCGTTCTCGTCACGGGTGCAAGCAGGGGAATCGGACTCGCCTGCGCCCGCTGCTTCCTGCGCGCCGGTCGACGCGTGGTCGGCGTCGGGCGCGATCCGGCGCATCTGGCCGCGGCGCGCGAGTCCTTCACCGATCCGCTCGTCGCGGGCGCGGCGCCCGCCGCGATCGATCCGTCGGCTTTCGTTGCCGAAGCGGTGGACCTCGTCGATGCGCAGGCCGCGTCGCAACTGGTCGAACGCGTGGAGTCCGCGCACGGGCCGATCGACGTGCTGGTGAACGCGGCCGGGGCGGCGCGCCGCTACGCGCCCGAAGAGCTGGACGCCGACGCCTATCGGCAGGCGATGGACGCCAAGTACTTCACCTACATGCACGTGACGCAGCCCGTGATCGAGCGCATGGCGGCGCGCGGGCGCGGCAGCATCGTCAACATCGTCGGACAGGGCGGGCGCCAGGCGGGACGGTTCCACATCGCCGGCGGCGCGGCGAACTCGGCGCTGATGCTCGCCACCGTCGGCCTCGCGCAGGCGTGGGCGAGTCGCGGCGTGCGGGTGAACGCGATCAATCCGGGGCTCACGCGAACGACGCGCGTCGACGAAGGGCTGGAGGCTGCCGCGCGCGCGAGCGGACGCAGCAAGGCCGAGCTGCTCGAAGAGGCGATCGCGCGCATCCCGATGGGTCGCATGGCCGAGCCGGACGAGATCGCGCAGGTCGCGTTCTTCCTCGCCTCCGATGCCGCCTCCTACGTCTCCGGCGCGATCATTCCGATGGACGGCTGCGTGTCCTCCGTGATCTGAAATCCGCGGGCCGCCGTTGGAAGAAGTCGAATCGATTCCGCATCTGCGCGAGACGCTGCTCTTTCTCGCGCTCGCCGGAATCCTCGTCCCTTTCCTGCAGCGCCTGCGAGTGGGCTCCATTCCCGGCTATCTGGCCGTCGGGATGCTGCTCGGCCCCTTCGGCCTGGGCCGTCTCGCCACGCCGGCGACGGGCTTCGGGCGGCTGATGAGCTGGCTCGCCTTCCCGCAGTTCGAGGCGGTGTCGGTGCTGGCGGGCGTCGGCGTCGTCTTCCTGATGTTCATGATCGGGCTCGACCTGTCGGTGCGGCGCCTGTGGTCGATGCGCGGCTGGGTGTTCGGCGCCGGCGCCGCGCAGGTGGTCGTCACCGCCGCGATCCTCTTCGCAGCCGCGGTTGCGCTCGGCGCCGACCGGGGGACGTCGCTCGTCGTCGGCCTGGCGCTGTCGTTCTCGTCGACCGCCGTCGTGATGCAGCTGCTCGCCGCGCGGCACGAACTGTCCACGCCGCTCGGGCAGGCGTCGTTCGCCGTGCTGCTGTTCCAGGACCTCGCCGTGGTGCCGGTGCTGATCCTCGTGTCGCTGCTGGCGCAACCCGGCGAGAGCCACGTCTTCGCCGTGCTGTCGCTAGCGCTGGGCCGGGCGGCGATCGCGATCGCGCTCATCTTCGTGCTCGGGCGCGTCGTGCTCGGGCCGCTGTTCCGCCAGTTCACGGCGAACCGCCAGGCCGACACCTTCATGGCGCTGACGCTGCTCGCTTCGCTGAGCATCGCCTCGCTCACCTGGCTGGCGGGCCTGTCGATGGCACTGGGCGCGATGCTCGCCGGGCTGCTGCTGGCCGAAACCGAATACCGGCACCAGGTCGTCGTGATGATCGACCCGTTTCGCGGCCTGCTGATGGGCGTGTTCTTCCTGTCGGTGGGAATGTCGATCGATCCGCTGGCGATCGTGCACGAGCCGCTTCGGCTGCTGATGGCGGTGGCGGGGCTGTTCGCCGTGAAGACGCTGGTGACCGCGATCGTGTTGCGGGCGGGCGGGCTGTCGAACCGCGGCGCGATCCACGGCGGGCTGCTGCTGGGGCAGGCCGGCGAGTTCGCCTTCGTCGTCTTCGGCGTGGCGACCACGCTCGGCCTGCTCGACGCCGAGGCGGGCCGCTTCCTGTTGCTCGTGGTCGGCGTATCGATGTTCGTAGCGCCGGTGGCGGCCGCGCTGGGGCGGCACATCGAAGCGAGGGGACCGGCGATGCAGCCGGGCTCCGAAGCCGAACGCACGCCGGTTGCGCCGCAAGGGGGCGGGCACGTGGTGATCGCCGGCTTCGGCCGCGTCGGGCAATCGCTGGCGCGGCTGTTCGACTCGCAGGCGATCCCTTACGTGGCGGTCGATCCCGATCCGAACGTCGTCTCGTCCTTCCACGCGAAGGGCTGGCCGGTCTACGTCGGCGACGCCAGCCGCGGCGATCTGTTGCGACTGCTCGGGCTCGCGCAGGCGAGCGCGGTGGTGCTGACGATGGATCAGCCGACTTCGGCGGTGCGTGCCGTGCATGCGATCCGCGCCGATTCGCCCGACGTGGCGATCTTCGCCCGCGCGCGCGACGAGCGGCACGCCGCCGTGCTGCAGACGGCGGGCGCCGACGAGGTGATTCCCGAGACGCTCGAGTCGGCGCTGCAGCTGGGCGCGCTCGCGCTCGGCCGCACCGGCATGTCCGAGTCGGAACTGCGCGCGGTGCTGGCGGCCGAGCGGCTCGAACGGATCGCGACCTACCGTGATCAGTCCTCGAACGGCAGTCCGACGTAGTTCTCGGCGAGCGAGGTAGACGCCGCTTTCGAGCCGGTGAGGTAGTGCAGCTCGGTTTCCTGGATCTTCTGGCCGAACTCGCCGGTGTCGGGGAAGCGGTGCATCAGCGACGTCATCCACCACGAGAAGCGCTCGGCCTTCCAGACGCGGCGCAGGCATTTGTCGGAGTAGGCGTCGATCTCCTTCATCGAGCCGCTGCGGTAGTGGTCGACGAGCGCGCGCGACAGATAGCGCACGTCGCTGGCGGCGAGGTTGAGTCCTTTCGCGCCGGTGGGCGGGACGATGTGCGCGGCGTCGCCGGCCAGCAGCAGCCGGCCGAAGCGCATCGGCTCGGCGACGAAGCTGCGCAGCGGCGCGATGCTCTTCTCGATCGACGGTCCGGTGATCATCGTGCGCGCGGCCTCGACGTCGACGCGGCGCTTCAGCTCCTCCCAGAAACGCTCGTCGGACCAGTCCTCGACCTTCTCTTCGAGCGGCACCTGCAGGTAGTAGCGGCTGCGCGTGCGCGAGCGCATGCTGCACAGCGCGAAGCCGCGCGGGTGGTTCACGTAGATCAGCTCGTCGGAAACCGGCGGCACGTCGGCGAGGATGCCGAGCCAGCCGAAGGGGAACACGCGCTCGTACTCCTTGACCGCGCTGTGCGGGATCGTCTCGCGGCACACGCCATGGAAGCCGTCGCAGCCGGCGATGAAGTCGCACTCGATCTCGTGCACGGCGCCGTCCTTGCGATAGCGCACGCGCGGACGCTCGGTGTCGAAGTCGTGGATCGAGACGTCCTCGGCCTCGTAGACCGTGCGGCCGCCTTCGGCGGCGCGCGCGTCCATCAGGTCGCGCGTGACCTCGGTCTGGCCGTAGACGGTGACGTGCTTGCCGCCGGTGAGATCGGCAAGGGGGATGCGGTGGCGCACGCCGTCGAAGCACAGCTCGATGCCGCCGTGCACGAGCCCTTCTTCGTGCAGGCGCCTGCCGACGCCCGCCTCGTCGAGCAGATCGACGGCCACCTGCTCGAGCACGCCGGCGCGGATGCGTCCGAGCACGTATTCGCCGCTGCGCCGCTCGAGGATGATCGAGTCGATTCCGGCGCGGTACAGCAGCTGGCCCAGCAGCAGACCCGCCGGGCCCGCTCCGATGATCGCGACCTGCACTCGCATGATGCGTTCCCTCCCCTGTTGGATCCGGCTGCCCGCGTACGAAACAGTCGTAGCCGAGGCCGACTAGCGCAATGGTAAAGGTCGTCGGGTGCCCGCGGCGCGAACGGCGATAATGGCGGCCCTTCCGCAGCCCTCCGCTTCCTTCGATGTCGATCGTCTTCCTGGTACGGCATGCGCAGGCGTCGTTCGGCGCCGAGAACTACGACGCACTCTCCGCGCTCGGCGTGCGCCAGTCGCGCTGGCTGGGCGAATACTTCGCCGCGCGCGGCCTTCGCTTCGCGCGCGCGATGTCGGGGACGATGCTGCGCCAGCAGGACACCGCGCGCGGCATCCTTGCCGGGATGGGCGAGGGCGCGCCGGCGCTCATGATGCACGAGGGGCTGAACGAGTATCCCGGCGAGGCGCTCTACACGGCGCACACCGGCCTGCAGCCGCGCGCGCACCAGCTGTCGGACGCTCGCGACTACTGGCGCACTTTCCGCGCGGCGATGCAGGCGTGGTCCGAGGATCGGCTCGCCGACGTTCCCGAGAGCTGGCTCGACTTCGGCGCGCGCGTGCGCGCCGCGCTCGCCGAGGCGGTGCGCGATACCGCGCGCGACGACGCCGTTCTCGTCGTCAGTTCGGGCGGGGCGATCGGGCGCCTGCTCGCCGATCTGGTCGATGCGCCGGCGAGCACGGCGATCGAGCTGAACCTGCAGTGCCGCAACACCGGCTTCACCGAGCTGATCGCCGGCCGCGAGGCATTGCGCCTGCTCAGCTTCAACAACGTGCCGCACCTCGATTGCGCCGAGCGGCGCGCGTCGATCACCTTCGCGTAGAGGCTTGCTTCGCTCGGGGCCCGCTTCGCCCAGGGCCCGCTTCGCCCGGGGCCCGCTTCGCCCAGGGCCCGCTTCGCCCGAGGCCCGCTTCGCTCAGCCCTTCGGTTCGCTCGCGCCCTTGCCGCCGGCGGCCGGCGGCGCACCGACCGCGTCCTTCGTGCACTTGCGCACGAAGCTCGTCTGCGCGGCGCCGCTCAGTTTGCGGTCCTTCGCCTGCAGCTGGCATGCCGCATTCGCGTCGGTTTCGCATTTCTTCAGGAAGCTGGTTCGGGCGGCGCCCGCGAGCTTCTTCTCGTTCGCGCGATCGGTGCAGCTCGGATCGGCGGCCAGGGCGGACACGGCGAACAGCGAAAGTGCAGCGGCGAGGATCGTCTTGTGCATGGCGGACTCCGAAGTCGGAAGGCGCGCGGCGTCGCCGCGCGCGGCCAATATACGACGGCGCGGAGCGCGGCGTCGCTACGTTTCGTCGTCCAGCGGCAGCGAGCCGGCCGCGCACAGGCCGCCGAGCCGGTCGGAGCGACGGTAGTCGATCCTTCCGCGGTACTGTTCGACGATGTCGGCGACGATCGTCAGGCCGAGCCCGTGGCCGGGCTTGCGCTCGTCGGTGCGCAGCGTGCCGCGGCCCAGGCGCGCGAGCAGCGTGCCGTCCACTCCGGGGCCGTCGTCGTCGATGCGAAAGTGCAGCGCGCCGTCGCGCTCGGCCAGTTCGACGCGCACCGTCGTCCTCGCCCATTTGCACGCGTTGTCGAGAAGGTTTCCGAACAGCTCGAGCATGTCCTCGCGATCGAGCGCGAAGCGCTGCGCGGGCGCGTCTACGTCGATCCGCAGCGCGCGATCGGCGTGCAGGCGCCCGAGCGCCTCGGCGAGCGCCTGCAGCTGCTCGCGCGCGTCGAAGCCGGCCGAGCGTGCGCCGCTGCCGGCCAGCCGCGCGCGCCGCATCTCGCGCTCGATCGTCGCGCGCATCGATTCGACCTGGTCGCGGATCGCCGCGGCGGCGGGCGAATCGCCGGCGGTGTCGCGCTCGTCGGCGATCTGCGCGAGCACCGCGAGCGGCGTCTTCAGCGCATGCGACAGGTTGCCGGCGGCATGGCGCACGCGCGACAGCCGTTGCGCCTGGTGATGCGCGAGGCGGTCGACCGCCTCGAGCATCGGACGCACCTCGTCGGGCGCGGCGCTGGGCACCGAGGCGCTCTCGCCGCGCTCCAGCCGGCGGCATGCTTCGACCGCGCGTGCGAGCGGCGCCAGTCCGCGAACGACGATCGCGCGCTGCAGCCAGGCGAGCGCGAGCAGCGTCGCCAGCAGCGACGTCAGCAGCACGCGACGGAAGCGGGCGATAGCCGCGTCCAGTCCGGAGATGTCCTCGGCGATGGTGATCGTCCACTCGGCGCTCGCGCCGGCGAAGCGGCGCGTATAGACGAGCAGCGTCTGGCCGGCCGGCCCCGGACGGCGGGCGATGCGTTGCGCGGCGCCCGAAAGCGGGGCGACGACGAACTCCTCGTCCCACAACGAGCGCGAGAGGATCGTTTCGTCGGCCGGCGGGGCGCCGGCGGCGGCGCGTGCCTTGCGCTGCGCGACGAAGTAATGACCCGACAGCGGCAGCCGGTACTCCGCCCCCAGCGCCTCGCCTGCAGCCGCAGACGCATCGGCGGCTTCGTCGAGGCGAACGTACAGCATCTCGGCGTCGTGCTCGAGGCGCGAGGCGACGTAACGCTCGACCAGTTCGCGCGGGAAGTGCTGCAGGCCGATCGCGAGCAGCGCGGCCACCGCCGCGAGCACCAGCGTGAGCGCCAGCGTGAGCCGGTTGCGCAGCGAGCTCATCCGTCGCCGTGAAACACGTATCCCTGGCCGCGGCGCGTCTCGATGCATCCGGCGCCGAGCAGCGCGCGCAGGCGGCGCACGTAGACTTCGATCACGTTGCTGTCGCGCTCGGCGTCGTATTCGTAGACGTGCTCGGTCAGGCGCGTCTTCGACAGCACCTGCCCGGGATGCCGCATGAAGTAGCGCAGCAGCCGGAACTCGGTGGCGGTGAGCGGCTGCTCCTGTCCGTCGTCGTGCACCAGGCACTGGCGCGCTTCGTCCAGCCGCCAGGGCCCGGCGCGCAGCGCGACGTCGGCGACCGGCGCGGCGCGTCGCAGCAGCGCGTGGATGCGCGCCACCAGCTCTTCGGTGTGGAAGGGCTTGCCCAGATAGTCGTCGGCGCCGGCGCGCAGTCCGTCGACGCGGTCGCTCCATCCGTCGCGCGCGGTGAGGATGAGCACCGGCACGCGGCTGCCGGCGGCGCGCCAGTCGGCCAGCAGCTCGAGACCGGTGCGACCGGGCAGCCCGAGGTCGAGAACGATCGCGTCGTAGGGCTCGGTGGCGCCGAGATGGCCGGCGTCGACGCCGTCGTGCGCGACGTCGACCGCGTAGCCTTCCCGCACGAGCCGCTCGCGCAGGCGCGCGGCGAGCGGCTCGTCGTCCTCGGCGATCAGCAGGCGCACTTCATTTCCGCGAACGCCGGATCACCTCGCCGGTGGCCGCGTCCAGCTGGAGCTTGTGGATCGCGTCGGCGTCGTCGATCAGCTTCACCTCGTAGACGAGGCGGCCGTTCTCGCGATCCAGCTCGATTTCGACGACCTGCCCTGGCTGGGCGGTACGCGCGCGAGCGAGAATGTCTTCCATCGGCAGGATCTTGCCCGCTTCGCGCAGCTCGCGCACCTCGGATCGGCGTATGCGGTCGTCGGCGTGAGCGAA
This sequence comes from uncultured Burkholderiales bacterium, assembly GCA_937903095.1. Classification (GTDB taxonomy): domain Bacteria; phylum Pseudomonadota; class Gammaproteobacteria; order Burkholderiales; family Burkholderiaceae_E; genus Zeimonas. The sequence goes on from CALCZN010000385.1 coordinate 9,562, forward strand.
GTCGGCGCCGATGGCGGTGGCGGCGACGATCGAAGCGGCAGCCAGCGCGAAGGACAATGTTACGGTTCTCGACATGTGGCTTCTCCTGCATGACGATGTGCGACGCCGTGCAGTATCGATGCGTTCGGCTGAAGCGAAGCTGAATCCGGGCAGCGGTTCCGTTTCCACAGGAGGTATTCGAATGTTCCGCGATCGCAACGAGGCGGCCGATCGGCTCGCCAGCGCGCTCGAGTCGTTGCGGGGCAAGGCTCCGCTGGTGCTGGCGATACCGCGCGGAGCGGTGCCGATGGGGCGGCGCATCGCCGATGCGCTGGGCGGCGACCTCGACGTCGTGCTCGTGCGCAAGATCGGCGCGCCGTACCAGCCGGAGCTGGCGCTGGGCGCGATCGACGAGGACGGCGGCATGCACTGGGCCTCGCCGGAGGCGGCGCGGGGCGTGGACCCGATGTGGCTCGAGCACGAGAAGCATACGCAGCTCGAGCTGCTGCGCGAGCGGCGCGATCGCTATCGGAAGGGCAGGCCGGCGATCGATCCGGCGGGACGCGTGGTCATCGTGGTGGACGACGGACTGGCCACCGGTTCGACGATGATCGCCGCGCTGCATGCCGTGCGCGCGCGTTCGCCGTCGCGGCTGATCTGCGCGGTGCCGGTGGCCGCGCCGGACAGCCTCGTGCGCGTGGGTCCTCATGCCGACGAGGTCGTCTGCCTGGAGGCGCCCGAGGATTTCCGCGCGGTGTCGCTGCATTACGGGCATTTCGAGCAGGTCGACGATGCCGACGTCGAGCGGCTGCTCGCGGAGCGTTGAGATGGCGATGGCGACGAACGAACGGGATGGGCCGCTGCACGAGAGGCTGCGCGAGCATGCGCGCCGGCGTCCCGAACACCCGGCGTATGTCTGGTACGGCACCGTACTCACCTATCGCGAGCTGGACCGCGCGAGCGACGCCTTCGCCGCCCGTCTCGCGCAACTCGGCGTCGCGCACGGCGAGCCCGTCGCGCTCTACCTGCAGAACTGCCCGCAATACGTGATCGCGCATTACGCGATCCAGAAGATCGGTGCCGTCGTCTGCCCGTGCGGCCCGCTCAGCCGCGAGCACGAGCTGCAGTACCAGCTCGACGACCTGCAGGCGCGCGTGCTCGTCGCCGCCGCCCCGCTGCTCGACGTGGTCGCGAAGGTGCGCGCGCGCACGGCCCTCGAGCACGTCTTCGTCGTGCATTACGACGACCTGCTGCCGCAGGCGCCGTCCTTCGACGTTCCCGAGGAGCTGCGCACGATGCGCCGGCTGCGACGCGAAGGCGCGGCGCCGATCGCCGATGCCGGCGAGGTGGAGGACTTCCTCGCCGCGACGCGCACCGGCGCCGTGCCGCCGCAGGTCGACGTCGCGCTCGACGACATCGCTTTGATCACCTACACGTCGGGCACCACGGGCCTGCCGAAGGGCGCGATGCTCACGCACGGCAATGCGCGCTACAAGACCGCGGTGTCGTGCGACGGCTATCGCGTGTCGGGCGACGACGTGCTGCTCGCGGTGGCGCCGCTCTATCACATCGCCGGCATGCTCACCGGCGTCGACATCCCGGTGTACGCGGGCGCGACGACGGTGCTGCTGTACCGCTTCGATGCGCACGCCGCGATGGAGGCGATCGAGACGCATCGCGTCAGCTGGTGGTACAGCATCGCGCCGATGAACGTGGCCGCGATGCAGTTGCCCGACGCGCAGCAGTTCGACCTGTCGAGCCTGCGCATCAACCCGGTGACCAGCTTCGGCATCACCTTCACCGAGACGATCGCACGGCGCTGGCGCGAGTACGCGCCGAACTGCACGTCCTTCGAAGCGGCCTACGGACTGTCCGAGACGCACACGATGGACACGTACATGCCGGCGGACGCGATCTGCTGGGGCACGCACGGCAGGCCGGTGCCGGGCAACGAGATCCGCATCGCCGATGCGGCGACGGGCGAGCCGCGGCGCACCGGCGAGTCGGGCGAGATCCTGGTCCGCGGACCGGGCGTCTTCCGCGGGTACTGGAACCGGCCCGACGCCACCGCCCACGCGCTGCGCGGCGGCTGGCTGCACACCGGGGACATCGGTCATCTCGACGACGACGGCTACCTCACCTTCGAGGGGCGCTTCAAGGAGATGATCAAGGTCTCCGGCTACAGCGTCTTTCCCGAGGAGGTCGAATCGATTCTCGTGCGGCATCCGGCGATCGCGCAGGCCGGCGTCATCGGCATGCCCGATCCGGAGAAGGGCGAGATCCCGAAGGCCTTCGTCGTGCTGAAGGCGGGCGTCGCGGGCACCGTCACCGAGAGCGAGATCGTGCAGTGGGCGCGCGCGAACATGGCGGTGTACAAGGCGCCGCGCGAAGTCGTGTTCTGCGAGTCACTGCCGGCCACCGGCTCCGGGAAGATGCTGCGCCGGCTGCTGAAGGATCTGTGAAGACGATGGCCGGAGCGTCGCTGGTCGCGTTGCGCGCGCCGATGGCGGCGCGCGTGGTCGAACTGGCCGCGCGCGAAGGCGAGCGCGTGCGCGAGGCGCAGGCGCTCGTCGTCGTCGACGCGATGAAGATGGAGCACGTGATCGCGGCGCCGTGCGCCGGCCGGGTGCGCGGGCTGCGTGTGGCCGAGGGAGACCAGGTCGCCGAGGGCCAGCCGCTGCTGTGGATCGAGCCGGGCGAAGCCGCGACCTCGACCGATGCGACGGCGGGTACGCCGAAGCCGGTCGGGGTCCGTCCCGACCTGCAGCGCGTGCTCGACCGGCACGCTCGACTGCTCGACGAGGTGCGCCCCGAGGCGGTGGCGCGGCGCCGCGCGCGCGGGCAGCGCACCGCGCGCGAGAACGTCGCCGACCTGTGCGACGCGGGCAGCTTCGTCGAATATGGCGCGCTCGCCGTCGCTGCGCAGCGCAGCCGCCGCTCGCTCGACGACCTGATCGCCAACACGCCGGCCGACGGAATGATCACCGGCATCGGCTCGGTGAACGGCGCGTTCTTCGACGCGCAGCGCGCGCGCACCGTCGTGCTCGCCTACGACGCCACCGTGCTCGCCGGCACGCAGGGCATGCGCAACCACGCGAAGACCGACCGGCTGCTCGAGATCGCCTTCGCCGAGCGCCTGCCGCTGGTGCTCTTCGCCGAGGGCGGAGGCGGGCGGCCGGGCGACGTCGACGTTCCGGTCGTCGCCGGACTGCACCTGCGCACCTTCGCTTCGTTCGCCCGCCTGAGCGGGCGCGCGCCGGTGATCGGCATCGTTTCCGGACGCTGCTTCGCCGGCAATGCGGCGCTGCTCGGCTGCTGCGACGTGATCATCGCGACGCGCGACGCGAACATCGGCATGGGCGGACCGGCGATGATCGAAGGCGGCGGGCTCGGCGTGTTCCGGCCCGAGGAGATCGGCCCGAGCGTGATGCAGAGCGCCAACGGTGTCGTCGACGTGCTGGTCGACGACGAGGCGGCGGCGGTCGCGGTCGCGAAGCGCTATCTGTCGATGTTCCAGGGGCGCGTCGCGCAGTGGCGCTCGCCGGATGCGCTCGCGCTGCGCGACGTCGTTCCGGAGAACCGCCTGCGCGCCTACGACACGCGCGAGGCGATGCGCGGGCTGGTCGACGACGACAGCGTGATCGAACTGCGCGCGGACTTCGGCGCGGGCATCCACACGGCGCTCGCGCGCGTCGAGGGGCAGCCGATCGGCCTGGTCGCGAACAATCCGTTGCACCTGGCCGGCGCGATCGACGCCGACGCCGCCGACAAGCTCGCCCGCTTCCTGCAGCTGTGCGACGCGCACGGCCTGCCGATCGTGTCGCTGATCGACACGCCGGGCTTCATGGTCGGACCCGACATCGAGGCGCGCGCGCAGGTGCGGCACGCGAGCCGGCTCTTCGTCGTCGGTGCGGCGCTGCGCGTGCCGTTCTTCGCCGTCGTGCTGCGCAAGGGCTACGGGCTCGGCGCGATGGCGATGGCGGCGGGCGGCTTTCATTCGCCGAACTTCACGGTGGCCTGGCCCACCGGCGAGTTCGGCGCGATGGGTCTCGAAGGCGCCGTGCGGCTGGGCTATCGCAAGGAGCTGGAAGCCGTGCCCGAGGGCGCCGAGCGCGAAGCGCTGTTCGAGCGCCTCGTCGCGCGTCACTACGAGCGCGGCGAGGCGATGAACATGGCCGAGGCGCTCGAGATCGACGCGGTGATCGATCCGGCGCAGACGCGCGACTGGGTCGCGAAGGGGCTGGCGAGTGCGCGGCCCGGAGGGGGTCGCCTTGCTGGGGAGCAGGTGCGCTTTATCGATCCGTGGTGATTGGGGGCGCGTGGGAGCGCCGGGCAGCCGGGCCGCCGGGCGCCGGGCGCCGGGCGCCGGGTGCCGGGTGCCGGCACGCAGTGAAATGCTGTGGAACGCTGCGTTTTCTGCTGCGAAAGCGCTTTCCGGCTGGGAAACGCTGCACTTCGCAGCATGCGACGCAAGCGCGGGCGCGGCACCACGTATCTTGCAAGGCAAGTGCGGGCGTTCCGCACGAAGGCCGCGGCGCGGCTGGCGCCGTTCAGCTACATCGAGGGTTGGTACAACCCGCGCCGGCGCCATAGCGCGCTGGGCTATCACTCGCCGGCGAACTTCGAAAGGGCCACCAGGATGACAGCCGCGCGTATCCCCAAAGCGCGTCATGCACGACTTGTCCACCGGCGGCGTCTGCGTGGCGTGCGCCACGCCGCCGGTGGACAAGTCTGCCGCTCAGGACCATGGGCCTGCTTCACTTCGAGGACGTAAACGCCACCCTGTCCACGAAAACGGGTCAAGCCCACGCGCCGCAAACTGCAGCGTTTTTCCTCGCGTTATGCATTACGCGTGCGAAAACGCTGTAAGACGCAGCGTGAGAGGGAAGGAAGAATCGAGGGTTTCTTCGGACTCCTTGCGGGCAAGACCCGGAAGATCGCGACGATCGACGAGATCAACGAAGCGGCCGCGCGCGGTTGGTCGGACGGGAATGAAGGGCGCTCCGAAAGCGTCGAATCGACCCGATCGAGTCCCAACCGCGCTCGCCCGACCCGCGCAACGTTCAGGCGCAATCCGAAATGCGCGTCTTCCGCCGCATTACGCACGCTTGACCGAGCGGCGCCGGCGATTTCGCTCGCTCCTCGCGCAGTTTCCGCCGCGATGCAGGTCTCGCGTTCCAGAATGCGCGGAATACGTGCGTTCGGCCTCGATCCACTTGCGGGAACGGTTTGCGTCTTCGTCCTGGGCCGATCCGCGGTTCTGCGCGGCATGCCCGTCGACCGGTGAACTGCAGCCGCGCGATGCGTCAGGTTCCGCACACAACAGTTTGTTGCGCTCCGGCTCATGGAACGCGTTCCACGACGAGGAACGCTACTTTCGGTAGCGAACGGGGCCACGGCCTCGAACCGCGGCCCCGAAACAGCAGCCTCGAACGGCCTCAGCGCTGCGCTTCCAGGCCGGGCATCATCGGATCGCAGCGCGGAGCCGGCGCGCCGCGCAGCGCCGGATCGACCCACTCCTCGCAGCCGCTGCCGCCGTCCGTGCGCGCGCCCCACCAGGCCGGCCCCAGGTGCACGAGGACGAGCGTCCAGGCCGCCACCCACGCGAGCGACGACAGCGCGATCAGCGCATCGGCCGGCGCCCCGGCGATGCCGGCTGCGGCGCGCATCGCTGCGGCCGCGACGAGCAGCGCCACCCCGGCCGGCGTCCATCGCCGCTCGTCGAGCGGTCGTCCGGCGTGCATGCGTCCCGCGATGTTCAGCACCGCATAGATCGACAGGCCCATGCCGCCGATCGTGAGCAGGTGCGTGCCGCCGCTCGGCGCGATCGGCAGGCCGAGCAGCGCGGCGCCGATCCACGCGTAGCCGAGCGCCATCGTCCAGTAGACGGCGTACAGCATCGACGCCCAGCGCCCGAACAGCGCGCGTCCGACGTGCCAGTCGTTCATCAGGTTCAGCAGGGCGGCGCCGGCGGCGAGCGCGACCCACCCGGTCACCGGCGATCCGGGCGCGACGAAGGCGGCCATCGCGTGCAGCGCGATGACGACGATCGCGAGGTTGCGGCGCGGCGGCCGCGCGCGGTACTCGGGTAGCTCGTCGTCGTCGCCGTCGGCGGCGCGCGCGCGGCGCGCATCGAGCGCGTCGTTGACGATGCGCATCGAGATGCGGCTCATCGCGACGACGACGAGGATCATCATCGCGTCGAGCGCGGCATGCACCCAGCGCATCGGCCAGTCGCCGCGCAGCACGTCGAACCAGAAGCCGGCGGTGACGACGGCGAAGGCCGACAGCCCCCAGAAGAAGCCGCGATGGCGGCGCTGCGGGTCGCGCAGCAGGCGCGCGCCGAGCAACGCGGGCAGCGCCGCGGCGAAGCCCACTTCAGCCGCCGCGGCCGGCCACGGGCCGATGACGGGAGCGAGCCAGAAAGCGACGCGCGCCGCGAGCCACGCGAGCGCGATCGCGAGCGAGACGCGCGTGCTCAACGGCGGGGTATCGGTGAACTCGGGCACCGCCGTGAGCACGAAGCCGGCGATCGCCGCCAGGCCGACGCCGAACATCAGTTCGTGCGCATGCCAGACGAGCGCGCCGCCGACCGGTGCCGACAACGTGAATCCGAGCGAGAAGGCCGCGCCCGACAGCGCGATGCCGACCGCGGCCCATAGTGCCGTCGCCAGGAACATCGAGCGGAACGGACACGAGAAGAGCGGCAGCCGCTCGATGCGCGCCAGCGTCAGCATCGCGGCGCCCGGCGTTCGAAGGGGATGACCGGCGCGCTTTCGACGATGATCGCCGGCGTCGGTGCGCAAGCGGCGGGCGCGGCCGGCAACGGGACGCTTGCGCCGACCGCCGGCGGCAGCCCGAAGCTCGCGCGCACCTCCGGCCGCGCAAGCAGCCGCGCCGTGCTCGCGTGGATCCACGCATCGTCGCGCTGCGCGGCCGGTTCGTCGAAGGCCAGGCGCGAGACGATCCGCCCGGGCTTCGAGGCCATGACGAGAACGCGATCGGACAGCCGTACCGCCTCGCCGAGATCGTGCGTGATCATCAGCACGCCCACGCGGCGCTCGGCCAGATGCCCGAGCAGCAGCCGGTACATCTCTTCGCGCAGGCCGATGTCGAGCGCCGAGAACGGCTCGTCGAGCAGCAGTAGTTCGGGATCGATCACCAGCGCGCGGGCGAGCGCGACGCGACTCTGCATGCCGCCCGAGAGCTGATGCGGGAACTTGGCGAAGTCCCCGTGCGCGAGCCCCAGCCGCAGTCCGATCTCGCGCGCGCGATGCTCGCTCTCGCCGCGCGCGACGCCGCGCGCCGCGAGCACGAGCGCCACGTTGTCGAGCGCGGACTTCCACGGCAGCAGCCGCGGCTGCTGGAACATGCAGGCGCGCGTGGCGAAGCCGTCGTCGATCGTGCCCGCGTCCGGGTGCAGCAGCTTCGCGCACAGGTTGAGCAGCGTCGTCTTGCCGCAGCCCGACGGGCCGACGAGCGCGACGATCTCGCCCGCGCGCAGTTCGAAGTCGATTGCGTCGAGCACGGTCTCGCGCGCGAAGGAATGATGCAGCGCGCGTACGCGCAGCGCCGGCAGTGCGATGCTGGCCGTGGCCGTGGCCGCGCTGCGCGCGCGCATCGCGTTCTCGGCGGACTCGCTGCGATCGGGCGCCCGGTT
>CALCZN010000386.1:0-10383 GCA_937903095.1 uncultured Burkholderiales bacterium
GGCTGGCGCATGTGCGTCTCGGGCTGCCCGTACAAGAAGATCTACTACAACTGGAAGAGCGGAAAGGCCGAGAAGTGCGTCTTCTGCTATCCGCGCATCGAGGCGGGACACCCCACCGTATGCTCGGAAACCTGCGTGGGGCGCATCCGCTATCTCGGCGTGCTGCTCTACGACGCCGACGGCATCCAGGCGGCGGCCAGCGTCGAGCACGACCGCGATCTCTATCCGGCGCAGCTCGCGCTCTTCCTCGACCCGAACGATCCGAAGGTGATCGCGCAGGCGCGCGCCGACGGCGTTCCCGATGCATGGATCCAGGCCGCGCAGCGCAGTCCCACCTACAGGATGGCGATCGACTGGAAGATCGCGCTGCCGCTGCACCCGGAGTACCGCACGCTGCCGATGGTCTGGTACGTGCCGCCGCTGTCGCCGATCTCGTCGGCGGCCAACGCCGGCGAGCTGGCAATGCGCGGGCAGTTGCCCGACGTCGAGTCGCTGCGCATTCCGTTGCAGTACCTGGCGAACCTGCTCACCGCCGGCGACACCGCGCCCGTGGCGCGCGCGCTCGAACGGATGATCGCGATGCGCTCGTTCCATCGCGAGCGCCGCATCGAGCAGCGCGACAACGTGGCCGTGCTCGAGCAGGTCGGCATGAGCGTCGAGCAGGCCGAGGACATGTACCGGCTGCTCGGCATCGCGAACTACGAGGATCGGTACGTCATTCCGACGACGCACCGCGAATACGCGGAGAACGCCTTCGAGCTGAAGGGCAGCTGCGGATTCTCGTTCGGCAACGGCTGCTCGTCGGGGTCGAGCGAGTCGCCCAGCCTGTTCGGGGCGCCGGGGCGGCGCACGATCCCGATCAAGGCGAGGCTGTGAGGCGGGCGCGCTCATGAAGGCCGCGATGAACCCGCTGAGCTGCCGTGCGCTCGCGCGGCTGCTCGGCTATCCGGACGACGCATTGCGCGTGCAGCTGCCCGAGTTGCGCGCCGCCTTGCAGGCCGAGCGCGCGTTCTCGCCCGCCGCGCGTGGCGCGCTCGATGCGCTCGTCCATTGGCTGGCTGCCTCCGACCGTTACGAGGTGCAGGAAGCCTACGTCGACTGCTTCGACCGCGGCCGCTCGACGTCGCTGTGGCTCTTCGAGCACGTGCACGGCGACTCGCGCGAGCGCGGCCAGGCGATGGTCGACCTCGCGCGCACCTACGAGGCGGCCGAGTTGTATCTCGGCGAAGGCGAGCTTCCCGACTATCTGCCGGTCGTGCTCGAGTTCGCGTCGACGCAGTCGCCGGAGATCGCGCGCTCGTTCCTGCGCGAGACGGCGCCGATCCTCGCCTCGCTGCACGGCGCACTCGTGCGTCGCGGCAGCCGCTACTCGGCGGCAATCGGCGCGGCGCTCGAGCTGGCGGGCGAGCGCGTGGCGCATGCCGCACCGCCGGCAGAGGAGGCGGTCGAGCCGTTCCACGAGGCGGGCGTCGAGCCGCCCCACGGCGCGAGCGTCGTGCCGTTACTGGACGCGGGCGTCGAGCCGCCACTGGACGCGACCTGGGCCGAGCCGCCGGCCTTCGACGGCTGCTCGCTCGCCGGTCAGAGCCGTCCCGATGCGCCGCAACCGATCCACATCGTGCGAAGGCGCGGCGACGCCATGCCGCCCGCCCCGGGTTCAGGAGCTTCGACATGAGCGGATTCGATCTGTTCTTCTTCGGCGTGTATCCGTACATCTGCCTGGCCGTGTTCTTCCTCGGCAGTCTCGTCCGCTTCGACGCGGCGCAGTACACCTGGCGCAGCGAGTCGTCGCAGCTGCTCGACCGTGGGCATCTGCGCTGGTCGAGCAATCTCTTTCACGTCGGCATCCTGTTTCTCTTCTTCGGACACTTCTTCGGCATGCTGACGCCGCACTCGGTCTATTCGGTGGTGATCGGTGCGCCCGCCAAGCAGGTGCTGGCGATGGTGTCGGGCGGCATCGCGGGCCTGGCCGCGATCGTCGGCGTGTCGATGCTGCTCGCGCGCCGGGCCACCGAGCCTCACGTACGCAGGCAATCGCGCACGCGCGACTACGTCGTTCTCGGCCTGTTCTGGATCCAGCTCCTGCTCGGACTCGCGACGATCCCGCTGTCGGCGCAGCACCTCGACGGTTCGATGATGATGGTGCTGGCGCAGTGGGCGCAGAGCATCGTCGTGCTGCAGCCGCAGCCCGCGCTCGTCGCGCCGACGAGCTGGGTGTTCAAGCTGCACATGATCATCGGCATGACGGTGTTCCTGATCCTGCCGTTCACGCGGCTCGTGCACATCTGGAGCGGCTTCGCGACGCTCTACTACGCGTTCCGTCCGTACCAGGTGGTGCGCAGCCGGCGCATCTCGATTCCCGACGTGCCGCCCGAGCCGACGCGTCGCGGGACGGGGATGTGAGCGATGGGCACGGGCGCGATGGTGAACCGGCCGATGACAGGCGACGACGGGGCAGCAAGTCGGCATTCCGACGACGCGCGTGTCGACGGTGGGCTTCTCGAAGGCGATCGACGTGGACCCGATCGTATCGAAGACGATCGTGTCGTGGAGTGCACGACCGTCGCTCGCGTGAACGGTCAGGCGCTGCATCCGCCGGGCGAGCTGCCCGACGGCGAGACCTTGCGGCAGCGCGCGGGCACGGAACTCCTGCGCCAGGCGGCGCAGCGGGCCGGATTGCTCGCCGCCGACGATCCGGCCAGCGACGACGGCGTGCCCAGCGAAGCGGCCGTGCTGGCGATCGAGGCGCTGCTCGAGCGGGAGCTGCGCGTGCCCGAGCCCTCGGAGGAGGCGTGCCGGCGACTGCATGCGCAGCATCCGGAACGCTACGGCAGCGGCGAACGCGTGCACGCGCGTCATGTGCTGTTCGCGGTGACGCCGGGCGTGGACGTCGCGGCTTTGCTGGCGCATGCCGAGCCGCTGCTGTTGCAGTTGCGCAGCCGGCGGCCCGGCGCCGAGGCCGACGAGGCATTCTCGGCGGCGGCTCGCAGCTACTCGAACTGCCCGAGCAGCGAGCGGGGAGGCGATCTCGGCTGGTTGCGACGCGAGGACTGCGCGCCCGAGTTCGCCAGCGAAATCTTCGGGCATCCGGGCATCGGGGTGCTGCCGCAGCTGGCGCGCTCGCGTTTCGGCCTGCACATCGTCGAGGTGCTCGAGCGCGACGCGGGACCGGCGCCCGCGTTCGAGGAGGTGCGCGACGCGGTCGAGGCCGCGCTGCGCCGGCAGAGCTGGATCACCGCCTTGCGGCAGTACGTGCGCGTGCTGGCCGGCGATGCGGTGCTGGAAGGCGTCGATCTCGATGCCGCGGATTCGCCGCTGGTGCAGTAACGGCAGCAATCCTTCGATGCTGCCGGATGCAGCATTTGGCGTTGCGCAACTACTTACGCAGCCGGAAATGCAGCTTTCTGCAGCAGGTTGGCTGTGCTGCCGGAACCGGGCGAGCGCCGGAGGCCACGCCGGAGGCTGCGCCGGCGCCCAGGCCCTCACATGGCGATCGGCACCACCGCCGTCACCTCGATCTCGATCTTCGCGCGCGGCTCCATCAGCGCGACCACCTGCACCGCCGTCATCGCCGGATAGTGGACGGTCCCTTCCGCGTCGGTCATGAACTCCTTGTACGCCGCGCCGAGCGCCTTGCCGCCGGTGAGGTAGTCGTTGCGGTCGGTCATGTACCAGTTCATCCGCACGATGTGCTCGGGTCCGCCGCCCGCCTCGGCGAGCACCGCGCGCACGTTGGCGAGCGCCTGCCGCACCTGGCCGACGAAATCGTCGGTCTCGAACTCGCAGCGCTCGTTCCAGCCCACCTGTCCGGCCACCGAGACGACCGTGCCGCGCGCGGCGATGCCGTTCGCGTAGCCGCGGGGTTTCGTCCAGCCGGGGGGTTGCAGCACGTTCTTGTGCATCGGGGGGTCTCCTGTTGCGTTGTCGGAAAATTACTTTAAACTTGAAGCAATCGACGGGCAACCGGCGCGTTTCGGAAGAAGCGAAACCGGGGCGCGTTTCACGAAGGCGCCAACTGCGCGCCGCACAGGTGGAGACCTCATGCGAATCGACGTCATCGGCGGCGGACCGGCCGGCCTGTATTCCGCGATCCTGCTGAAGAAGTCCTTTCCCGACGCGCGCATCGACGTCGTCGAGCGCAATCGCCCCGACGATACTTTCGGCTTCGGCATCGTGCTGTCGGACGAGACGCTCGGCCATCTCGAGGCGACCGACGAACCGACGCATCGCGCGATCGCCGCGAACTTCGCGTACTGGGACGACATCCACATCCAGTACAAGGGCAACCTGATGAAGTCGTCGGGGCACGGCTTCTCGGGCATCGGCCGGCTGGCATTGCTGCAGATCCTGCAGCGCCGTTGCGCCGAGCTCGGCATCGACGTGCGCTACCGCACCGAGGATCCGGGCGCGCGCACGCACCTGGGCGCCGACCTCGTCATCGCCGCCGACGGCATCAACAGCGCCGTGCGCGAAGCGTGGAAAGCCGATTTCGAGCCGTCGGTCGACCAGCGCACGAACCGCTTCGTGTGGCTCGGCGCGAACATGACGCTGCCCGGCTGCTTCTACTACAGCTTCCGCGAGGACGAGCGCGGCGGCATCTGGAACATGCACGCCTACCAGTATCGGCCGGGCGAGTGCACGATCGTCATCGAGACGACGAACGAGGCCTTTCTCGCGTCGGGGCTGGGGGTGGAGGACGAGGCCGCCACCGTCGCCTGGGTCGAGCGCCTGTTCGCCGACGACCTGAAGGGCGCGCGCGTGCTGAACAACCGCTCGTTCTGGCGCCAGTTTCCGACGATCTCGTGCCGCACCTGGCGTCATCGCGAAGCGGACACGCAGTTCGTGCTGCTGGGCGACGCCGCGCATACCGCGCACTTTTCGATCGGCTCGGGTACGAAGCTGGCGCTCGAGGACGCGATCGCGCTGCATGCGGCGATCGTCGCGAACGTCTCCGACTCGATGCGCGGCGAGACGCTGGCGCAGGCGATGGACCGCGCACTGGCGGCCTACGAGGAGGCGCGCCGCGACGAAGCGGGACGCATCCAGCACTCGGCGAACGTGTCGCTCGTCTGGTTCGAGAACGTGCGCCGCTTCTGGCACATGCATCCGGTGCAGTTCGCCGTGTCGCTGCTCACGCGCAGCAAGCAGATCACCTACGAGAACCTGCGGCTGCGCGATCCGTCGCTCGTCGAGCGTGCTACCGAGTGGTGGAACCGCGAGCAGGCCCAGGCGCTGGGCATCCCGCTCGCGCCTGCCCGCACCGGCAACGGCGCGGCACGCGGCAACGGCGCGGCTCGGGCCGGCGGCGCGGCCGCGGAGGCAGGCCGTGCTGCCGAGGCGCAGTCCGGTGGCGCGCAGTCGAATCCGTCCTGGCTGTCCGCGCCGCCGATGTTCGCGCCGTTCCGTCTGCGGGAGATGTGGCTGCCGAATCGCGTCGTCGTCTCGCCGATGGCGCAGTACTCGGCCGTAGACGGAATGCCGAACGACTGGCATCTCGTTCATTACGGTTCGCGCGCGCTCGGCGGCGCCGGACTCGTCTTCGCCGAGATGACCTGCGTATCTCCCGAGGGGCGCATCACGCCCGGCTGCACCGGACTGTGGAACGAAGAGCAGGCCGACGCGTTCCGCCGCATCGCCGATTTCGTGCACGCGAACACCGAATCGAAGCTGTGCATGCAGATCGGCCACGCCGGTCGCAAGGGCTCGACGCAACTCGGCTGGGAGCAGATCGACTGGCCGCTGCCCGAGGAGGGCGGGCACGCGAACTGGCCGCTGCTGTCGCCGTCGCCGATCCCGTATCGCGAAGGCGTCAATCAGATGCCGCGCGAGATGACGCGCGCCGACATGGACCGCATCGTCGAGCAGTTCTGCCGCTCGGCGATCCTCGCCGACCGCGCCGACTACGACATGCTCGAGCTGCACATGGCGCACGGCTATCTGCTCGCGAGCTTCCTGTCGCCGATCACGAACCGTCGCACGGATGCCTACGGCGGCGACCTCGCCGCGCGGATGCGTTTCCCGCTCGAGGTGCTCGAGGCCGTGCGCGCCGTGTGGCCGAAGGAGAAGCCGTTGAGCGTTCGCGTCTCGGCCACCGACTGGATTCCCGGCGGCATCACGGGCGCGGACACCGTCGAAATCGCACGCGCGATGAAGGCGGCGGGCTGCGATCTCATCGACGTCTCCACCGGCCAGACCGATCCCGCCTCGCGCCCGGTCTACGGCCGCATGTACCAGGCGAGTTTCGCCGAGCAGGTGCGGCTCGAAGCCGGAATCGCCACGATGGCCGTCGGGGCGATCACGACGGCCGACCAGGTGAACACGCTGCTGATCTCCGGGCGCGCCGATCTGGTTGCGCTGGCTCGCCCGCACCTGGCGAATCCGTATTTCACGCTGCACGCCGCCGCGGAGTACGACTTCCGCGGCATCGGCTGGCCCGTGCAATACCACAACGGCGCGGTGCAATTGCACACGACGATGCAGCGCGCTCGCGAGGAGGCCGCGCGCAAGGCGCAGGAGCTGCCGCGTCGCAGGCCGGCGCCGGCCGCGCAGGCGCCGATGGACCGGCCGGGCGACGATCGCAGGCCGCGTCCCTCGGCCTGAGCGGATGCCTTCGCGCAGCCCGGCGGGCCGCGTCGGCCCCGTTTGCACCTTCCGCGCCTTCCGGGCAGCCGTGGGCACGCAACTTGCGCTTCGCCCTTCGGATCGGCCGTCGTGCGGCGTCCGAACGGGACGCTGCAGTGAGGGCCGCAACGAGGGCTGCGATGAGGGGATTGCTGCTCGTCCTGTTCTGGCCCGAAGCGGTGTGGAGGCATCTGCGCGAGGCTCCTTTGAGCCCCGGCCGGCTGATCTTCCGCATGGCGGTGCCGCTGGCGCTCGTGTGCGCATTCGCGTTGCAGATCGGCACCGGCCGCTTCAACGTCGATGGGGCGCAGGCCGCCCCGCGCATCGAGCCGATCACCGCGCCGATCTTCTTCGCGACGTGGCTGGGCGCCGTGCTCGCGATGGCGGTCGCCTTCACGCTGTTCGCGCCGAGCTGCAAGGGAAGGCGCGACTTCACGCTGAGCCTGAACCTGGCGTTCTTCGGGCTGGCGCCGGTCTGGTTCGCCTCGCTCGCGTCGGTGGCGGTGCCCATCGCCGCGCTCAGCCCGTTCGCGCTTGCCTGGGCGGGTTATCTGCTGCTGGTCGGCGCGCGGATCCTGCTCGACGTGGGCGACGAGCAATGCGGAGAGTTCCTGATCGGTTCGGGCGCGTCGATGATCGTCGCGACGAGTCTCTGGGGGCTCGCGCTCGGGGCCTTCGCATTCCAGGGGTGAACGAGTGACGCAGTCTTCCCGAACGGACAACGAGACGAGCCGCGACGGCGCGAGTGACGCGAGCCCCCGGCAGGTGGCGATCTTCGCCGGCGGCTGCTTCTGGTGCCTGGAACCCGTGTTCCGGGAGGTGCGCGGCGTGCTCGCCGTCGAGCCGGGCTATACCGGCGGCAGCATGCGCAACCCCACCTACGAGGCAGTGTGCAGCGGCGACACCGGACACGCCGAAGCCGTACGCATCGAGTTCGATCCGAGCCAGGTGAGCTATCGCGAACTGCTCGACGTCTTCTTCGGCATCCACGACCCGACCACGCCGAACCGCCAGGGCCACGACGTCGGCACGCAATATCGGTCGGCGATCTTCGTGCTCGACGAGACGCAGCGGCGCGAGGCGATCGACGCCATCGCGCGGCTGGAGAGCGGCGAAAGCAACGACGGGACGCCGGTGTTCGATGCGCCGATCGTCACCGAGGTCGTGGCCTTCACCGAGTGGTTTCCGGCCGAGAGCTACCACCAGCGCTATTACGAGCGCAATCCGTATCAGGGGTATTGCGCGGCGGTCATTTCGCCGAAGCTCGCGAAGTTCCGTCGCCGGTTCACCAAACTGCGCGCCGGATGACGAGGCGCCGCGCCGCGCCTTTTGCCGGCAGCGCAGCCCGCCTTCGGTAGACTGCTTCTCCTCATTCCACGGAACGGGGAACACGCATGCGGCGAATCCTGCAGATGCTGGTCGCGCTCTCGCTCGCGCTCGGCCTGGGCGGTTGCGGCTACAACGAGATCCAGTCGGCCGACGAGGCGACGAAGTCGGCGTGGTCGGAGGTGATCAACCAGTACCAGCGACGCGCCGATCTCATCCCGAACCTCGTCGAGACGGTGAAGGGCTACGCGCAACAGGAGCGCGACGTCCTGCTCGGCGTGACCGAAGCGCGCTCGCGCGTAGGGCAGGTGCAGGTGAATCCGGACGACCCGGCGTCGCTGCGCCAGTTCGAGCAGGCGCAGGGCAACCTCACCGGCGCGCTGTCGCGGCTGCTCGTCGTCGCCGAGAACTACCCGCAGCTGAAGTCGGACCAGAACTTCCGCGAACTGCAGGCGCAGCTCGAGGGCACCGAGAACCGGATCACGGTCGCGCGCAAGCGCTACATCGATGCCGTGCAGAACTACAACGTGCTCGTGCGTCGCTTCCCGGTGAACCTCACCGCCAAGGTCTTCGGCTACGAGCCGAAGCCGCAGTTCACCGTGCAGGACGAGGAGGCGATCTCGCGTCCGCCCGCAGTCGACTTCAACCGGCCGCAGGGCGCGACGAAGTGAGCAGGACGGCGTCCCCCGTCGTCGCCGCGTCGGCGGCGGCGGGGCACGCGGTGTCCGCGCTGCCGGTGCTGCTGCTGGCGGCGCTGGCGCTCCTGTGCCTGCTCGCGTCGCAGGCGCTCGCGCAGGACCTCGTCGCCGTCCCGCCGCTGCAGGGCCGCGTGAACGATCTCACCGGCACGCTGAGCGCCGAGCAGCGGCGGTCGCTCGACGACGAGCTCGCCGCGTTCGAGCAGCGCAAGGGATCGCAGATCGCGATCCTGATCGTGCCCACCACGCAGCCCGAGGCGATCGAGCAGTACAGCATCCGCGTGGCCGAGCAGTGGAAGATCGGCCGCGGCAAGGTCGACGGACAGAGCGTCGACGACGGCGTGCTGATCGTCGTCGCGAAGAACGATCGACGCGTGCGCATCGAGGTCGGCTACGGGCTCGAGGGCGCGATTCCCGACGCCTGGGCGCGCCGCATCATCGACGAATCGATCGCGCCGCGCTTTCGCCAGGGCGACTACTACGCAGGCCTGAAGGCCGCGGTCGACGATCTCGTGCGGCTGATCGACGGCGAGGCGCTGCCGCCGGCCTGGAGCGGCGAAGCGCGCGGCGCGCCTGCGCAATCGCAGGGCGTCGACTGGGTGGCGCTGCTGCTGGGCGCCTTCGTCGTCGGGCTCGTCGTGCGGTCGATCTTCGGGCGGCTCTTCGGCTCGGCCCTCGGCGGCGCGCTCGGCGGCGTTGCCGCGTGGGTGGGCGGCGCCTCGGCCGCATTCGCCGGCATCGCGGGCTTCTTTCTCTTCTTCCTGCTGCTGTCGATGTTCTCCACCGGCGCGCCGATGGGCCGCACCGGGCGCCACACCTGGCGCAGCGGTCCGGGCGGATTCCCCGGTCCATGGGGCGGCGGGGGTTGGGGCGGTGGCGGCGGCTTCGGCGGAGGCGGCGGGTTTCGCGGCGGAGGCGGCGGCTTCGGCGGCGGCGGCGCCTCCGGCGGTTGGTGACGGGGGCGGCGATGCCGGGAACGATCGCCCGTTGGTGGGCGCACCTGCGACACGGCGCGTCGAGTGCGCGCCGCGCCTTTCCCGACGCGGCGCTCGCCCGCATCGAGCAGGCGATCGAGCGCAGCGAGCGGGAGCACACGGCCGAGCTGCGCTTCGCGATCGAGGCGTCGTTGCCGATCGACGACGTCCGGCGCGGCCGCTCGCCGCGCGAACGCGCGCTCGAGGTGTTCGCCAACACCGGCGTGTGGGACACCGAAGCGAACAACGGCGTGCTGCTCTACGTGCTGCTCGCCGATCACGCGGTCGAGATCGTCGCCGACCGGGCGGCCGCGGCGAGAATAGCCGACGCTTACTGGCGCGAGATCTGCACCGCGCTGAGCGATGCCTATCGCCGCGGCGAGTTCGAAGCCGGTACGGTTGCGGCCATCGAGCGCATCGGCCGCCTGCTCGCGGCGGCGTTCCCGCGCGGAGCAGGAGCGATCGACGTCGACGAGCTGCCGAATCGGCCGCTGCTGCTCTGAAGGCCACTACCCACCCGAAGGCCGGCGTGGCAACCCGGAAATACGAGGCCGCTACTGAAGCTGGAAGCCCGACTCCCGGATCACGCCGCTCCAGTGCTTCGACGCGGACGATACCCACTCGCGCAACTCCTCGGGCGGCGCGTATTTCGCCTCGTTGCCGAGCTTGGCGAGTTGTTCGACGATGTCGCGGTCCTGCAAGGCAGTTTTCACCGCGGCGCTGAACCGCGAGACGAAGTCCTGCTGCAGGCCCTTCGGGCCGAA
>CALCZN010000387.1:0-2687 GCA_937903095.1 uncultured Burkholderiales bacterium
CACAGGCATCGCGACCTCGATCGCCGCAGTCTTCGCCTCGCGCGGCCCCATCGGCCGGATGTTGAGGAACGCGAACAGGCCTACTGCGAGCACGGCAACGGCGACGACGGCCGTCGGCCCCTTCGTCGTCGCCTCCGATGCGGCTGCCGGCTTTCCGCAGTGCGTGCAGAACCGCACTCCGGGCCGGTTCGGATGGCCGCAGTCGGCACAGCGTTGCATTCGCGCTCGACTCCCCTGATTGCGAGAGCGGGGCCGTCGCTGCGGGAAGACGCCTGCGCGGCGACGACCCTTCGTCGCTCGATACCCGATTGTCCGAGGGAGCGGACCCGAGGGCGGCGAAAACCGCTACCGTGAAGGGTGAAGACGGCCGCGCAGCGGCCGCACTGTGGCGTTCAGCGCGAGACCGCCCACGCGAGCGGCGGATTGCGCAGATGCGCCAGCCAGTCGTCGAGCGCGTCGACGTGATCCGCCTCCTCGCCGGCAAACTCCGCGGCGAGCCGGCGCACGTCGGGATCGGTGGCGCTCTGGCCGACCGAGCTGTAGTACTCCATTGCGCGCACCTCGTTTTCGCGCGCGTACTGCAGCGCGCGGAACGGATCGCTGAGCTGCTCGTAGGACGCTTCGAGGCCCGCCTCGGGCGGCGACGTCCAGCGGTAATCCGAGCGCTGCAGCCTGGGCAGTTCGATGTCGCCTACCCTTCGCTGGATGTCGTCGTGATGCAGCGTGGAGAAATGCACCATGTCGCGAAACAGCGCCCACACTTCGCGGTTGCCGTGCGCGCTCATCAGCTCGGCCAGTTCCCGATAGCGTTCGGCCGCCTCATGCTCGAGCGCGAGCGCGTGAGCGAGGAATTCGGGCAGTGTGTAGTCCATGGCGAAGACCCGTCTGAAATGCGCGGCAACGCGCGGGCGTTGCCCGATCGAGACGATGTTGCGCGCCACCGGTGCCCGGATCCATTGCGTGGATCAAGGCTTCGGAACGGAGCGCGCGTTCAGCGAACGATCTCGGCGCGCAGCGCGCGCAGCACTTTCTTCAGTCGGGCCGCGTTCTCGGGGCCGACGCGGATCATGACCTTGCGCCCGGCGGACAGCGATTCCAGCAACGGGTCGTCGAAGCGATACTGCACCCGCGGCTGCACGAGGCGGATCGGTCCGCTGACTTCGGGCGCGGTGAGCATGTCGTCGATGGCCGCGACGACGCGATCGTTCAGGTGGCCGTGCGGGTAGCCCAGCGCGCGGTACTGCTCCTGCAGCAGCGGATAGAAGCGCAGATACACCCTTGCCGCGGCCTTCGGATCGAGCGACTCGACGAAGGTCACGAAGGCATCGTAGCGGGCGAAGTTCTCCGCCTGCAGCGTGATCCGCTCGTGATCGGCGGCCACCGCGAGCTGGCCGGGGACGGGGCGAAGCGCGCTCCACTGCGCCGGAACCAGCTGCCGCGGCAGATTGTCGACGGTGACGACGAATCGGCGGGCGTAGTCCTGCAGGTTGAGGAACTGCGCCAGCCGATCGCGCGAGGCGAGCGCAAGCAGCGCGTCGAGGATCGGCGAATCGCTGGCTTCGACGGCGGGCATCGGCCCCGCGTACTGCGACGCGCTTTCCGGCAAGGGAAACTTCGGCCCGGCCTCGCCCTCGCCGGGTGCGGCAGATGCCGGCGCGGCAGCGGGCTCGGCGCCCGAGCCGAGCCGATCGGCCGAAGCGCCCGCGGACCCGTCGGCCGGCGCAGTGGACGGCGGCGTGGCACTGCGCGAAGGCAGGCGCGGCACCGGTTCCATCTGCCACAGATAGAGCCCGGCCGCGATGCCCGCGGCGGCCAGCAGCAGCAGCCACCACGGCGGTCCGGCGGTGGCGGGGCGGGATCGATTGGTGACCATCGGCGTTCCTGGGGGTACTGCGCCCGCTCGGTCCGGACCCCGGGTCAGACGACGCCCTGCTCGAGCATGGCGTCGGCGACCTTGACGAAGCCGGAAACGTTCGCGCCGTCCACGTAGTTTATCGTGCCGTCTTCGCGACGACCATGCCGCACGCAGCTCTCATGAATCGCCTTCATGATCGCGTGCAGCCGCTCGTCGACTTCGCCGTGCGTCCAGCCGAGCCGCTGCGCGTTCTGCGCCATCTCGAGGCCCGAGGTGGCGACGCCGCCCGCGTTGCTCGCCTTGCCCGGCGCATAGAGCACGCCGGCCTTGTGAAAGACGTCGACCGCCTCGAGCGTGCTCGGCATGTTCGCGCCCTCGGCCACGCAGAACACTCCGTTGGACACCAGCGTGCGCGCGTCGTGCTCGTCCAGCTCGTTCTGTGTGGCGCACGGCAGCGCGATGTCGACCGGCACGTGCCAGGGCCGGCGGCCCGGCTCGTATTGCAGTCCGCGCTCCTCGGCGAACTCCGAAAGGCGGCCGCGGCGCTCGTTCTTCAGCACCAGCAGCGCGGCGATCGTTTCCTCGTCGAAGCCCTGCGGCAGATAGATCATGCCGCCGGAATCGGAAGCCGTGACGACCTTCGCGCCGAGATCGGTGGCCTTGGCGATCGCGTATTGGGCGACGTTGCCCGAGCCCGACACCGAGACGGTCGTGCCTTCGAAGGAGCGACCCGTGCGGCGCAGCATCTCCTGCGCGAAATAGACCGTGCCGTAGCCGGTGGCTTCCGGGCGCATCAGGCTGCCGCCGTAGCTCAGGCCCTTGCCGGTGAAGA
>CALCZN010000388.1:0-6283 GCA_937903095.1 uncultured Burkholderiales bacterium
GTCGACGATGCGATCATTGTCGTCGAAAATATTCATCGCCATCAGGCGATGAATCCTTCGGCGAACGACCTCAAGGAGATCATCCCCGGCGCCGTCGACGAAGTCGGCGGCCCCACCATCCTCGCCACGCTCACCGTCATCGCCGCGCTGCTGCCGATGGCCTTCGTCACCGGGCTGATGGGCCCGTACATGAGCCCGATCCCGATCAACGCGAGCATGGGCATGGCCATCTCGCTGGCGATCGCCTTCACTTTCACGCCCTGGCTCGCCGCACGGCTGATGAAGCGGCATCGCGCGCACGACGGCGCCGCGGCGGGGCCGTCCCCCATCGAGCGCTTCTTCGCGCATGTGCTTGGCCCCTTCCTGCGCACCGCGCGCGCGCGACGCCTGCTCGCGCTCGGCGTGCTGCTGCTGATGGTCGGGGCGGTCGCGCTCGTGCCGCTGCAGGCGGTCGTGATGAAGATGCTGCCCTTCGACAACAAGAGCGAGTTCCAGCTGGTGATCGACCTGCCGGCGGGCACCGCGCTCGAGGACACCGCGGCCGCGCTCTACGACCTCGGCGCCTTCCTCGCGCAGCAGCCCGAGGTGCGCGACCTGCAGGGCTACGCGGGAACCGCGGCGCCGATCACCTTCAACGGCCTGGTTCGCCAGTACTACCTGCGCGCGGATGCCGAACTGGGCGAGCTGCAGGTCAATCTCGTCGACAAGGCGCACCGCCACGAGCAGAGCCACGCGATCGCGTCGCGGCTGCGTCCGCAGCTCGTCGAGATCGCGCAGCGGCACGGCGCGCGCGTGCAGGTCGTCGAAGTTCCGCCCGGACCTCCGGTGCGCGCACCGATCGTCGCCGAGGTGTACGGCCCCGACGAGGAAGGACGCGTGGCGCTCGCCCGCCGGGTCGCCGACGCCTTCGCGCGCACGCCCGACATCGTCGGAATCGACACCACGACGCGGGAGGATGCCCCGCGCGCGTTCCTGCGCATCGACCGCGCGCGCGCCGATTCGCTCGGCATCGCGGCCGCGTCGATCGCGCAGACGGTGCACGGCGCGCTCTCGGGCGTCGACGCTGCGTGGCTGCACCAGGGCGCGGGGAAATACCCGGTCGCGATCCGCCTGCAGTTGCCGCGCGAAGCGCAGGGCGGCCTCGACGCGCTGCTCGCGCTGCCGATGAAGGCTGCCGACGGATCGATGGTCCCGCTCTCGGAACTGGTGCGCGTCGAGCGCGGCGTCATCGACAAGCCCCGCTTCACGAAGGACCTGCTCGGCGTGCAGTACGTGCTCGGCGACATGGGCGGCGCGCTCGACTCCCCGCTCTACGGCCTGGCCGCGATCCGCGCGGAGCTGCCCGAGGCGGCGCTGCCCGACACCGGGCCGCTGGGCGAATACTGGATCCGCCAGCCGGCCGACGCGTGGAGTCAGTACGCGATCAAGTGGGACGGCGAGTCGCAGATCACCTACGAAACCTTCCGCGACATGGGCGCCGCCTACGCGGTGGGTCTGGTGCTCATCTACCTGCTCGTCGTCGCCGAGTTCCGCTCGTACCTCGCGCCGCTGGTGATCATGGCGCCGATCCCGCTGACGCTGATCGGCGTGATGCCCGGGCACGCGCTGCTCGGCGCGCAGTTCACCGCGACGTCGATGATCGGGATGATCGCGCTGGCCGGGATCATCGTGCGCAACTCGATCCTGCTGGTCGACTTCATCGAGCTGCAGCTGGCCGAGGGCGTCGCCTATCGCGACGCCGTGATCCGCGCGGCGGCCGTGCGCGCGCAGCCGATCGCGCTGACCGCGCTCGCGGCGATGACTGGTGCGTTCTTCATCCTCGACGACCCGATCTTCTCGGGGCTCGCGGTATCGCTGATCTTCGGCATCCTCGTCTCGACCGTGCTCACGCTGATCGTGATCCCGGTGCTGCATTACGCCGTGTTCCGGCGCCGCCACGAGGCGACCGCCGACGCCGATCTTTCTTCCCCGTCCTCCGAAGGAGTGCATCCATGACCGTAGACCGCCTGATCCGGATCTTTGCCGGAAGCTTCATCCTCATCTCGCTCGCGCTCGGCGTCGAAGGCAGTCCGCTCTTCGTCTCGAAGTGGTTTCTCGCGTTCACCGCCTTCGTCGGCTTCAACCTGTTCCAGTTCGGCTTCAGCAACGTCTGTCCGCTGGGCATGATCCTGAAGCGGCTCGGCTTCTCCGACGCGCCGTCGACGTGCGCGCGTTGAAGGAGCGTCTCCCTTCGTCTCCGGAGGTCTGCATCGTGGATATGCGAGCCCTGCGCGACGAGACGTCGCGCACCGACCTGCTCAATCGCCTGCGCCGCGCCGAGGGCCAGTTGCGCGGCGTGCAGCGCATGATCGAGGAGGGCGACGACTGCATGCAGATCGCGCAGCAGATCGCCGCCGTGCGCCGCGCGCTCGACAGCGCGTACGTGCGGATGACCGTCTGCTTCATGGAGCAGGAGCTGTCCAGCCGGATGCGCGATAACAGGGGGCGGCCGCAGGATCTGAGCGAACTGCTCGGCAACGTCGAGACGCTGCTCGGGAAGGTTCGCTGAGGCGGTTGCCGGGCGGCGCCCGCTTTCGCCGGCAGTGCCGCCTCTCGCCCGCCGGCGTGCGTGCTATGGTCCGCGCGATCCGCACGCGCGTTTCACGGCATGCACTGGCCCTTGTCCCTGTCGCCGCTCCAGCACGCGATGTTCGTGCTCGTGGGGCTTCTCAGCTACGTGATGGTCACGCGCATCGGTGGCCATCACCGGCATCCGTCGGCGGCGATCGCCTGGGTGCTGCTGATCGCACTGCTGCCGTACCTCGGGTTGCCGCTTTTTCTCGTGTTCGGCACCCGCAAGCTGGTGCGGCCCGCCCGGCGCGTTTCGCGCACCGACCGTGCCCCGTCGTGCGAAGGCCCCGGGTGGGCGCTGCAGCTGCTCGCGGCGCTCGACGTCCCGCAGCCGGTGCGCAACCGGTCGATCGAGTTCCACGAGGACGGTGCCGAATCGCTTCGCGCACTGCTCGAAATCGTCGGCCGGGCGCGCGAACGCGTCGATGTCTGCACCTACGTGATCGGCGACGACTCGATCGGCGAAGCGGTGCTCGCGGCGCTCGTGCAGAGCGCGCAGCGCGGGGTGCGCGTGCGGGTGCTTCTCGATGCGATCGGCGGGCTGCGCGGAGCGCGGCGTGCGGTGGCGATGCTGCACGCCACCGGCGTCGAGCTGCGCTGGTTCATGCCGGTGCTGCGCAATCCGGCTCGGGGCCGCACGAACCTGCGCGACCACCGCAAGCTCGTCGTCGCCGACGGATGCGCAATGTGGAGCGGCGGGCGCAACCTCGCCGCCGAATATTTCGACGACGGCGACGGCGGCTGGATCGACCTGAGCTTCGTCGCACGCGGTCCGCTCGCGCGGCAGGCGCAGGCCCTGCTCGAGCGCGACTGGCAGGCCGCGCACGGCCGCGTCGCCGCCAGCGGCTTTGCCGACGACATCGGTGCAGGCCTGTTCGACGGGCCATCCGCGCAACTCGTGCCGAGCGGCCCCGACCTGGCCGACGACACGCTGTACGCGTTGCTCGTTGCCGCCGCTTTTCGCGCCGAGCGGCGCATCGTCGCGGTGACGCCCTATTTCGTTCCCGAGGACGCGCTGCTCGCGGCCTGGTGCGTCGCCTGCCGCAGGGGCGTACGGATCGACCTCCTCGTGCCGTCGCGTTCGAACCACCGGATGGCGGACCTGGCGCGCGGGCGGGCGCTGCGCGCGCTGGCCGCGGCCGGCGGTCACGTCCACCTGCACCTGGCGATGATCCACGCCAAGCTCGTGATCGTCGACGACGAGCTCGCGCTGTGCGGGTCGGCCAACCTCGACTCCCGCAGCCTGTTGCTGAACTTCGAGTTGATGACCGCGTTCTACGGCCGCGCCGAGATCGACTGGCTGCGGGAGTGGGCGGAACGCCAGTTTCGGCGCGCCCACGCCTACGAGCCGCAACACCCGTCCTGGGGGAGGGATGTGCTCGAGGGGTTCGTCAGGGCGGTGGGGTTCCAGCTTTGAAGGAAGTGAAGGGTCAAGGGTCAAGGGTAAAGGGTAACGGCATGCTTCGACGCATCGCGCGCTTTGGTTTCCCCTTCACCCTTCACGTTCCTCTAAAGCACCGCCAGCGCAACGACCACCCACCCCAGCGCGAGATTGAGCACGACCGGGCGGCGGATGCCGTCCAGCGCAGCGCCGGCGGCGGGCAGGTCGCCGGCTTCGAGGGCTTCGCGCATCCGCGGGTGACGGCGCAGGACGATAACGGCGAAGACGATCGTCATCACCGCGGCGATCGCCGCCATCGCGTTCCAGTTCCACGGCGGGCGCACGCCGGCCGAGAAGGCTTCCAGGAACATCGCGATGCCGCTCACCCAGAGCAGCGCGATCGACCAGCCGACGATCACGAAGAAGCGCCCGAGCGTCGACGACATCAGCGGCAGGCGCTGCGGCGCCTGGAGCGTCGCAATCGCCGCCGGACGCAGGCAGAAGTGCGCGAAGCTCATTCCGCCGATCCAGACGATGACCGACGCGAGATGCAGGAACAGCCAGGTTTCGTGCATGGATCGAGTTCAGTGCTGGATCGGAGCGCCGACGACGGCTCGCCAGTTGCGATGCCGCTCGAAATAGGCAGGCAGAAGATGCCGCCGCCACGCGTGCGCGTCGGCGAAGACGCGCTGCAGCGCGCGTTCGATGTCGGCGTAGGCATCGCCTCGGGCGCCATCGTCGCGATCGTCCGGCTCGACGCGCACGCGGTCGCCGGTGCGCGGACAGGAGAACGAGGCGCCGTCTGCAGGCGCACAGGCGTCGCTCTCGCCTTCGTCCCCGGATCCGGACGCGCTCGCGGCGTTCCCGCCGTCGCTCGTCATCGGCCGAACGAGCGCAAGGTTCTCGAGCGCTTCGGCATAGGCGCGCAGGCGCTGCGCGGCGTAGGCCGCCTCGTCCCATTCGGTGTCGGCCACCGGGGGTTTCTCGCCGGCGAAGAGCGCGCGGATCGGCTGCGTTCCGACGGCGACGCGAACGATGCAGCGCATGGCTGCCGCCCCGAAGCTCAGGAAGCGCGCGCCGGCGTCGGACGCAGCAGGATCATGTTCGTGGCGAGCATCGTCATGACGGTCTCGCCGTGCTGGTTGAACACTTCGACCAGCGACTTCACGACGCCCCGATCCGGCTTCGACGTGGAAGCGCGCGCCTCGCGCACGGTGACGCGCACCGACAACGTGTCGCCGCCGCGCACCGGAGCCGGCCAGCGCAGCTCCTCCATGCCCGGCGACGCGATGCTCGACGGATACGACAGGTACTGCACGGCGTAGAGCCGCATCATCAGCGAGGCCGTATGCCAGCCGCTGGCGATCACGCCGCCGAAGGGGCTGCGCGCCGCGAGCTCGGGATCGGTGTGCATCGGCTGCCCGTCGAAGCGTCGTGCGAAATCGATGATCTCGCTCTCGGTGACGCTCACCGTGCCCAACTCGTGCACCGAGCCGGGCACGTAATCCTCGAACCAGCGTTGCGCCATCTGTGCCTCCTTCGATTCGTCGTTCGGGCGGATGCCTTTCGCGACGTGAAAGGCGGCCAGCGTGCGCTGGTACTCGGCGATGTCTTCGGCCGGTACCGGCTCGCCGCATTCATAGCACGCTCCGGTCATCCGGTCGAACCAGCGGCAGCCGCAGTGGTTGCAGGCGAGTTCGGGCGCGCCGGCCGGATTCTGGAAGATCATCGATCCGCTCCGCGTTCGGAAGAAATCATCGGCCCGCCCGACGTTCCGGGAAAGTTACCGGCACGCGCCGAGGAAAGCCAGGCCGAGCGCCTCGACGAAATCCTCGTAGCCGTCGTCGAGCAGCTGCCTCTTCGGCACGATCACGTACAGCAGCGTAGCGCCGCTGCGCAATTGCAGCTTCAGCGCGCCGAGCGCATTGTCGTGCAGCCGTTCGTGCACCGCCTCCAGCGAGCCCGGCTCGGCGACGAACAGCAACGCCACCGGACAGTTCGCGAAGCCGCCGAAGGCCTGTCGTTCCACCTGCATGGCGCCCCCGGCGCGCCGCCAGACGAGCATCTCGCCGCTGCCGCGGTCCGCGCTTTCGCGCGCGACGAAGCCGACCGAAGCGCCTTCGATCATCGGCTCGAACAGATGCCGCTCGCGGTCGAGCAACGCCTGCCAGCCGGCCGAATCGGTCCAGGCGCTCGTTGCTTCGGCGGCGCCGGGTTGCGTCGTCACGCGGGAGCGCTCCGGTTCAGATCCGCGCGCCGAGCCGGAAGCCGTCGTGGATCGCCTGCGTGAGC
>CALCZN010000389.1:0-11954 GCA_937903095.1 uncultured Burkholderiales bacterium
CGCAGGCGACGTGGATCAGGGCGACGCCGACGGCGACCGACGCGCCGTTGACGACGTGCGCCGGCAGGCGCGCAGGGCTCAGCGTGCGGCCTCGCTTTCCATCGCCGGCTCGTAGCGGCCTTCCCGCGCGCGAGCGTTCATCCGCGCCCGGTGGATCAGCGCGCGCCGGGCCGCCGCCGCGTTGGCCGGATCGCCGCGCCAGGCGGCGAGCGCCGGTTCCTGCAGCGCGCGCGCATACGAGAAGCTGAGCACCCAGGGCTGTGGACCGAGCCGGTTCATCGCGTCGAGATTCGCGGTCGCCTCCTCGGGCGTCTGGCCGCCGGACAGGAAGAAGACGCCCGGCACCGCGGCCGGCACCGTGCGGCGAAGCACGGCAATCGTATGCCGCGCGACCGTTTCTGGCGAGGCCTTCGCGCTGCCCTTGCCGGGAAGCACCATGCTCGGCTTGAGCAGCATGGCTTCGAGCGCGACGCGCTGCCGGTGCAGCGCATGGAAGACGGCATGCAGGACCTGCTCGGTGACCTCGCTGCAGCGTTCGATCGTGTGGTCGCCGTCGATCAGCACCTCGGGCTCGACGATGGGAACGAAGCCCTCCTGCTGGCAGATGGCGGCGTAGCGGGCGAGGGCATGCGCGTTCTCCTTCACGGCGAGCCGGCCCGGCAGCATCGGGGAAACGTTGTAGACCGCACGCCACTTCGCGAAGCGCGCGCCCTGCTCGCGGTAGCGCTGCAGGCGCTTCACGAGTCCGTCGAGTCCTTCGGTGATCTCGTCACCGGGCGCGTTCGCCAGCGGCACCTTGCCCCGGTCAACCTTGATGCCCGGAACGATGCCGCGCTGCTCGAGCAATTGCGGGAAAGGCGTGCCGTCGCCGGACTGCTGGCCGAGCGTCTCCTCGTAGAGGATCACGCCGCTCACCGCCTCCGACAGCTCCGGCGCGCCGAGCAGCACGTCGCGCCACGCACGCCGGTTCTCCTCGGTGGATTCGACGCCGATCGAGGCGAAACGTTTGGCGATCGTGGGATTGCTCTCGTCGGCGGCGAGCAGGCCCTTGGGCGCCTGCACCATCGCAGCGACCGTGCGCTGCAGTTGCGTCGTGTCCATGCGCATCTCCTGCTTGACAGGCTACGTCACCGCTCTCTACGATGAAGTAACAAGTTACTTGCTTGCGGGGTCTCCCGGATGGTCGAACCGAGCGGAAACATTCGAGCAGCGCACGCGCCCGCGCGACGCGATCCCTGGCTGGTCGTCGCAGCGGTGGTGGCGATCGTCTTCGGCCTGGCGACGATCCGCGCCGGCGGGCGGGTGGTCTTCGGCGTGCCCGACGCCGTCGCCGACGCCGGCAACTACGTGCCTTTCGTGCTGTGGTTCACCTTCGTCGCCGGATTCTTCTACGTGCTGGCGGGCGTGGGCTTCTGGTTGCGCCGACGCTGGGCCTTCGCGCTCGCCGCCGCGATCGCCGCGGCCACGGTGGCGGTCTTCGCCGCCTTCGGCATCCACGTCGCCACCGGCGGCGCCTGGGAGCCGCGAACGCTGGCGGCGATGACGCTGCGCAGCGTCGTCTGGATCGTGCTCGCGCTCGTTGCCGCGCGCCGCATCCCGCGCTGAAGCGGGAACTTTTACGCGCGCCGTTCGTTTCACCAGATAGCGGCGGGCACCGGGCGCTGCCGGTACGGGGACGTGTGCGTTGAACACCGACGACGCCGGGTTGGCGGCGCGCGCGCGAAACGGCGACTCGAAGGCATTCACCGAGCTCGTTTCGCGCCACCAGGATCGCGTCTTCCGCTTCGTGTTCCGGATGATCGGATCGCGCGAGGAGGCGATGGACATCACGCAGGATTCGTTCGTCAAGGCGTGGCAGGCGATGCCGCGCTGGCGGCCCGATGCGCAATTCGGAACATGGCTTCTGCAGATCGCGCGCAACGCCGCGCTGGACGTGCTGCGCAGGGGCAAGGTCGTCGCCTTCGAGCCGCTCGACGCCGATCTGCCGGTCGCCGATCCGGCGCCGACGCCCGAGGAGCGGGTCGAGGCGAGGTCCCGGGTGGCGTCGCTCGATGCCGCGCTGCGCATGCTGGCGCCCGAGCACCGCGAGGTGCTGCTGCTGCGCGAAGTGGAGGATCTGTCGTACGCCGAGATTGCGCAGGCGCTCGGCGTGGCCGAAGGAACCGTGAAGTCGCGAATCGCGCGCGCGCGGGCCGCCTTGCTTGCGGTCTTCGCCCCTGCCGGAGGAACAGCGCAATGACGACGAAGTGCCCGACGATCGAGGCGATGTCGGCCTATGCGGACGGCGAACTCGCCGCAGAGCAGCGCACGGCGCTCGACGAACATCTCGCCTCGTGTGCGCGGTGCCGCTCCTGGCTGGTCGCGCTTCGCGCGGCGCAGCAGGAGCTGCGTTCGCTCGCCGACGAGTCGCTCGGCTTCGACCTTTCGCAGGTAGTGCGCGGGCGCATCGAGGCGTTGCCGCGCCCCGCTGCAGCCGGGCGTGCCGGTTCGCGATCCGGCTGGCGCTGGCTGGTACCCGCCGGTCTCGGCGCTGCCGCTTCGGTAGCGCTCGGCCTCGCGCTGGGCCTGGTGCTGACCGCTCCGACGGCGCTTCCCCGTCCGCTGGGCGGCGCGCTCGAGGTGTTCGCGCCGGGCGCACCCGGCGGGTTGTGCGCCGGAGCCGGGTCCTGCCGCGTCCTGTACAGGGAAGCCATCCGATGACTCGCAACACGTGGTTGCACTTTGCGCTGGCGCTGTCGCTGCTGGCGAATCTGGGCGTTCTGGGCGCAGTCGGCTGGCGTGCATGGCAGGCGAACGACGCCGAACCGCCGTCCGGATTCCCCGGGCTGGTTCGTCATCTCGGACTGGACGAGGCGCAGCAGCGCCGCTGGCAGGAGGCCGAGGCGGGCTTCCTCGATCGGTTCCGGGCGGCTTCGCGCGAGATCCACGCAAGGCGCGACCGCCTCATCGACGCGATCTTCGCACCGACGCCCGATGCGCAGGCAATCGAGTCCGAACGGGCGGCGATCGCACGCCTGCAGGAGGCGCAGCAGAAGCTCGTCATCGAGCAGTTGCTGCGCGAGCGCGAGCTGCTCGACGCTCGCCAGCGCGAGCGGCTGCGCGAGCTGTTGCTGCAGCAGCCGACTGGTCCCTCCGGTGTCGAGGAATTGCACGAGCGCCCTTAGTCGACGGCGCCGACGATCACGCTCGAAGCCTTGAAGAGCGCGGTGACCGGCTTGCCGACGGCCAGCCCGAGCGCATCGGCGCTGTGCTTCGTTACGATGGCTGCGATCGTTCCGCCGCCCGGCAGATCGACGACGACTTCGCTGTTGACCGCGCCGGGCTCGAGGCGCGAAACGACTCCGTCGAGGCGGTTGCGTGTCGAGAGCGCCGCGCCCGCGAGATCGGTGGCGAGCACGACCGACGAAGCCTTGACGAGCGCGAAGGCTTCGCGTCCGGGCGCAAGCCCGAGGTTCTGCGTGCTTTCACGGGTGACGACGGCGACGATGCGCTGGCCGCCGGAAATCCCGATTTCGATTTCGTCGTTGACCGCGCCGGCGTGCACCGCGGCGACTTTTCCGACGAACTGGTTGCGAGCGCTGGTCTTCATCAGGTTCAGCCTCCGGAGCAGTTGGAGATCGTCGGGCATCCCATGCGTGTATTTCGACAGCAGGTCGAGGAAACGCCGGTGCTCGGCTTCGATCAGGCGGAAGTTCTCGATCAGCCGCTCGCCGCGCGGCGTCAGCCGCGTGGAGCCTCCGCCGCGGCCGCCGGTCACCCGGGAGACGAGCGCTTCGCCGGCCATGTTGTTCATGCGGTCGATCGCATCCCACGCTGCCTTGTAGCTCAGGCCGACCCGGCGTGCGGCCGCGGTGATCGATCCTTCGCTGCGAATCGCTTCGAGCAGGCCGATGCGCCCGGGCCCGCCGAAGTTCTCGTCGCCGTAGGCAAGCCACACGAGCCCGCGCACCGACATCGGCGAGTTCAAGCGGCCTCCGTCAACGATGCATTCGCGCCGCGGCGTTCGTGCAGGCGGACGCGCCCGGCTTCGATCTCGACGACGTCGTCGCCGAAGCGCTCGACGTCGGCTTCGTCGTGCGTGACGAGAATCATCGGAAGTCCCAGCCGGCGCTGCAGCGAATCGAGCTCGTCGCGCAAGCGGACGCGCAGCGCCGGATCGAGCGCCGCAAAGGGCTCGTCCAGCAGCAGCGCACGCGGCGTTCGCGCCAGCGCGCGCGCCAGCGCGGTGCGCTGGCGTTGTCCGCCGGAGAGCTGATGCGGGTAGCGATCGCCGAGCGCCGCGATGCCGAGCGTTTCGAGCCATCGCTCGGCGCGCGGGTCGCGCACCGACGCGAGCGGATTGAAGATCGTCCGCGCCAGGCCGAAGGCCACGTTCTGTCGCACGGTGAGATGCGGAAACAGCGCGTAATCCTGGAACAGGTACCCGATATCGCGCTCGCGCGCCGGAACATCGATGCCGCTTCGGGAATCGTACAGGCAGCGGTCGAGCACCGCGATGCGGCCTTTCTGCGGCCGCAGCAATCCGGCGATCGCCTGCAGCGTAAGGCTCTTGCCGGAGCCGGAGGGTCCGCGCATGACGAGCCGGCGGGAGGTGGTGGAAAAATGCACGCGCAGCGCGAAGCTGCCGCCTCGCCCGTGCAGGGTCGACTCAATGTCGACCACGAAGGTTTCCCGGCCGTGATCCTGGTGAGCGGAGGTCATGGGCTTGCCCCGTTCAAGCCGGGGATCTCCCGGGCGCCAGCCGGCCGACGGCCACCAGCACGGCAACGCAGGTGGCCGAAACGATGACGACGAGCACGTTCGCCGTGGCGTCCTCGCCGGCCTGCACCGCCTCGTACACCGCGATCGACAGCGTCTGCGTGCGGCCCGGAATGCTGCCCGCCACCATCAGCGTCGCGCCGAACTCGCCCAGCGCGCGTGCGAAGGCGAGCAGCAGCCCGGCGAGGATGCCGCGGCGGGCCAGCGGCAGCGTCACGCGGAAAAATACGGCCAGCGGCGACAATCCGAGCACGCGCGCGGCCTTCTCGAACTGCGGATCGATCGTCTCGAAGGCGGCACGCGCCGACTTCATCACGAGCGGAAAGGCGACCACCGTGGCGGCGATCACCGCACCGGTGAAGCTGAAGATCAGCGTGATGCCGAAATGCTGCTGCAGGAATGCGCCGATCGGTCCGTTGCGCCCGATCAGCACGAGCAGGTAGTAGCCGAGCACGGTGGGCGGCAGCACCATCGGCAGCGTGAGCAGCGCATCGAGCAGGTCGCGTCCGGGAAAGCGCAGTCGCGCGAGCGCCCACGCCACGCCGATGCCGAGCACCGCGTTGAGCAGCGTCGCCCATCCCGCGACCTTCAGCGACAGCGACAACGCAACCCATGCGGCCTCCACGGCGGCTTACGGCAATGCGAATCCATAGCGCGCGAGGATTTCCTGCCCCGGCCCAGCGAGAAGGAAATCGATGAACGACCGCGCACCGGCCGGGTTCGCCGAAGCGGCGAGCGGCGCCACCGGATAGAGCACCGGTTTTTCGAGCGGGATGTCGAAGACGACGCGCACCTTGTCCTTCATGATCGCTGCGTCGGTCGCATAGACGAAGCCGGCGTCGACTTCGCCGCGTGCCACGTAATCGAGCACCTGGCGCACCGACTGCGCCGTGATCCATTTCGGCGCGAGCGATTCGCGTTCGCCCGCAGCCGTGAGCGCCGCCTCGGCGTAGCGGCCGGCGGGAACGCTGCGCGGGTCGCCGATCGCGATGCGATGCACGCCGTCCTGGCGCAGGTCGCGAAGCGACGCGATCGTGAGTTTCGAGTCGGCCGGCACCACGGCGACGAGCGTATTGCGAGCGAAGGTGCGGCGCGCGGGCGCGTCGACGAGCTTCTTTTCCTGCGCTCGATCCATCGTTTCCATGTCGGCCGAGGCGAAGACGTCGACCGGCGCGCCCTTGTCGATCTGCAGCAGCAGCGTGCCCGAGGCGCCGAAATTCAGCAGGATCCTGTCGCCGGGATGCTGCTTCTCCCAGGCGGCGGCGATTTCGCGGAAAGCGTTCTGCAGGCTCGCCGCGGCGGAAACCGTGACATCGGCGGCGTGGGCAGCGGTTGCCGACAGGGCGAACAGGCAGGCGAGGAGAAAGCGAAGGAGCATGAGGGGATTTCGGCAGACGGTGATTCGATCCGATGCGTAGTATACGCCAGTACATAACGGCTGCGGCGACCGTGATCCGGCCTGTCTTGCGCAGCGCGCCGGCGTTTGCGCGCAGGGCGCCGGGTATGATCGGATGCATGATCCGTATCGCGCCGTCGGGCTCGTCCAACGCGATTGCCGTTGCGCTTCGCGCACGTCTTCGCTTCGCGGCGCTCGCGATGGCCGCCGTCTGCACGGCGTTCTGGGCTTTCGCCGCCGTGGCGCAGACGGCCGCGCGCCCTGCTGCCGTCGTGTTGACGATCGACGGCGCGATCGGTCCGGCGAGCGCCGACTATGTCGTTCGCGGCCTGTCGCGTGCGGCGCGCGACGGCGCGGCGGTGGTCGTGCTGCGCATGGACACGCCCGGCGGGCTCGACACGTCGATGCGCGAGATCGTCCGTGCGATCGTTTCGTCGCCGATCCCCGTGCTGGGCTTCGTTGCGCCCGGCGGCGCACGCGCCGCGAGCGCCGGCACCTACATTCTCTACGCGTGCCACGTTGCGGCGATGGCCCCGGGCACGAATCTGGGCGCCGCCACGCCGGTGGCGATCGGTGGCGGGCTGCCGTTCGGCGGCGACGACCGCGGCGATCGGGATCGCGGCAAGGGCGACCGGGACACGTCGAAAGGAGGTGAGGCGTCGAAAGGAGGCGATGCGTCGAAAGGAGGCGATGCGTCGAAAGGAGGCGATGCGTCGAAGGGCGACGGATCGGCGAAGCCGCAGGCAGCTCCGTCGCGCGGCCGCGAACCCGATTCGGCGATGGAGGCCAAGGCGATCAACGACGCCGTCGCCTACATCCGCTCGCTCGCCGAGATGCGCGGGCGCAACGCCGACTGGGCCGAGCGCGCGGTGCGCGACGCGGCCAGCCTTTCGGCGGCCGACGCGAAAGCGAACAAGGTCATCGATCTGATCGCCAACGACGTCGACGACCTCCTCCGGAAGGCCGACGGACGCACCGTTTCGGTGGGCTCCGCGAGCGTCGAACTGCACACGGACGGGCTCGCGCCGCAGGCGATCGATCCCGACTGGCGCGCGCGTCTGCTCTCGGCGCTGACCAATCCGAGTCTCGCGCTGATCCTGATGACGATCGGCTTCTACGGGCTGATCTTCGAGTTCATGCATCCGGGCGCGCTGTATCCGGGAACGATCGGCGCGATCTGCCTGCTCCTGGGCCTGTACGCGCTGTCGGTGCTGCCGGTGAACTACGCCGGACTCGGCCTCGTCGTGCTCGGCCTGCTGCTGATGATCGCCGAGGCTTTCACGCCATCGGCCGGTGCGGCAGCGCTGGGGGGTGCGGTGGCTTTCGTACTCGGTGCGACCATCCTCATCGACACCGAGGCGCCGGGCTTCGGCGTGCCGTGGACGTCGATCGTGGCGATCGTCGGCTTCAGCCTCGCGTTCTCGCTGCTCGTGCTGCGCATGCTGTGGGGCGCGCGGCGCCGCCCGGTGAAGACGGGCGAGCGCGGCATGCTCGGCGAGCGCGGCACGGTGCTCGAGTGGAGCGGCGGCCGCGGGCGCGTGCTCGCGGCGGGCGAACGCTGGCATGCGGTGGGCGATGCGCCGCTGGCGCCCGGCCAGCGCGTGCGCGTCGTGGCGGTCGACGGGCTGGTCTTGCGCGTCGTCGCCGAATCCTGAACGATCCGGGGGCTACCTGCCCGAGGAGAACCGATGTCCTTCGATCTGGCCGTCTACCTGCCCATCGTCGTCATCGTCGTCGCGATCCTGGCGACGTCGATCCGCATCCTGCGCGAGTACGAACGCGGCGTCGTCTTCACGCTCGGGCGCTTCACCGGCGTGAAGGGCCCCGGGCTGATCCTGCTGCTGCCCTACGTGCAGCAGATGGTGCGCGTGGACCAGCGCACGCTCGTGCTCGACGTGCCCACGCAGGACGTCATCTCGCGCGACAACGTCTCGGTGAAGGTCAACGCGGTCCTCTATTTCCGCGTGGTGCAGGCCGACAAGTCGGTGATCCAGGTCGAGGATTTCCAGCAGGCGACGAGCCAGCTCGCGCAGACGACGCTGCGCTCGGTGCTCGGCAAGCATGACCTCGACGAAATGCTCTCCGAGCGCGACAAGCTGAACAACGACATCCAGGACATCCTGGACGCGCAGACCGATGCCTGGGGGATCAAGGTGTCGAACGTCGAGATCAAGCACGTCGATCTCGACGAGAGCATGATCCGCGTGATCGCGCGCCAGGCCGAGGCCGAGCGCGAGCGGCGCGCGAAGGTGATCAGCGCCGAAGGCGAGCAGCAGGCCGCGCAGAAGCTGTTCGAGGCGGCCGAGATCCTCGCCGCACGGCCCGAGGCGATGCAGCTGCGCTACCTGAACACGCTCGCCACGATCGGCACGCAGAACAACACGACGATCGTCTTTCCGTTCCCGGTCGAGTTCGGCGATCTTCTGTCGGGATTGGGCGCGTCGTTGCGCGGGCCGGCGGGCGCAGCGCCGCCCACGCCGCCCTCCGGGCAGGCGCCTCGCCCTCACGGCGCGGTGTAGACGACCTCCTCGCGCTTTCCGAAGGCCACCGTGTTGTCGGTGAGGAAGGCGCGTTCGACGACGAGCACGAACCAGCGCGCGTGCTCGAAGGCGCGCGCGATCGGCTCGGGCGCACAGGCGGGATCGCCGATGACGGGGAACTTCGCGGCATAAAGGCGGCGGGCTTCGCCGCTCTCGTCGGCGCCGAGCGCCCGCGCGCGGCCGGCGAGTTGCACTCCGCGGATCGACTGCCAGTCGCGCGCATCGTCGTGCACCGCGGCTGCGACGCGGGCATCGGCGTCGAGCTCGAGCGCGTGGCGGCTCGCCGGAGACGAGACGAAGACCAGCCGCAGCGACCCGTCGTCGCCGAGGCGCTCGGCATAGAAGACCGGCGCCGCCCAAGGTCCGCCTGCGCCCGCGCTGGCCAGCGTCATCGTGCTGTGCGACGAAAGCAGCGCGCGCACGCGTGTCGCGGCGTCGGACGCCGCAGTCGGTTTGCTCATCGCGTGCTTTCGCCCGCCGGCTCGTTCATCCGCTTCAGTCTATAGGCAAGCTGCGCCCGGCTCAGTCCGAGCATGCGCGCGGCCGACGACAGGTTGCCGCGCGCCTTGTCCACCGCCGTCTCGAGCAGCATCGTCTCGACCTGGTCGAGCGTCATCGTACCGTTGAACACCGCCTCGGACAGCGCGCGTCCGGGCTCCCAGCTGCGCACGCCGAGCGCGCCGTGCGCATCGACCGACAGCGACATGCCGTCGTCGTCGGGCTGCGAAGCGAACAGCTGGTGCACCTCGACGCGCGTGGCGGGCGGAGCGAGCAGCACGCCGCGCTCGACGACGTTGCGCAGCTCGCGGATGTTGCCCGGCCAGTCGTAGGAGAGCAGCGAGCGTTTCGCCTTGTCGCTGAAGCCGAGCAGCTTCTTGCCCTGCACCGCGCACTGTTCGGCGAGAAAGCGCTTGGCGAGCAGCGGAATGTCTTCCTTGCGCTCGCGCAGCGGCGGGATCTCGATCTGGAACGCGTTCAGCCGGTAGTAGAGATCGGAACGGAAGCGGCCCTCGCGCACCGCCTCCTGCAGCCGGCAGTTCGTCGCCGCAACGACGCGCACGTCGACGCGCCGCGTGCGGTGATCGCCCACGCGCTCGATCTCTCCTTCCTGCAGCGCGCGCAGCAGCTTGCTCTGCGCCGGCAGCGGCAGGTCGCCGATCTCGTCGAGGAAGAGGGTGCCGCCGTCGGCGCGCTCGAAGCGGCCGGGGCGCGCGACCTGCGCGCCGGTGTACGCGCCTTTCTCGACGCCGAACAGCTCCGCCTCGACGAGGTCGTTCGGCATCGCCGCGCAGTTCAGCGCGACGAAGGGCCTCGCGCGCCGGTCGCTCATCCGGTGCAACGCGCGCGCGAACAGTTCCTTGCCCACGCCCGTTTCACCGAGCAGCAGAACGACGATGCGGCTTCCGGCGGCCAGCCGCAGCAGCTCGAAGGCCTTGCGGAACGCCGGCGCGTTGCCGGCGATGTCGGGTTCGAGTCCCTGGCGCTCGTCGATCTTCGAGCGCAGCTCGACGACCTGCGTCTGCAGATCGAGCAGCTGCTGGGCGATCGATTCGCGGTTGAAGAACTGCTGGTGCTCCTCGGCGTCGTCCCATTCCTCGATCGGCTTGCCGACGATGCGGCAGTGCTCGTCGCCCATGCCGCTGCACTGCACTTCCTTGTAGAGGATGGGCCGGCCCATGAAGATGGACGTGTAGCCGCAGGCGTAGCCGATCTGCGTCCAGCAGACCGGCTCGTCGTGCGTGCCGTAGTAGTGGCGGTGCCACTGGCCTTCCCACGAGTTCTCCCAGCGGAATTCGCCGTGGAAGTGCCCGGCGGAGCGGTCGAGCTCGAGGCGCAGCGGAACGACGCGCACGATGCCTTCGAGCGTGTGCAGTTGCGGCCCGGTCATGAAGGCGTCGAGATCGCTCGCGTTCTGCGAGCGCGTGCGCGCGATCTCGGCGTCGCGCGCTCCCGACGCGTAGCCCATGCGCATCAGCAGCCCGCGCGCGCGCGTCATGCCGAGCGTGTCGATCAGCTCCTTGCGCAGCAGCGCCTGCGCCTCGGCGTGCACGAGCAGCATCCGGTGCTCGCGCAGCCAGATCTGGCCGGTTTCCGAACAGAAGTGGACCTGCGCGCGAAGGTCGTCCGCGCGGACCGCGCCCTTCGTGCGATCGTCGTCCTCCGCACGCGGAACACTGCGCAGCCTGCTCATCTTCGCCTCCTGCCGAATCCGCATTCGAGGCTGCGCGCGGTCGACTTACCTTGATCGAGATCAAGTTCGGCTGCGCTGCCGGATCCGGGCTCGATTGCTCAAATGAGCAAATCGCAGCGCGCGCTGCGTCGCGCTTCGCTCAAAGGAGCAAGCGCGCGCTTGCTCCCCGCGAAGCGCGATACACAGCGCGCGTCGATCGAAGGGCCTGCGCTACTGCGATGCAACAGCGCCGCGCCGTCGCTCGCATCGCGAGCACCGACACGGTCGGGCGCGCGATCTTCGCTGCCGCAACGACGAACGCGAGGCGCCTGCTGTTGCGTTGCACCAGTCGAATGCGACGTCGATGGCACAGGCCTTGCGTTTACTGCTCTCGCAGCGCCCCGCGATGCGCGACGCCGCCCGAAGGTCCGTCGAAATCCGAAGATCCAGGGAGCAGGCCAGCGATGAAATTCCCCGTACCGCACGATGTGAAGAAAGACGTCATTCCCGGCACCGAAGGCTGGGAGCGCATGTATCCGTACCAGTACCAGTTCGTCACCGACGACCCGCAGCGCAATGCGTACGAGAAGGAGACTTTCTGGTTCTACGACGGATTGCATTACCCCGAGCCGTTGTACCCCTTCGACACCATCTGGGACGAGGCCTGGTACCTCGCGCTCTCGCAGTTCAACAACCGGATCTTCATGGTGCCGCCGGTGCGCGGCGTCGACCACCGGATGATCAACGGCTACGTCTACATCTCGCCGGTTCCGGTGAAGGATCCCGACGAGATCGGCCGCCGCGTGCCGAACTTCATGGAGCGCGCGGGCCACTACTACAAGAACTGGGACGCGCTCGAAGCGAAGTGGAAAGTCAAGATGGAGGCGACGATCCGCGAGCTGGAGGCGCTGCAGATCCCCCGCCTGGCCGAGATGGAGGACATCTCGGTGGTGACCGACGCGATCGGCACGTCGAACGGCTATCACCTGCTGAAGAACTACGACGACCTGATCAACCTCGGTATCAAGTGCTGGCAGTACCACTTCGAGTTCCTGAACCTGGGCTACGCGGCCTACGTGTTCTTCCTCGA
>CALCZN010000390.1:0-2499 GCA_937903095.1 uncultured Burkholderiales bacterium
GCCGGCGAAACGAGCACGCGCATTCATGGCCAGGACGTGCCCGTTCGCGCCGAGGCGCTGGCGCTGGAAGGGATGTCGGCACACGCCGATGCGCAGCAGCTGGTCGACTGGCTTGCCACCTCGCCGACACCACCGCGCAGCATCTTCCTGAATCATGGCGAACCGGGACCTGCCGATGCGCTGCGGCAGCGCATCGAGCGCAGGCTC
The DNA here is from genome assembly GCA_937903095.1 of uncultured Burkholderiales bacterium. GTDB lineage: Bacteria > Pseudomonadota > Gammaproteobacteria > Burkholderiales > Burkholderiaceae_E > Zeimonas. The sequence continues at coordinate 208 of CALCZN010000390.1, forward strand.
GGCTGGAGCGCTTACGCCGTGCGGCTCGGCCAGCGGATCGAACTCGCATCATGAGCGCTGGTGTTTCTCGGGCCGACCTTTCCGACGACGCCGACGTGCTGGTCGCCCGGGAACTCGGCATCGACACGCACCAGGAGTACGTGATCTACATGCACCGCGACTGCCCGGTGTGCCGAGCCGAAGGGTTCACGGCGCAGGCGCGCGTAGCAGTGCGTATCGCAGGCCGTTCGGTCGTCGCCACCCTGAACGTGGTGCAGACCGATTGGCTTGCCGTGCATGAGGTCGGGTTCTCGACCAGCGCGTGGAACGCATTGCGCGCGAGTACGGGAAGCCGCGTCTTCGTTTCGCATGCCCCGCCGCTCGAATCGGCGAGCGCGCTTCGCTCGAAGATCTTCGGGCACCGCCTGGACGCGGCGCAGATCGGCGCCATCGTCGCCGACATCGCAGCCGGCAACTATTCCGACGCCCACATCGCTGCGTTCCTCAGCGCCGGCGCAGGTGGTCGAATGGACCTGCAGGAGACGGTCGACATGACCGCGGCGATGGTTGCCGTTGGCGACCGCCTCTCGTGGCAACGCACTCCGATCGCCGACAAGCATTCGGTCGGGGGCCTGCCGGGCAACCGGACGACGCCGATCGTCGTGGCAATCGCCGCGGCCGCAAGCCTCACGGTGCCGAAAACGTCTTCGCGTGCGATCACGTCCCCGGCAGGTACCGCCGACGTAATGGAAACGATGACACGGGTCGCTCTCGACCTGCCCGCGATGCGCCGCGTGGTGGAGAGCGAAGGTGCGTGCCTCGTGTGGGGCGGAGCGGTCAGCCTGAGTCCCGCCGACGATCTGCTGATCCGCGTCGCACGCTCGCTCGATCTCGACGGTGATGCGCAGCTCGTGGCGTCGGTACTGTCGAAGAAGCGGGCAGCGGGTGCGACGCACGTCGTCATCGACATGCCGGTGGGGCCCACGGCCAAGGTACGCAGCGAGTCCGACGCGAACCGGTTGCGCGAGTTGCTCGAGCAGGTCGCGTCCGCGCTGGGCTTGCACGTCCGGGTGCTCCTGTCGGACGGAGCGCAGCCGGTCGGCCGCGGCATCGGCCCCGCACTCGAGGCGCGCGACGTGCTCGCCGTGCTTCGCCGGGAGCCCGCCGCGCCTGGTGATCTCCGAGCGCGGGCGATCGCGCTCGCGGGAAGCCTGCTCGAATTCTGCGGCCGCAGCCGTCCGGGCGAAGGGCAAGGCGATGCGACCCAGATCCTCGAAGCCGGCTTCGCCTGGAACAAGTTCCAGGCGATCTGCGAAGCGCAGGGAGGGCTGCGCGAACCGGCCCGTGCGACGCTCACGCACCTTGTCGTCGCGGAGCACGACGGCTTCGTTTCGGACATCGACAATCGCCGTCTCGCCCGGCTGGCCAAGCTTGCCGGGGCACCCGCGGTCGCGGCGGCCGGGCTCGAACTGCATATGCGTCTGGGCGACAGCGTGAACCCGGGGATGCCGCTCTTCACGTTGCACGCCGAGGCGCCGGGCGAACTCGCGTATGCACTGAGCTACCTCGCGTCGCATCCAGTCTTGTCGATCAGCCGGGAGGAAAAGCCGTGACGCCGATTGTGCTGGCGATGCCGGGCAACGAGAGGACGGCGGACGAGCTCGCCCGGGTGATCGGTGCCGAGCGGGGAAGCGCGACGATCCGCCGATTCCCGGACGGCGAGTCGTACGTGCGCATCGAGTCGTCGGTGCAGGATCGACGCGTCCTCGTCGTCTGCACGCTGGATCGGCCCGATGCGAAGCTCGTCCCGCTGCTGCTGCTCGCGGCGGCTGCCCATGACAACGCCGCGCTCGACGTGGGGCTCGTCGCGCCGTACCTGCCGTACATGCGCCAGGACCGGCGGTTTCATCCCGGCGAGACGATCAGCGCCCGGCATGTCGCGAACTGGATCTCGTCGGCCTTCGACTGGCTCGTTACAGTCGATCCGCACCTGCATCGCATCGAACGCCTGTCGCAGGTGTATCCGATTCCGACCCGCGTCGTCCACTCGGCTCCCGCTGTCGCGGCCTGGCTGCGGGAGAACGTCAGGCAGCCGCTGCTCGTCGGCCCCGACTCGGAAAGCGAGCAGTGGGTAGCGGACATCGCGAACCGGATCGACGCTCCTTTCGTCGTGCTGCAGAAGACCCGGCGGGGCGATCGTGAGGTCGAGGTGTCGGTGCCGGACATCGGACGTTGGCGCGGGCATACCCCGGTGCTCGTCGACGACATCGTCTCGACGGCGAGGACGATGGTGGCCGCGCTCGAGCACCTTCG
>CALCZN010000391.1:0-4263 GCA_937903095.1 uncultured Burkholderiales bacterium
ATGTACGAGGTCGACCGGGGCAAGTACGTCGAGCGCAGGCTCGTGCTGTACGACGGCTTGACATTGATCGACAGGAAGGAGGCCAACTCGTGACGATGCGCACGTACCGGTACTTCACGTGCTCCAACGGGCACAAGGGAACCGAGAAGACGAGCGAGAACGATCAGCCGTACAGCGCGGCCTGGGAGTCGGTTACCACCGAGGGCATGGTCGACGCCGGCGAGGATGCGCGCGGGTACGCTGCGTACACATGCGCCACGTGCCGAAAGCCGATGTCGCTGGACATGCAGTCGTAAGAGCGCAAGGCAAGAAGAGTGGGAGCGTGCAAAGCACGTTCGGGCACAGGTGCCGGGTCGGTCCATTCAGCACGGTAGCCTGATGTGGTTGCCGACAGTGCCGACTATTCGGCTCGGTCGCTTCCGTCTAGATCCAGCCTGAAGTGGTCCCAAGGGCGCAGATCAGTCTGGCCGTGCCAACGGGTTCAATGCCTGCCCCTGAGTCAGTTGCGCAATGAAATCCGTGAACGGCTCGATCTCGCCATAAGAGCTGGCACGCTCCAGCGCCTGCATGTAGCGCTGCCGCTGCTGCACAGGGATGATGGTCCAGACATAGCCGCCGGTGACGAGCATCGCGTTCATCAGGAAGCGAGCCAGCCGGCCGTTGCCGTCCATGTACGGGTGGATGAAGACGAACAGAAAATGCCCGAGGATGGCCCGGACGGCGGGATGCGGCTCGCTTTCGATGAGCTCGAACAGCACGGGCATACATTCGCGCACGGCTTCCTTGGAGGGAGGAACATGCAAGGCGCCACGAATGAACACTTGGTTGTTCCGCCATCCGGCCAGATCCGAAGGCTCGAGCAGGCCGGCTTGTACGCTCGGACTGAAGAGCGCCAGATACGACGCGCTTAGCGCTTCGCTCAAGCCTCGTAGCCCAGCTTGTTTTGCCTGCCGCTGCAACGTTCTGGAGATGAAGCCCTTGACGAGTTTGTAGGCCTCGAAATATCCCTTGGCCGCCATGGCATCGCGTTGTCGACGATCAGGGCCTTCCGGATCCCAGGCGCCGTTGCGGATCTTTTCGATCAAGCTCGCCGTGACGTGGTAGCCCTCGATGGACAGCGAGTGATAAGCATCTGCCACATAGCGCGCTTCGATGTCCATGAGAACTCGCGCTTCATCGGTGGGCAGGGGGGCGGGAGCGGGAAAGGCGGCGATGACGGATTCGCGCATGGCCGCCCAATTCAACCGCAGGCGTTGCACGTGGGGCGAAGCAGGGCGGCCGGTGCGCAGCGGCATTGGTGGTGCATCGAACGGCGAAGCTTCCTGAACCGTGTACCCGGCGCTGCGCATGGTGCGGGTGATGCTGTTGGCGAAGTCGACCTGACCGACCGCGCGAAACGCGCCTGCGAGCCGGCCGGCGATGACGGAGTGGGAACCGTCGAGCAGTCGCCGTAGCAGCGGCGCAGTGTCGTCGACTATGCCCAGGGCAATGCGTGCGGCCAAGGGCTGTTGCACGAAAAACGTCGGCGACACTGCTACGAGCGCATCCGCTAGATTCACGAGACGGATGCCTCGATCCTCCGTATGCGGCTCGGCAGGCAGGAGTTGGGCAGCCCGATAGAGGAACAAGGAACATCCATGCGGTAGCTGTACCAACTGGTTGTTGCCCGCCGTGGACCAGACCTGCAGTTGCCGGGGGAGGGTGCACTCGCCCGATCTCAGCAACAGTGACAGCTCGGGACTCAGGTGCCAGCTTTCGCCGAAACGCGCATCGCAGTAGCCGGCAACGAAGTCGCGCATGCCGGCGAACCATGCGGCGGTGCCTCCTTCGAGGCTATCGCTGGAGAATTCGGGCCGTGCTGGCAGGTACCAGCCTTTGATGACTTCCTGCAGGTAGCCCGCCTTGCACAGACGCTCCCGATGGGTTCGCGATAAGGCGGAGCTTCGAACGACGCGCCGGCCGCTTTCCTGTATGGCCTTGAGCTGTTCGAGAGACGCGGCGAGTTTTTCGTTGGCGGCCGCCATTGCGCCCTGATGACACTAATATAATGATTTATTGTTACACTATTATTGTGTAGTGTCACCCTGACTCCGGAAGCAGCCTTTCCCGAGTGGTATAGCGGTCCGTGCTGTGTCACTCCAAATTCTGCACTTGCTCCCGTATCTGCTCGATCAGCACCTTCAACTCGATCGACGCCCCGGTAAGGTCGATCGCCGCAGCCTTCGACCCCAGCGTATTCGCCTCGCGGTTCAGCTCCTGCAGCAGGAAGTCGAGCCGCTTGCCCACCGGCCCCGGTCCGGACAGCACCCGGCGCAGTTCGACGACGTGCGCCTGCAGCCGGCCGATTTCCTCGGCGACGTCGATGCGCAGGCCGTAGGCGGCGACTTCCTGGCGCACGCGCGCCATCGTCTCTTCGAGCGGAATCGCCGCGCCCGTTTGCTCGAGCGCCTCGCGCAGGCGTTCGACGAGCTTGCGCTGCCAGGCGTCGATCAGCTCCGGGCTGCGGGCGGCGAGCGGGGCGACGATCGCGTCGATCGCGTCGGCTCGGTCGAGGACGAAGGCGATCAGCTTGTCGCCTTCGCGCACGCGACTGGCGGCGAATTCGGCGAGCGCCTCGCGCGCTGCCGCGACGACCTCGGCGTTCAGGTCGACTTCCTGCGTCTCGTCGGCGACGACGCCGGGCCAGCGCAACGCTTCGACGACGGTGGGGACCGGGGCATCCGGCATCGCCTGCGCGACCTGCCGGGCAAGCTCGGCGAAGCGCGCGAGCGCACGCTCGTCGATGCGCACATCCGCTTCGTCGGCCCGTACGCCGGCGCGCAGCGCGAGGCGGCACTCGAGCTTGCCGCGCTGCACCGCCGCACCGATCAGCTCGCGCAGCGCCGGTTCGGCGCTGCGCAGCTCGTCGGGGGCGCGCACGACGAGATCGAGAAAACGTGCGTTGACGCTGCGCAGTTCGACCACGAGCTGGCCGGCGGCGGTGTTGCGCGTAGACAGCGCATAACCGGTCATGCTCTGGATCGGGCGCCGTTCGGCGGATCGCATGGTTCGGGGAAGTCGATTCGTGAGGGGATGTCTTTAGAATGGGTGCGCCCGGATCGACGACGAATTCTCATCGAGAGATGGCCACCCAGACCAACGCGCCGTTGCCCGAGGGGCTCGAAGTCGGCGGGTATCGCATTGTAAGGAAGATCTCGAGCGGCGGATTCTCGATCGTCTATCTCGCCGAGGACGAGAGCGGCGTCCAATACGCGATCAAGGAGTACCTGCCCAGCTCGCTGGTGCAGCGCGCCGCCGGCGAGCTCGAGCCGCGCGTGGCCGAGGCGAGCGAGCCGACCTTCCTCAACGGGCTGCGCTGCTTCTTCGAGGAGGGCCGCGCGCTGGCGCGCATCTTCCATCCGAACGTGGTGCGCGTCGTGAATTTCTTCCGCGCGAACGGTACGGTCTATCTGGTGATGGCCTACGAACGCGGGCGCAGTCTGCAGGAACTGGTGCTGCGCCACCGTGGGCGGCATCACGGGCGCACGCTCGCCGAGCGGCACCTGCTACGCGTGTTCCACCTGGCGATGAACGGCTTGCGCGAGGTGCATGCCAACCGGCTGCTGCACCTGGACCTGAAGCCGGCGAACGTCTACCTGCGCCTGGACGGCACGCCGCTGCTGCTCGACTTCGGCGCCGCTCGTCGGGCGCTCGACGTGCAGCCGCACAAGCTCTTTCCGATGTACACGCCCGGCTTCGCCGCGCCCGAGCTGTACCGGCGCAACCAGCAGCTCGGGCCGTGGACCGACGTCTACGGGATCGGTGCGAGCCTGTTCGGCTGCATGGCCGGGCAGCCGCCGCAACCGGCCGACCAGCGCGAACTCGACGACAAGGTTCCGGCCGCGCTCGACGCGATGGAGCACGCGTATTCGCGGGCGCTGCTCGATCTGGTCGGCTGGTGCCTGAAGCTCGATGCGCTCGAGCGCCCGCAGAGCGTGTTCGCGTTGCAGCGGGCGATGCGCCACATCGAGCCGCCGCCGGAGGACGCCCCGCGTGCGCCGAGTACCGTCGGGCGCTGGATCGACACGCTGGCGAACCGGGTGCCGGCGCGCCGGCGCGGCAGCGAGAGCGTCGGTTCGATCGGTTGACCAGGAGCCGCTCATGCGATTCTCGATCTACCAGGACTCGCTGTGCGGCGCGCGCTCGACGAACCAGGACCGCATGGGCTACTGCTTCACGCGCGACAGCCTGCTGCCAGTCAGCTTCGTCGGCGGACGACGCGTC
>CALCZN010000392.1:0-4262 GCA_937903095.1 uncultured Burkholderiales bacterium
CACCTGGGTCATGCCATCACCGGACACGGCTCCGCGAAGCGATGCGCGAATTGTCCGCCGTTTCCCCTGCGAAGCCGTCGTTCCGGCGAGCCGCTCGTCGGACCTGCAGTCGCATCCGTCCGTCGTGTCCGCCTTCCGCTAACGCGACTGCGGTTTCGAGCGCGCGGCTTCTTCCTCGGTGATGTATTCGAAGACGGTGACGACGCGCTGCACGCCCGCGACGCGGCTGGCGACCTGCGCCGCGCGATCGGCCTCGCGACGCGACACCAGGCCCATCAGGTATACCGTGCCTGCTTCGGTGACGACCTTGATCGTGTTCGCCTGCAGGTCGGCCGCTTCGAGGAACGCCGCCTTCACGCGCGCGGTGATCGCGGAGTCGGCCGCGCTCGTGCTCAGCGAAGGAACGCCGGCCACCTGCAGCTCGTTGTGGATCGAGCGCACGTTCGGCAACTCGGCGACGATCGCCTCCGCCGTGCGCTTGTCGCGCTCGTTCGCCACCTGTCCGGTGAGCAGCACCTTGCGGTTGAAGCTGGTGACGCTCACGCCGCTGCCGATGCGGTCGCGGATCTGCGCAGCGGCCTTCAGTTCGATTGCCTGGTCTTCGGTCTGCGCGCCGACCGTGCGGCGATCGAGCGCTGCGAGGGTGCCCACCGCGGCGCCGGTGGCAACCACCGGAAGGCAGCCCGAGGCGCCGAGCGACGCCGTGAGCACCGCGGCGACGAGCAGCGTACGGCGCAGGCGCCCGTTCTTCGAGATCGAGTCGTTCATTCGGTTCCTCCCCGATGGCCGGTCATTCGTCGCCGAGCAGCGACGCATCGATTCCGTCGCACAGGCAATGAAGGATCAGCAGATGCACTTCCTGGATTCGCGCGGTGCGCTCGTGCGGCACGCACAGATTCACGTCCTGCTCGCCGAGCATGGTAGCGATGCGGCCGCCGCCGCGCCCGGTGAGCGCGACCACGACGAGATCCCGCTCACGGGCCACTTCGACGGCGGCGACGACGTTCGGCGAATTGCCGCTCGTCGAGATCGCGACGAGCACGTCGCCTTCGCGGCCGAGCGCGCGCACCTGGCGGGCGAAGACCTGCTCGAACGTGTAGTCGTTCGCCACCGCGGTGAGGATCGACGTGTCGGTGGTGAGCGCGATGGCGGCCAGCTCGGGCCGCTCGCGCTCGTAGCGCCCGACCAGCTCGGCGGCCAGATGCTGGCTGTCGGCGGCCGAGCCGCCGTTGCCGCAGACGAGGATCTTGCGATCGGACGCGAGCGCAGCGGTGATCCTTTCGACCGCCGTGGCGATCGGCGCGGCGAGCGCCTGGGCCGCGTCGCGCTTGAGCTCGGCACTCTCTTCGAACTGCTTGCGGATGCGATCGGTGAGGCTCATTCGCGGGCCGGGGCGCGCGTGGTGACTCGCGCCGCGCACAAGGCGGGAAAGGTCGCGGCGATTATACGGTGCGACGTGCGCGAGCCCGCCGAACATGGGACCGGCGCCGCATCACAGCACAACACAAGCGCAGGCTGCGGTCGAAGCCTCAGAACGCGCCACGGATCCATTCGAGACGCGCGCCCTCGAAGGCGCAGACGTCGAAGCGGCACGGCGGCCAGCGATCACCGAAGCGCCGGTTCATCCAGCGCTGCGCCTCGCGCTGCAATCGCCGGCGCTTGGCCGCGTCGACCGATGCCGCGGCGCCGCCGAAGCCGCTGCTGGCGCGCGCGCGCACCTCGACGAACACGATGCCGGCCTCGTCGCGCATGACGAGGTCGATCTCGCCGAGCCGGCTCGTCGCATTGCGTTCGACGAGCGAGAGCCCGTGGTCGACCAGGAAGGCGAGCGCACGCTCCTCGGCCGCGTCGCCTCGCGCCTGCATGGGCGAGCGGCGGGTCACGACGGCGCGATCGGGACCAGAACGCCGTCGCGATATTCGGCGAGGACGCCTTCGCGCGTGAGCATCGTGCCGTCGGCCGACAGCCGCAGCCGGCCGGTGACGCCGTCGAGGTCGATGACCGGAGCGCGATCGACGAGCAGGCGCGCGACGCGAAACGCGTCGATGCCCAGCGCGTAGAGCTTCTGCAATTCGAGATTCATGTCGGCAGGACGCGGATAGGCCATCACCGCCGGGGCGTCGGGCTGCACGCGCCACGGAAGGTCGACCAGGCGCACGCCGTCGAGTTCCGGCGAGCGCAGCGGGAACGCGCCCGCCGGCTGCCCGAGCACCGCGCCGGTGTTCAGGCTCGAGGTGCCGTAGATCGCCGCGCGCGGCCCGAGCGCGACGCGCACCGCCTGCGCGAGCACCGGCTGCCCGGCGACGAAATGAACGTCGGCGCGCAGCGGCGCGAGCTTCGAGCGCATCCGGCTGGAACTGGTGTTGGACACCGTCATCGATTCGTAGGCCTCGCCGCCCCGAGAGCGCCAGCGCTCGGCGAACGCGGCGGCGCTGCGCGCGCCCAGCGGCGTGTCGTCCTGCACGAGCGCCGCACGCGGGCGAGGCGCGACGAGCGCCGCTTCGTCGTAGGCAATCGACGCGGCCTGGCGCGCTTCGGACTCGATCGACAGTCCGAGCGACAGCATGTTCGGCGGCAGCGAATGGCCTTCGCTCTGGTTCAGCGCCAGCGTGAACAGCGGAGGCGCGCCGGCATCGGCGATCAGCGCGACGGCGTCGCGCGTGAGCGGCCCGATCACCATCGAGAAGCCGCGCTGCTGCAGCTCGTCGTACACGCCACGCAACGCGACGAGATCGAGATCGACTTCGACGACCTCGACGGTGATGCCGGACCCGTCGCGAGCCTGCGCCGCGCGCGCGCCGTCGACGAGCGCGTTCGTCGCGCGCCGGTACATTCCCTCGGCAGGCGGCACGAACATCGCGATGCCGAGGGGACCGCCGCCGAAGCGCAGGCGTTCGGACGACGCGACGCCGCGGCCTTCGACCTCCTCGGTGCTAGTCTCGCCCTGCGCCAGCGCGGAGAACGCGGGCGCGCCCAGCACGGCGCCGCCGAGCAGCGCGCGCAGCACGGAACGCCGGGAAAACCGCGGAAAGGTCGACGTGTCGGACATCAGCGCAACGATTCGATGAGCGGCTCGACGGGCGGCGTCGAGCCGGGCTCATTATATGTAGTGGCCACTCCGATCGGACATCTGTCGGATATCGGAGGCCGTGCGGCCGATGTGCTGCGCCGGGTCGATCTGGTAGCGGCCGAAGACACGCGCACCACGCGCGTGCTCCTCGACCATCTCGGCGCGCATCCGCAGTCGATGCCGGCGCATCGGCACAACGAGCGCGCCGCCGCGCAGCGCATCGTCGAGGCGCTGGCCGCCGGACGCAGCGTCGCCCTGGTCAGCGACGCGGGCACTCCCGCGGTCAGCGATCCCGGCGCGCGCATCGTCGACGACGTGCGCGCGGCCGGCCACCGCGTCGTGCCAGTGCCGGGACCCTCGGCGCCGATCGCGCTGATTTCAGTGAGCGGACTGGTCGAAGGCCCCTTCCATTTCGAAGGCTTCCTGCCGTCGCGCGCCCGCGCGCGCGACGAGCGCCTCGCGCAGCTCGCGCAGATGCCGCATCCGTTCGTGCTGTTCGAAGCGCCGCACCGCATCGCGCAGACGCTGTCGGCGCTCGCTCGCGTGGCCGGGACCGGACGACGCATCGCCATCGGCCGCGAGCTGACCAAGCGCTTCGAGGAGATCCACGTCTGCGACGTCGCCGACGCGCTCGACTGGCTCGGCGCCGACGAGAACCGGCTGCGCGGCGAGTACGTGCTCGTCGTCGCGGCGGCTTCCAGGCCGGCCGACGACGGCGACGACGCGGCCGCGCCGAGCGCCGCGGAAGTGGACGTGCGCGCGCTGCTGTCGGAGCTGCTCGCCGAAATGCCGCTCAGCCGGGCGGTACGGCTGGCGGGAAGGGTAACGGCCTTGCCGCGCAGGAAGCTGTATGCGATGGCGTTGGCGGCGGCGCGGGAGGTGGGGGGCGAAGGGGGCGAGGAGGAGCGCATCCCGGAAGACGAGCCGGGCGCGGGCGATGGCGCCGAAGGCGGCCGATAGCACGCGGCCCGTTGCACGCCGGCACGCGGCACGCCGGCACCCGGCACGCTGCGCCTGGCACCCGGCACGCGGCACGCGGCACGTTGGCACGTTGGCACGCCGGCTTACGCGCTGGCACACGCTGGCACGCGGCGTGCGGCCATGCAGGCACCCCTCGTAAAGGCGCGCCGGAAAGATCTGCTGCGAGACGCAGCGTTTCTGCGTCTGCAATCCTCTTCGGAAGAGAAAACGC
>CALCZN010000393.1:0-4536 GCA_937903095.1 uncultured Burkholderiales bacterium
GCTACACCGAGGTGTGCGACCCCGCCACCTTCGAGCGCGTGCCCTACGGCGAACGCGGCACGCCGGTGTACACGCACCTCGAGCGCACCTCGCAGCCGATGATCCGCCTCGTCTCGGGCGACCTGGCGCGCTGGACGAACGACCCGACGCCGTGCGGGCGCACCTACCCGAGCCTGCCGCAGGGCATCTTCGGCCGCATCGACGACATGTTCACGGTGCGCGGCGAGAACGTCTATCCGAGCGAGATCGACTCGGCGCTCAGTCGGCTCGACGGCTACGGCGGGGAGCATCGCGTCGTCATCACGCGCGAAGGCCAGATGGACGAGCTGCTGCTGCGCGTAGAGCCCAGCGTCGACCTGGCCGCCCGCGGCCCGGCTGCCGCCGAGGAGTTCCGCGCGCGCATCGCCTCGTCGGTGCACGTGATGCTCGGCCTGCGCACGATGGTCGAGGTCGTCGAACCGGGCACGTACCCGCGCACCGACTTCAAGGCGCGACGCGTCATCGACGACCGCGAGGTCTTTCGCCGACTCGCCGACACCCTGCATCGCGGCGAGGGCGTCCGATGAAGGGGCGCGCTCCGGTTTCGTCGAGCGCGCTCGTCGAGCGCGCGCTGCGCGGCGAGCACGCCGCGATGGCCCGACTGATGACGCGCGCCGAAGCGGGCAGCGCCGAATGCCGTGACGCCTTCGCGCAGCTCTACGCGAAGACCGGCCATGCGCATCGCATCGGCATCACTGGCGTGCCCGGCAGCGGCAAGTCCACGCTCGTCTCGGTGCTCACGCGCCGGCTGCGCGAGCAGGGCAGGCGGGTGGGCGTCATCGCCGTCGATCCGTCGAGTCCGTATTCGGGCGGCTCGATCATGGGAGACCGGATCCGGATGTCGGAGCACGTCGGCGACGAGGGCGTCTTCATCCGCAGCATGGCCACGCGCGGCGCGCACGGCGGCATGGCGCGCGCATCGCTCGAGGCGGCCGACGTGCTCGACGCCGCCGGCTTCGACTACGTGATCGTCGAGACGGTCGGCGTCGGCCAGGCCGAGGTCGAGATCGCGCGCGCCGCGCACACCGTCGTCGTCGTCTCCGCGCCGGGCCTGGGCGACGACATCCAGGCGATCAAGGCGGGCATCCTCGAGATCGCCGACGTGCACGTCGTCAGCAAGTGCGACCGCCCGGACGCGAACCGCACGGTGAGCGACCTGAAGACGATGCTCGCGATGGGGATGTCGATCGGTCCGAAGGCCGAGTGGAACGCGCCGGTGGTGCCGACCAGCTCGGCGCGCGGCGACGGCTTCGACAAACTGATCGATGCGCTTGCGCGTCACGCGCAGCATCTTCGTGATTCGGACGCCGGACGCGAACGATTGCGGCGCATCGCCGACTTCCGGATGCTGAAGACCGCCGAGGATCTGCTCGGCGAGCGTTTTCGCGCCGCCCGCGGCGGCGAGCTTGCCGAGCTGTCCGCGCGGCTCGCCGAGCGCAGCATCTCCCCGTACCAGGCCGCCGAGCGGCTGCTCGCCGGCTTCACTGCTTGAGGAGTCCTGCATGACCCGCCGATCCCCCGATCCCGCCGTTTCGCTTTCGCTGCAGGAGCAGACAAGCGACTGGGAGCGCAATGAAGTCGCGTCCTTCCTCGAACGCCAGAAGGAGAGGAAGGAGCAGTTCTTCACCTTCGGCGGACTGCCGGTGAAGCGCACCTACACGCCGCTGGATCTCGAAGGCTCGTCGTTCGACGACATCGGCCTGCCCGGCCGTTACCCGTTCACGCGCGGGCCCTATCCGACGATGTATCGCAGCCGCAACTGGACGATGCGCCAGATCGCCGGCTTCGGCACCGGGGAGGACACGAACCGGCGCTTCAAGTACCTGATCGCGCAGGGCCAGACCGGACTGTCTACCGACTTCGACATGCCGACGCTGATGGGCTACGACTCCGACCACCCGATGTCCGAGGGCGAGGTCGGCCGCGAGGGCGTGGCGATCGATATCCTCGCCGACATGGAGGCGCTGTTCGACGGCATCGATCTCGAGAACATCTCGGTGTCGATGACGATCAACCCGAGCGCGTGGATCCTGCTGGCGATGTACGTCGCGCTTGCGCAGAAGCGCGGCTGCGACCTGAACCGGCTGTCGGGGACGATCCAGGCCGACATCCTGAAGGAGTACATGGCGCAGAAGGAATTCATCTTCCCGATCGCACCTTCGGTGCGTCTCGTGCGCGACTGCATCACCTACTGCGCGCAGAACATGAAGCGCTACAACCCGATCAACATCTCGGGCTACCACATCTCGGAAGCGGGTTCCTCGCCGCTGCACGAAGTCGCGTTCACGATGTGCAACCTCGTCACCTACGTGGAGGAGGTGCTGGAGACCGGAATGAAGGTCGACGACTTCGCCCCGCGGCTGGCGTTCTTCTTCGTCTGCCAGACCGATTTCTTCGAGGAGATCGCGAAGTTCCGCGCGGCGCGTCGCGTCTACGCGAAGATCATGCGCGAGCGCTTCGGCGCGAAGAACCCGGAGTCGATGCGCCTGCGCTTCCACTGCCAGACCGCCGCCGCGACGCTCACGAAGCCGCAGTACCGGATCAACATCGTGCGCACGACGCTGCAGGCGCTCGCCGCGGTGCTCGGCGGCGCGCAGAGCCTGCACACCAACGGCATGGACGAGGCGTTCTCGATTCCGACCGAGGAGGCGATGAAGATCGCGCTGCGCACGCAGCAGATCATCGCCGAGGAGGCGCACGTCACCGAAGTGGTCGATCCGGTCGGCGGGTCGTATTACGTAGAGCACCTGACGAACGAGTACGAGCGGAAGATCTTCGAGATCCTCGACGAGGTCGAGGCCAACGGCGGTACGATCAAGCTGATCGAGGAGGGCTGGTTCCAGCGGCACATCGCCGATTTCGCCTACGAGCAGGCGCTCGACAAGCAGAGCGGAGCGAAGCCGGTGATCGGCGTGAACCGCTTCCACGAGCCCGACGAGGTCGTCGACATCGAGACGCATCCTCACGATCCGACCGCCGAGCGGCGGCAGATCGAGCGGCTGCAGCGCAACCGGCGCGAACGCGACAACGCGCGCGTCGATGCGCTGCTCGACGAGCTGGTCGGCGTGGCGAAGGACGAGAACCGGAACATCATGCCGGTGACGATCGAACTGGTGCGCGCCGGCGCGAGCATGGGCGACATCGTCGAACGGCTGAAGACGGTGTGGGGGACCCACCGCGAGGTGCCGGTATTCTGAGGCCCGTATCCTGAGGCCTGTCTTTCGAGCGACGACGCGATGCATTCGAATCCTCTCGTGCTCCCCTACCGCAACGCTTCGCCGGCGATCGGCGAGCCGCGGGCGTTCTTCGATCGGGGCTGTGCCGTGCTCGGCCGGGCGCGGATCGGCCGCGGCGCGGCTTTCGGACCCTTCGCCGTCGTGCGTGCCGACGGCCACGTGGTGAACGCGGGCGACGATTTCTTTCTCGGTGCGCACGCCACGGTTCACATCTCGCACGATCTCTACGGATCGACGGTCGGCGATCGCGTCACCGTCGGACGCAACTCGATCGTGCACGCTTGCACGATCGGCGACGATTGCGTGCTCGAGGACGACGTCGCGGTGCTCGATGGCGCCGCCGTGGGGCGCGGCAGCGTGATCGCGGCGGGCTCGGTCGTGTTTCCGCGCACCGCGCTGCCGGCCGGGCACTGGTGCGAGGGTTCGCCGGCCCGGGCCGTCCGCCCGCTCCAGGCCGGCGAGTGCGCGGCGATACGCGAACGCATACGCATGGCGGCACGTGCCTGCGACACGACCTCGGAACGCGATTTCAGGATCGACGACGGCGTACGCGACGTCTACGTCGCGGCCACCGTGGTCGGACGCGCGAGGCTGGTCCCCGGCCCGTCGAGCAGCATCTGGTTCGGCTGCGTGCTGCAGGCGCCCGAGCATCCGTTGCGCATCGGCGCGCGCTCGAACGTGCAGGACAACACCGTGATGCATGCCCGTCACGGGCCGATCGAGATCGGCACCGACACGACGATCGGTCACAACGTGCTGCTCGAGGACTGCAGCGTCGGCTCTCGCACGCTCGTCGGAATGGGCTCGCGCTTGGCGCCCGGCACCGTCGTGCAGGAAGACGTGTTCGTCGCTGCCGGCACCTTCACCACCGAAGGGCAGGTGCTCGAAAGCGGCTCGTTATGGGGCGGGCGTCCGGCGCGACCCATCGCTCCGCTCGGCGAGCCGCTTCGCAGGGTGATCGCGCAGGCCGCCACGATCTACCGCGAATACGCGGCGCAGTTCGCGGCATCCCATGAAGCTTCAACTTCGATCGCAGGAGGAATAGCATCCTGAGTCGCTCGCGCTGATCGGGCGCGCCGTACATAAACCCCTTTTCAGACACGGTTACCTGCCAGAGAGGAGACAGCCATGACAACGCATACCAAGGCAGACACGAAGGTTTCGCACGATCGCTCCCGACGCAGCTTCGTCGGCGCCGCCGCCGCGCGCGGAACCGCCGCGCTCGCCGCGCCGTTCATCGCGAACGCGCAGGCCGGCAAGA
>CALCZN010000394.1:0-4535 GCA_937903095.1 uncultured Burkholderiales bacterium
TGCCGTCCACCGTGATCGATCGATACGTCCGCTGCCCCGCCTCACGCTGCGCCACCGGCACGTCCTCCACGTCGATCGACAGGAACCACCGTACCCGCGCGTTCTCGTATTCGAGGTACCCCGCCGCCTTCGTCTCCGACGAGTGGTGCACGACGTTCTCCTGCAGCGCCCCGAAGATGAAGTGCAGCATGTCGAAGAAGTGCACGCCAATGTTCGTCGCGATTCCGCCGGACTTCTTCGTGTCGCCTTTCCAGGACTGCAGGTACCAGTGCCCGCGCGACGTGACGTAGGCAAGGTCGACCTCATGCTTCGTCGTCCTGTGTTCGCGCTGCACGCGCTCACGCAACTCGCGGATCGCCGGGTGCAGACGCAGTTGCAGGATCGTGTTGACCTTCTGCCCCGTCGCCCGCTCGATCTCGAGCAGCCCGTCGATGTTCCACGGGTTCAGCACCAGCGGCTTCTCGCAGATCGCGTCCGCGCCCGAGCGCAGCGCGAAGCGCACGTGCGAGTCGTGCAGGTAGTTCGGCGAGCAGATCGACACGTAGTGCACGCGCCGCTCGTCGTTGGCGCGATGCAGCTTGTCGATGTGGCGGTCGAAGCGCTCGAACTCGGTGAAGAAGTCGGCGTCGGGGAAGTGGCTGTCGATGATGCCGACCGAATCACTGGGATCCAGAGCGGCGACGAGCCCGTTACCCGTCTCCTTGATCGCGTGCATGTGCCGGGGCGCGATGTACCCGGCCGCGCCGATGAGCGCGAAGTGCTTCATGGTCGGTGCCCTTTGGGAAGGGCGGGATTATCTCACGCAGGAGCGGGCCGTCCCCCTCGAGGCAAGTGAGCGGCGCACGGCGATGCCATCGCAGAGGAACCCGCACGGCCCTCCGAACCGCATTTCATGGCACTGGCACTGCCGGCACATCCGTCTGGCTGAAGTCACTTCCCTTGAACAGAAGCGGCTCGCCGCAGTCACACGAACACCGCCACGCTCACGTTGAATCGCCGCGCAAGCCTTCTCGCCACCTCCTTGCTCACACCGCGCCTGCCGCTCAGGATGTCCGAAATCCGCCCCTGAGGCGCGCAATCGGCGAGGTCTTCCTGCTTCAATCCGTGCTGCTCCATCAGAAAGCGCAGCACGTCCTTCGGTTCCGCGTCGGGAATCGAGGTGTGCTCGTCTTCCCAGGCAGCGACCCGATCGGAAAGGTAGTCGAGCACTTCGGCCAGCGGGTGTTGCTCGTCGTCTCCGACCTCGTCGAGCAGAAGTTCGATGGTCGCTCGCGCCCGCGCGTAGTCGTCTTCGTTCCGCACCGAGGTGACGCCGATCGCCTCCTTGAACGGAAGCCAGGCCCGCAGGATTGCCTCCGGCCGATGCGTCGCGCTTGCGTGCGTCAATTCATCCATTGCCGTTTCCATCTCCCGCGATCGTATGCTTCGTAAGTAAGGATTTCGCGCACATATACCTTGCGGCGGCCGTAGTGGATCGACGCAATCAGTCGGTATTTGTTGCCGCGGCGCCGTGGCGTCTGGGTGCTTGCGCCAGAACTCGACCAGCATCGGCTTCGCGAGTACGTGCATTGGACTATATACCGTAACGGTATGTCAACCGAAGGACCCTACTCCTCCTCACTTTTACCGTTACAGAAGCCGTGCGCCATCCGACAGACGACCGATGCGAATCGGTCAAGTCCCCGCGAGCTGCTCCGCCAGTCTCTCCACGATCTGCTGCGCCGCCCGTCCATCCCACAACTGCGGCCGCCTCCCCGCCTTGCCCCGTCCCGCGAGCACCGCATCCGCCGCCGTAACGATCCGCTCCGGATCGACCCCGACGATGGTGTTCGTCCCCTCGTCCACCGTCACCGGTCGCTCGGTGTTCTCGCGCAGCGTCACGCACGGGATGCTGAGCGCCGTAGTCTCCTCCTGCAGCCCTCCGCTGTCGGTGAGGATCAGGCTCGCGTCCTGCCACAGGTTCAGGAACTCCATGTACGACAGCGGCTTGGTCAGCAGGACGTTCGGGCCCAGGTCGATACCGAACTTCTCGAGGTTGCCGCGAGTGCGGGGATGCACCGGAAAGACGAGCGGCAACTTCGCCGAGATCTGCCGGAACGCTCCCGCAATGCCCCGCAACGTGCGCTCATCGTCCACGTTCGATGGCCGGTGCATCGTCACCACGCCGTAGCGCCCGAGCCGCTTCTTCAGCGCCTCGCTCTCGAAGTCGCCTCGGTCGGCCTCGCGCAGGCGATCTCGCTGGTAGAAGAGGTTGTCAACCATCACGTGGCCGACGAAGAACACTCGCTCCTCGGGCTTGCCCTCGCGCAGCAGGTTCTCGCGCCCCGACGGCTCGGTCACGAAGAACCAGTCGGTGATCGAGTCGGTGACGAGCCGGTTGATCTCCTCGGGCATGCGCAGGTCGCCGCTGCGCAGCCCCGCCTCGACGTGCGCCACCGGAATGTGCAGCTTCTTGGCGACGATCGAGCAGGCAAGCGTGGAGTTGACGTCGCCGACGACGACGACGCAGTCGGGCCGCTCACGCTCGAGAATCGCTTCGTAGGCGGTCATGATCTTCGCCGTCTGCGTCGCGTGGCTGCCGCCGCCCGCTTCGAGATGGAAGTCGGGCTTCGGTATGCCCAGCTCCTCGAAGAACACGTCGCTCATCTCGCGGTCGTAGTGCTGGCCGGTGTGCACGATCCGGTAGTCGAAGAGGCCGGGCCGGGCTTGCAGCGCGCGCACGATCGGCGCGATCTTCATAAAATTCGGGCGTGCGCCGGCGACGAGGTGCAGGGTCTTTTTCATCCGCGAATTGTACGGAGCGCGGGGAGCCGCGCCCGGCCCGATGTCACGCCGCTATCGACGCAGGCTCTCCAGGCATTCCCTCGGTGTCTGGACGAGGACACCATGTCGCCTCGACGCGGGGAAATGCACCATATTGCCGGTGACGAGAACAGCCACTCCCGCCCGGGCGGTCGCGAGGAAGATTTCGTCGCTGGCATCTTCGAGCAGGCTGGGCCAGGGAGCGGCTGTTGCCAGCAGCCCGATGTCCTCGAGCGCGTCGAGCAGCTGATGGACGTGGGCGGCATCGAGCCGAAAGCGGGGACGAAGCAGTACCTCCCGATATTCAGCGACGATTCGCGGATCGATCACCAGCTCGACTTCACGCGCAAGAACGAGATCGAGCAGTTGGCCCGGCGGCCCCATGGGCGTAAGAACACCCGACACCACGACGTTGGTGTCGAGCACGAGCCGCATCAGCCGCGAGACCGACGGGTGGCGGCGATTTCCGCTTCGATTTCCTCCGTCGAAAGCTCGCTCGTTCCCTGCTCACGCGCGCGGCGTCGCAACGCCCGCAGCGCCAACTGCCCTCGCGCGAGACGAATCACTTCGAGCGTCTCGTCGAGGCTCTCCCCGTCGACCGACAGCATTACCGCAACCGGCCGTCCGTTGGAGGTCAGCAGCAGTTCGCCTTTCTTCGAAAGATCATCCTGGACCGCTCCTGGACGGTTTCGAAGCTCACGAATGCTCAAGGTTTCCATCGTTTATCCAACTACCAAGCTGTAGCACTATCGTAGCACGCCTCAAGAAGCAGAACTGGTGGCAAATTATTTACCCAACAATTCGATATACCATCGCCCGCCAGGTCGGTGCGCTGCGCAAGCTGGGTTTTCAGGTCGCCGACAAAGCCACCGGACGAGTGCTGGTCGAGCTGCGCAATCGACAGGCGTTCGAATCGGGCATCGTCCTGGTGGGAACGCTCGCGTGGGCTGCCTGGATGAACGAACTTGGCGCATCCGTCGTGGCGGCGCGCACGCTCGACGTCGACCTCGCTGTTCGCTCGATGAAATTGGCCGTTCCGCTCGATTTTCTGGAGAGCATGCGTGCAACGACGCTCCCCTTTCACCGCATGTCCGGGCCGCATCCGGCCGAACTCGCGACGTCCGTGAAGCTGCCCGGCGTGCAGGGACTTCGCGTGGACGTGTTCGCTCCGGGTACGCGACCGGGAGAAGCCGTTCGAGTTCGCGATCTCGGGTGGGCGGCGCAGTCGGTCCCCTTCTACGACTGGCTCCTCGAAGCGCCCGAAGCAGGCGCGGTCCTGGCCGGTGGCCATTGCGTTCCGGTCCGGCTGCCGCAAGCCGCACGATTCGTATGGCACAAGCTTTACTCGAGCACGCAGCGGCGCGGATTCCCGGAAAAAGCCGAGAAAGACAGGTGGCAAGCCCTGCTGCTCGCTGCCGTGCTCGCCGAGCAGGATTCCGATCAACTCGTACAGGCGCTCTCCGAGGCTCCAAAGCGCCTGCTCATGCCGGTCCGTCCATTGCTTCCCCGACTGATGTCGCAAGCCGAACGGCACCCCGCGCTGCGGGACATCCTGAGCGGACGCTATCGTGGCGGGTGATCGCGGCATCGATGTGCGCCTGCGCGAGACCTGCATATGGTGAATCCGACGCCGGCGCGCACCGCTCCCGCTCCGGTCCTGTGGCTTTTCGCGATTCTTGCCGGCCTGCTCGCCGTCGCCGCCACGACCGGCTTTCGGGCGGCAATCACGGCGG
>CALCZN010000395.1:0-2933 GCA_937903095.1 uncultured Burkholderiales bacterium
TGAAAGCCCCAGCTGTCGACGAAGCCCTCGCGCGCATAGACCGGGCGTCCTGCGGGCGTCGCGTCGAGTACGCCGCCGCGACCATCGCGGGAAAGCTCGGCGAGCGCATGCCGCAGCAGGCGGGCGGCGAAGCCGCGGCCGCGGAACTCCGGCGCCACGAGCACCATGCTGACCCAGGCGAACGACACGCCGTACGGGAGCAGCACGATCGATGCCGCCAGGCGCATGGGCGAAGCGTCGTCCGGCGAGCGGATGCACCAGCCCCGCCCGAGCGCGAGCATCGTGCGCCAGTCGGCTTCGTTCTGGTTCCACGAGGCCGCCCGCGACAGCGCGAGCGCGCACTGCAGGTCGCGCTCGCCGAGCGTCCCGATCGGCGCTGCCTCGCTGTCCGTCGCCTCGGCGCGGGTCATGGTGGCGCCGCGTTCAATACTTGCCGTCGCGCGTCTCGAAATGCGTCGGCTTGCCGAGACTCGGACGTCCGCGCGCGATCCAGTCGGCGGTCCAGTCGATCATCTGCTCGATCGACACGCGCGGCGTGCCGAACAGACGTTGCGAGGCCGACGTGTCTTCGAGCCACGCCGTCGGCGCTTCGCTTCCGACCAGTCGCGGCGCCCGCCCGAAGCGCTCGCCGAACTGCCGGGCGAGCCAGCGGATGCTGGTGTGCTGCGCTCCGGTGATGTTGATCGGCGTCGTGGGCGAGGTGCAATGCGCGAGCAGGCGCAGCGACTGCTCGTTCGCATCGCCCTGCCAGATGACGTTCGCGTATCCCATCGTCAGGTCCAGCTCGC
This sequence comes from uncultured Burkholderiales bacterium, assembly GCA_937903095.1. GTDB lineage: Bacteria > Pseudomonadota > Gammaproteobacteria > Burkholderiales > Burkholderiaceae_E > Zeimonas. The sequence continues at coordinate 789 of CALCZN010000395.1, forward strand.
GCTGCTCGAACACGGCCGAGGCGACGTCGTGCAGCACGCCGTAGCGCATGTCGATCGCGTACGACAGGCGAACGAGGCGGCCGGACGTCCCCCATTTCTGCGAGCCGTACTCGAACACCCGTTCGCGTCCGACGCAGGAGTTCGCGTAGTCGCCGGCGGGCGGCGTGGGCGCCACGCTCTCGTCGGCGCCCGGCCCGTCGACCGGCACGAACGGATAGACGCAGGCGGTGGAGAACGCGACGATGCGCGCTTCGCGGTAGACGTCGGCGACGTTCATCGGCACGCCGACGTTCATCATCCAGGTGAGCGCGGCCTTGCCGGCGGCGCCGAACTTGTGGCCCGCCATGAAGACGACGTTGCGCACGCCGTCGGCGACGTTGGGCAGCCGCCCGAGCGCGTCGCGATCGAGCAGGTCGCAGCCGATGCATTCGACGCCGTGCGCTTCGAGCGAGGCGCGCGTGGCCGGGTCGGAGAAGCGCGCCACACCGATGACGCGCCGGCCGGGCAGGGCGCGTTTCGCCATGCGCGCGAGCGTCGGGCCCATCTTGCCGCCGACGCCGAGCACGAGGATGTCGCCGTCGATGCGTTGCAGGTCGGCGACGAGCGCCGGTGTGGGTTCGCTCAGGAAGGTCTCGAGCGACTCGACGTCGTCGAAGCGTTGCGGCAGCGGCTGCATGGTTCGCACTCCGGCGTCAGTCGTTGTGCGGCGCGATGCCTTCGAAGAGGTCGCGCCCGGCGGCGAGCGCGCGCATCTTCGCGTCGGCCACCGAGCGCGGCAGCATCCAGAACCCGCAGTCGGGATGCACGTAGCGCACGCGGCCCGCGCCGACCACGCGTTCGGCGCGCTCGATCGCCCGCGCGACCGACTCGGCGCTCTCGACTTCGTTGACCTTGATGTCGACCACGCCGAGCCCCAGGCCGATGCGCGGATCGAGCGCACGAAAGGCCTCCAGCTCGTCGGGCGGGCGATGCGCGCACTCGAGCACCACGTGATCGGCGTGCAATGCGTTCAGGTAGTCGACGAGACGGTTCCAGGTGCCTTTCTGCACCGTCTGCCCGCCGTAGTTGCCGAAGCACAGATGCACCGCGGGCTTGCCGCGCACGGCATCGAGCACGCGGTTGATCGCCGATGCCGCCCATTGCCATTCCTCGGGGTGGCCGGGCAGGTTCGCCTCGTCGAGCTGCACGACGTCGGCGTCGAGCTGCGCGACCTGCGCGGCGAGCACGTCGGCGATTGCATGCGCGAGCTGCGCCGGATCTCCGTAGTGCCGGTCGATCAGCGTCTTGGCGAGCATGTGCGGACCGGTGAGCGTGAACTTGAAGGGCTTGCGCGCGAGCGCCTTCGCGCGAGCGCAGGCGAGCGGAAGATCGAGCGCACCATGGCCGATCGGCCCCTCGACGATGCCCGGCGGACGCGTGCGGAAGCGCATGCCGGCGTTGGCGCGCCAGGCGATCAGCGCGTCGAAGGAGAAGCGCTGCGAGACGCCGTCGAGCGGGCGGACGAAATATTCGATCATCCCGTTCGTTTCGGGATGGTTCAGGTCGAAGCGGTACAGCTCGCCGTCGCAGACGAGATCGATGCCGGCCTGCTCCTGCGTGCCGATCACCACGCGCGTCGCGTCGAGCAGCGCCTGCTCGGAGGGCGAGGCGACGAGCCACTGGGGGACGGGATAGGAGCCGACGACGGTGGTGCAGATGCGCGGCATGGCGGGGAAGCTCGTTAACCGGATGGTGAGAACGGGATCGTATCGCGCACCCGATGTGGCCTTCAACCTCCTTGACGCGCCAGCTGCGGTCGCCGTAGACTATTAACTAAAAGGTTAATTACGGGTGCCGTACCGATGGGCACGCGAAGATAAGCACGAACGATGGGCACGCGAACACTCGGCATCGTCATGCACGGCGTGACGGGCCGCATGGGTCTGAACCAGCACCTGATCCGCTCGATCCTCGCCATCCGCGCCGAGGGCGGCGTGAAGCTCGCCAACGGCGACCGCGTGATGCCCGATCCGATCCTCGTCGGGCGCGGCGCCGAGCGGATGCAGGCGCTGGCCGCTGCGCACGGCGGCCTGCGCTGGGATACCGACCTCGATCGCGCGCTGGCGAACCCGCAGGACACCGTGTTCTTCGATGCGGCCACCACGC
>CALCZN010000396.1:0-15210 GCA_937903095.1 uncultured Burkholderiales bacterium
CGAAGCGCTTGACCGCCTTCATCAGGCCGATGTTGCCTTCCTGGATCAGGTCGGCATGCGGCAGCCCGTAGCCCAGGTACTGGCGCGCGATCGACACGACGAGCCGAAGGTGCGACAGCACCATCTCGCGTGCGGCGTCGAGGTCGCCGGTTTCCCGGTACCGGCGGGACAATTCGGATTCCCGCTCGGCGCTGAGCATCGGCAGGCGGTGAACCGCGGCAATATAGGCATCGAGATTCCCGACCGCCGGCAGCGCCATCATCGCGTTGGGCGAAGCGGGCACGAGAGCGGTGGAATTTCCCTTCGTCATCCGGATACCTCCTTACTGAAAAGAGAGATTAGCACTCTCGGGTCGAGAGTGCCAGCGCCAGACGATCATCAGACAGGATGGACAGCTTTCGAGGATTTACGATGCTCCAGCTCTATACTTTTTTCCGCAGTTCGGCTTCGTTTCGCGTGCGCATCGCCTTGAATCTGAAGGGTTTGCCGTGGGAACCGAAGGTCGTCTGGCTCCCTTCGAACGAGCAATGCGGCGACCCGTTCCGCGCGGTAAATCCGCAGGGATTCGTTCCGCTGCTGGTCGATGGCGAGCAGCGGCTCGCCCAGTCGCTGGCGATCATCGAGTATCTGGACGAAACGAAGCCGGGGCCCCGGTTGCTGCCCGGCGATGCGCTGGGGCGCGCCCGCGTGCGCTCGCTGTCGCTGCTGGTGGCCGCCGAGATCCATCCGTTGAACAACCTGCGCGTGCTGAACCATCTGCGTGACGCGCTGGGGCTCGACGCCGCGGCGATCGCCCGCTGGTACCGCCACTGGTGCGACGAGGGGCTCGCCGCGCTCGAGCGCGAACTGGCCGATCCGCGTACCGGCCGCTTCTGTCACGGCGACGCGCCGACGATGGCCGACGTGTGCCTGGTGCCGCAGGTTTTCAACGCGCGGCGCTTCGAGACGAAGGTCGAGCGCTACGAGCGCACGATGCGCATCTTCGACGAGTGCATGAAGCTCGAGGCGTTCCGCAGGGCCCAGCCGTCCGAGCAGGCCGAAGCCGCGCGCGGCTGAGGCCGCGCCTTTCGGCCGACCTTTCGGGCTGCCCCCTTTCGGCCGACTCCTCGGGCTGCCCCTTCGGCTGCCCGACCGAAGGGTGGCCTCCCCCGACCGGCGGATGGCGCCCGCCAGTCGCCCCGGCATACGATGGGTACCGGTGCCGACGCTGTTTCGCGCTGTTTCGCATCGCGCGGCCCGGCTTCCCGACCGCCATTGCAAGGTGCCCCGATGCCTGCCGAAGTTGCCGCTTCCGCTGCCGTGACCGTCCGCGTGGCGCGCAGCGAAGACGACCGCATCCGCGTGTTCGCGCTGCGCGCCCGCGGCCACTACGGAGCAGCGGGGCCGTTCTCCGACGCCTGGGATCGCCTGCCCAACGCCACGCTGCTGCTCGCGGAGTCGCGTTTCGACGGCGAGGCGCTAGGCACGCTGCGCATCCTCACGGGCGACCGGGGCCCGATGATGGTCGACGGCCTGCTCGAGTTGCCGGCATCGCTGAGGAGCCGGTCGCTGGCCGAGGGCTCGCGGCTAGTGGTCTGCGAAGGCCCGCGCGAGTCGCAGGTGCGGCGGATGCTGTGGAAGGCCTTCCACCTCTACTGTCTGGCGGCGCAGGTGCAGACGATGCTGGTCGCCGCCCGCGAGGCGGCAGCGCGCGATTACGAGTCGCTCGGTTTCACCGACGTCCTGCCCGACGCAGCGCTGTTCGCTCCGCGCGGCCGCGATCTCGCCACCCACCGGCTGATGTGCCTGGGTGTGTTCGAGGCCCGCGAGGCGCTGAGGCACAGCGGGCATCCGCTGCACGAGTTCTTCTTCGTCGAGCGGCATCCGGAGATCGACCTGCTCGGTCCCCTCGGCGCCAGGGCGGCGCGCAGTCCGATGCCGCGGGTGCCGTTCGATCCGTCGCGCAGGGTCGCGGGGCTGTCCGAGGTGGTGGTCGTCTAGCGTCCTGGTCACGCTGCGATCGTCGACCGGCTCCGGTGCGATCGCGGCCGCTCTTCAGTCGAGCAGCGCCCCGGCGAACTCCTCGGCCGAGAAGGCCTGCAGGTCGTCGATCTTTTCCCCGACGCCGATGAAATAGACCGGAATCGGCCGCTCGCGCCGAGTGAACGCCAGCGCGGCGAGCGCGCCCCCTTTCGCGGTGCCGTCGAGCTTCGTGACGATCAGGCCGCTGAGCGGCACCGCCTCGTCGAAGGCCTTCACCTGCGCGAGCATGTTCTGTCCGGTGTTGCCGTCGAGCACGAGCAGCGTCTCGTGCGGCGCGCCTTCCATCGCCTTGGCCACGACGCGCCGGATCTTGCGCAGCTCTTCCATCAGGTGCGTCTGGGTGGGCAGCCGACCGGCGGTGTCGATGATGACGATGCCGGTGCGGCGTGCGCGGCCCGCGTGCACGGCGTCGAAGGCGACGGCAGCCGGATCGCCGCCCTGCTGCGCGATGACGTCGACCCGGTTGCGCAAGCCCCATTCGGCGAGCTGCTCGCGGGCCGCGGCGCGGAAGGTGTCGCCGGCGGCGAGCAGGATCGACTTGCCTTCGCGCTGCAGATGGTGCGCGAGCTTGCCGATCGAGGTCGTCTTGCCGGCGCCGTTCACGCCGGCGATCATCATCACCAGAGGCTCGGCCGCGTCGATGTCCATCGGCTTCTCGAGCGGCATCAGCAGATCGACGATCAATGCGCGCAGCGCGAGCCGCACCTGCTCGGCGTCGGTCAGGCGCTCGCGGCGAACGCGCTCCTGCAGGCGCTGCATCAGCCACTGCGTGGTCGCCACGCCGGCATCGCTGGCGATCAGCGCCGTCTCCAGCTCGTCGAAGAGCGCATCGTCGACCTGCACGTTCGAGAACAGGCCGGCGAGGTTGCCGCGCGTGCGCGACATTCCCTCGCGCAGCCGCTTCACCCAGGTGTTCCGCTCGGCCTGCGTCAGCGTGACGATCGCATCGCCCGAAGGAAGGACGATCGCTTCCGGGCGGGCCAGCACGTCGGCCGTATAGAGGCTGCCGTAGAAGGCGGCCGGAGCGGGTTCGGCGGCTGCTTCGGGAGCGGGTTCGGCGGCCGCCTCGTGGACGGGCTCCGCCGTCGCCTCCCCGGAGGGCTCGCCGGCGCGGAGTGCCGCGGCTGCAGCCTCGGCCGACTCGGTCCTGTTCTCCGGCTCCGGTGCAGCGGCTTCGGCGGCCTCGGCGGGCGGCGATTCCGGTTCCGGCGCGGCCGGCTTCGGTTCCGGCGCGGCCGGTTGCGGTGCCGGTGCGGGCGGTTGCGGTGCCGGTGCGGGCGGTTGCGGTGCCGGTGCGGGCGGTTGCGGTTCCGGTGCGGCCGGCTTCGGTTCCGGCCCGCTCGGCTGCAGTTCCGGCGCGGCCGGCTGGAGCACCTCCGCCGGATAGAGCATTTCCGGCGGATACAGGCTCTGCGCGGGCAGCCCGAGGCTCGGGGGCGCGGCTGCGGCCGTCGGCGGAGCGGTGCCGGACGATGCCGGATCGTCGGGGGAAGGGGGGGATTCGGCCTGTGAGGGCCTCTTTCGACGCAGGAATCCGAACATGGCTACACTCGGCGTCGATTCTACCTGCCCCGCCCATGCCGCTTTCCCCGCTCCAGCGGATCGCTCCGCTGCTCATCGCGCTTGCCGCCTGCGCGCTGGCGCTGCCGGCGTCGCCGGCGCATGCCCAGTCGGCTCCCGCGCCCAGCGCCGCGCCGCCCCCGGCGCCTGCCGACGACGCCCGGCACACCTTCGAGCGCACGCTGCCCAACGGAATGAAGGTGATCGTGCGCGAGGACCATCGCGCGCCCACCGTCGTGCACCTCGTGCTCTACCGCGTCGGCTCGGTGGACGAAGCGAAGGGGCGCACGGGCATCTCGCACGTCCTCGAGCACATGATGTTCAAGGGCACCGAGCGGCATCCCACCGGCGAGTTCTCGCGCCTGGTCGCGCAGCTCGGCGGACGCGAGAACGCGTTCACCACGAGCGACTACACCGGCTATTTCCAGCAGATCGGCAGGGAGCACCTGGCCGAGATGATGAAGCTCGAGGCCGACCGCATGTCGAACCTGGTGCTCGCGCAGAAGGAGTTCGACCAGGAACTGCGCGTCGTGATGGAGGAGCGCCGGCTGCGCACCGAAGATCGCGCGCAGGCGCTGGTCTACGAGCAGTTCCGCGCGCAGGCCTTCGTCGCCTCGCCGGTGCGCCACCCGGTGATCGGCTGGTTCAGCGACCTGCGGGCGCTCACCGTCGACGAGCTGCGCGACTGGTACGCGCAGTGGTACACGCCGTCGAACGCGATCGTCGTCGTGGTCGGCGACGTCTCCGCCGACGAGGTGTGGCGGCAGGCCGAAGCCACCTACGGACAGGTGAAGGCGCACGCGCTGCCGCAGCGCGCGCCGCTCGACGAGCCCGAGCAGCGCGGCCTGCGTCGCGCCTGGGTGAAGGCGCCCGCCGAGAACCCCTACGTGACGATGGGCTTCCGCGTGCCGCGCCTGGACGACGTCGAGCGCGACACCGAGCCGTACGCGCTCGAGGTGCTCGCCGCGGTGCTCGACGCCGACGAGAACGGGCGCCTGACGCGCAACATCGTGCGCGGCTCGCGCGTGGCGAACCAGGTGGGCGCGGGCTACGACTCGATCACGCGCGGGCCGACGCTCTTCGTGCTCGACGGCACGCCCGCCGAGGGCCATACCACGGCCGACGTCGAGCAGGCGTTGCGCGAGGAGATCGCGAAGATCGCCCGCGACGGCGTCGCCGCCGACGAACTCGAGCGCATCAAGACGCAGTACGTCGCCGGCGAGATCTACAAGCGCGATTCGATCATGGCGCAGGCGATGGAGATCGGCAGCCTGGAGATCACCGGCTTCACGCATCGCGACGCCGACCGGATTCTCGCGCGCATCGCTGCCGTCACCAGCGACGAGGTGCAGGCGGTCGCGAAGAAATACTTCTCCTCCGACGACACGCTGACCATCGCCACGCTGCTGCCGCAGCCGCTGCCCGAGGGGGACCGCGGCGTCGCGCCGCAGCCCGGCGGCGCGAACGGAGGGCCGATCCGATGAACGCGCAGGCAAGGCTCGCGCTGCGCTGGCTGCTCGCCGCCTCGATCGCGTTCGTCGCCGCGGCCGCGCAGGCGGCGCTGCCCATCGAGCACTGGACGACCTCGAACGGCGCGCGCGTGTATTTCGTGCGCGCCGACAGCATCCCGATGCTCGACGTGCGCGTCGATTTCGACGCCGGCGCGCGCCTCGATCCGCCCGGCAAGACCGGGCTCGCCTCGCTCACCGCGTCGATGCTGGGCCGAGGCATCGAGGAGGCCGACGAGACGCAGCTGGCCGAGCGTTTCGCGCGCATCGGCGCGCAGCGCGGCGCCTCGGCGGGCGACGACCGCGCCAACGCGTCGTTGCGAACGCTGGTCGGCGAGCGCCAGGCCGACGAAGCGATCGGCCTGCTCGCCGCGATACTCGCGCGTCCGACCTTTCCCGAGGCGGTGCTGGTGCGCGAGCGCCAGCGGATCATCCAGGCGCTGCGCGAGGCCGAGACGAAGCCCGAGACCATCGCGCAGTGGACCTTCGACGCGATGATCTACGGCTCGCATCCGTACGGCGCGCACTCCACGCCCGAGACGATCGCCTCGATCACGCGCGACGATCTCGTCGCCTTCCATCGCGCGCACTACGGCGCGGGCAACGCGGTGGTGTCGATGATCGGCGCCATCGATCGTGCGCGCGCCGAGCGGATTGCCGAGCGGCTCGTGCGCGATCTGCCGGCGGGCAGCGGCGCCGGGAACGTTCCCGAGGTGAAGACGCTCGCGCGCGCCGAGGAGCGGCGCATCGAGCATCCGGCCACGCAGAGCCACATCCTGATCGGCCAGCCGGCGATCGCGCGCGGCGATCCCGATTTCTTCCCGCTGCTGGTCGGCAACTACGTGCTCGGCGGCGGCGGATTCGTCTCGCGCCTGTACGAGGAGGTACGCGAGAAGCGTGGCCTGGCGTACAGCGTCTATTCGTATTTCTCGCCGATGCTGCAGCCCGGCCCGTTCACGATCGGCCTGCAGACGAAGAAGGAGCAGACCGACGTCGCGCTCGGCGTGGTGCGCGAGACGCTCGACCGCTTCCTCGCCGACGGACCCACCGAGCAGGAACTGCAGGCGGCGAAGGACAACCTGATCGGCGGCTTCGCGCTGCGCATCGATTCGAACGCGAAGATCGTCGACAACCTCGCGGTGATCGGCTTCTACCGGCTGCCGCTCGACTATCTCGACCGCTGGACGGACCGGGTCCGCGCGGTGACGCTCGCGCAGGTGCGCGATGCTTTCGCGCGCGTGCTCGACGCGAAGCGCATGGCGACCGTCGTCGTCGGCGCCGGCGCGTCGTCCCGATGACGCGTTCGCCGGGCGCCGCTTCCGCGGCTGCCGGCGCCCGCTCGCATCGCCTTCGCATCGTCGGCGGGCAGTGGAAGCGCACGCCGATCGCGGTGCCCGACGTCGCCGGATTGCGGCCCACGCCCGATCGCGTGCGCGAGACGCTGTTCAACTGGCTCGGCCAGAAGCTCGGCGCACGCCGCTGCCTCGACCTGTTCGCCGGCACCGGCGCGCTCGGCTTCGAAGCCGCTTCGCGCGGCGCCGAGCAGGTGGTGCTGGTCGAGCGCGATCGCCGCGCGGCGGCTGCGATCGCCGCGACGATCGAGCGCCTGCGGGCGCCGGGCGTCCGGCTCGTCGTCGGCGACGCTTTCGACGCGCTGAATCGCCTCGCGCAGTCGGGCGAACGCTTCGATGTCGTGTTCGTCGATCCGCCCTTCGGCCAGGCGCTGCACGCGCGGGCACTCGCCGCGCTGGCGCCGGTGCTGGCGGAGAACGGCCTCGTCTACGTGGAGTCGGGCGAAGCCTTCGATGCGCCGGCCGGCTGGCACATCGAGCGCGAAGGCCGCGCCGGGCAGGTTCGCTATTATCTGCTGAGCAGGCAGGCCGAAGCATCTGCAGCCGACGCATCGCCAGGAACCGACGCATGACACGCGCCATCTACCCCGGAACCTTCGACCCGCTGACGCGCGGTCACGAAGACCTCGTCCGGCGCGCATCGAAGCTCTTCGATTCGGTCGTCGTCGCCGTCGCGGCGAGCCGCGGCAAGAACCCGATCTTCGACGTCGACGAGCGGCTGGCGATCGCGCGCGAAGTGCTCGGCCATCATTCGAACGTCGAGGTCACGACTTTTTCGGGGCTGCTGGTGCATTTCGTCGAGCAGCAGAAAGCCGACGTCGTCGTGCGCGGCCTGCGCGCGGTCACCGACTTCGAATACGAGTTCCAGATGGCCGGAATGAACCGGCACCTGATGCCCGACGTCGAGACGATCTTCCTCACGCCCACCGACAAGTACCAGTTCATCTCGGGCACGCTGGTGCGCGAGATCGCGCTGCTCGGCGGCGACGTCTCGCAGTTCGTCGCGCCGCCCGTGATGCGCTGGCTCGGGCGCAAGCTCGCGCAGCTGCGCGCCGAAGCGCAGCGGAGTCCCTGACGCGGGAGCCGCGATGGCGCTGATCATCACCGACGAGTGCATCAACTGCGACGTCTGCGAGGCCGAGTGCCCCAACGGCGCGATCTCGATGGGCGAGGAGATCTACCGGATCGACCCGCAGCGCTGCACCGAATGCGTGGGCCACTTCAACGAGCCGCAGTGCCGGCAGGTCTGCCCGGTCGATTGCATCCCGCGGGATCCTTCCTGGCCGGAAACGCCGCAGCAGCTGATGGACAAGTACCGCCGGCTGCAGGCCGAGTCTCAGGCGGCGTCGGCCGCTCCCGGCTCGATCGTCTCGTAGACGAAGCGCTCGAACAGGCCCGCCTGCGACCACGCGCGGGCTTCGGCGACCAGGCCCTGGTGGGCGAGCGGAAAGCGCTGCGCCCATTCGCGCGTCGTCTGCAGGCGCAGCGTCCCGCGCGACAGCGACAGTGCCGGCGCGGGCGCATCCGACGCGTCGCGCCGGCGATGCACGATCGTCGCCACGCGCAGTGCGAGCACCGCCAGCCTTCCAGCTTCGTCGTCGGATTGCGCGCGCAGCGCCTCGAGGCTGCCGGTCTGCGTCAGCGCGAGCAGCGCGAGACGGTCCTGCTCGCTCTGCGAGAAGCCGGGCATCTCCGCATGCGCGAGCAGGTATGCCGAGTGGCGGTGGAAATCCTCGTGCGTGACCGAGCGGCCGATCTCGGCCAGCTCGGCGGCCCAGCCGAGCAGGGCGCGCCGGGCGCGAACCTCCTCCTGCGCGCCCGGCGCCGCCTGGTCGAACAGCGCGAGAGCGGTGTCGCGAACGCGCCGCGCACGCGCGGCATCGACCCGATGGCGGCGCAGCAGGCGCTTGATCGTCAGCGCACGCATGTCGCGGTCGGCGTCGCGATCGAGCAGGTCGTGCACCAGGCCCTGCAGCAGCGCGCCGTCGCAGTACTGCATGCGATCGATGCGCAGCTCGTCGAAGACCGCCGTCATCACCGCCAGGCCGCCGGCGAGCACCGGCCGGCGCTCCGGCGTCAATCCCGCGAGCTGCATCGACGATGCGTCGCCGCTGGACAGCAACGCGGCCCGGGTGCGCATCAGCGACTCCCGATCGAGCGCATCGGCGCCCCATTGCGCGCGCGCGATGCGCCACAGCGACTCCGCGGTTCCCGAAGTCCCGACGGCGTAGCGCCAGCGGTGCGCGCCGAGCGAGGCAGCGGTCTGCGCGAAGGCGTCGCGCGCTTCGTAATACGCGGCGTCGAAGGCCTCGTCGGTGATGCGTCCGCCGGCGAAGCGGCGGTTCGACAGGACGACGCAGCCTACGCCGGCCGATTCGAGCGCCAGCGCTTCGGTGCCGATGCCGACGATGCATTCGGTCGAGCCGCCGCCGATGTCGACGACGAGGCGCGTTTCGCCGTCGTCGGGCAGCGCATGGGCGGCGCCTATGTAGATCAGTCTGGCTTCCTCGAGCCCCGAGACGATTTCGACCGGAAAGCCGAGCGCGGCCTCGGCCGTGCGCAGGAAGCGCTGCGCGTTGCGCGCCACGCGCAGCGCGCTCGTGCCCACCGCGCGCACCCGCTCGGGCGAGAAGGAGCGCAGACGCTCGCCGAAGGCGGCGAGCGCGACGAAGGCGCGCTGGCGCGACGCCTCGTCGAGCGTGCCGTCGCTGCGCAGGCCGTCGGCGATCCGCACGCCGTCGCGCAGGCTCTCGATCGGGACGACGCGAGGGCCCTGCGGCGAAACCTCCACCCGGGCGATCAGCAGCCGGAAGCTGTTCGAGCCGAGATCGACGGCGGCCAGCAGGCGGTTCTCGGGCATCGGCGGTTCGGGCGGGCGGTGCGAGGGCGAAGTATCGCAAACCCTCGCAGGCTGCGCCGAACGCGTCCTGCCGATCGCTACAGCCGCTTCATCCAGCTAAGCATCGTGCGCACGAACGGCCGATACGGCGGGGCGAACAGATTCATCGCATGCCAGCGCGCCTGCCGGAACACCGGCGTGAGCTTGCTGAACGAGTCGAAGCCCCAGCGGCCGTGATAGTGGCCCATGCCGGAGGCGCCGATGCCGCCGAAGGGCAGGCCTTCCTGCGCGACGTGCATCAGCGTGTCGTTGATGCAGGCGCCGCCCACGTGCGTGCGCGCTATCGCCTGTCGCGCGCGCCGCGCGTCGTCGTCGAACCAATACAGCGCGAGCGGCCGCGGCATCGACTCGACGAAGTCCAGCACGTCGTCGAGCCGGTTGTAGGACAGCACCGGCAGGATCGGCCCGAAGATCTCGTCGCGCATCACGGCGAGCGAGGCCGGCGGATCGACGAGCACGACCGGCGCGAGGCGATGCGCCCCGTCGTCGCGATCGGACCCCTCGAAGAGGTCGACCCGTCGCACGCCGGCCTCGCGCGCTTCGTCGAGATAGCGCAGCAGGCGCGCATACTGGCGCGCGTCGACGATGCTGCAGTAGTCGCGGTCGGCGAGCCCCGCCGGATGCATCGCGCGCGCCCGCGCGCGTACCGCGTCGACGAAGTCTTCGAGCCGCTCGCGCGGCACGAAGGCGTAGTCGGGCGCGATGCAGGTCTGGCCGGCATTCAGCAGCTTTCCGGCCAGGATGCGCGGGACGGCGCGTTCGAGCGGATAGCCGGGCGCGACGACCGCCGGCGACTTGCCGCCGAGTTCCAGCGTGACCGGCGTCAGGTGTTCGGCCGCTGCGCTCATCACCTTGCGGCCGACCGCGGTCGAGCCGGTGAACACCAGATGATCGAAGGGCAGGGCCGTGAACGCGGCCCCGGTTTCCGGACCTCCCGTCACGACGGCGACTTCGTCCGCCGCGAAGCGCTCGCCGACCAGGCGCGCAAGGAGCGTGGAGAAGTCCGGCGTGTGCTCCGACGGCTTGATCATCGCCCGATTGCCGGCGGCGAGCACGTCGACCAGCGGCCCGATCGCGAGGAACAGCGGATAGTTCCACGGCACGACGATGCCGACGACGCCGAGCGGACGCGGCACGATCTCGGCGCGCGCGGGCAGGAACCATTTCGAAACCGGTGCGCGGCGCCGTCTCATCCAGCGCCGGCCCGCGCGCAGTGCGGCGCGGATCGCCGCCACCGACGGAAAGATCTCGGCGATCTGCGTCTCCATGCGCGGGCGGCCGCCGAAGTCGGCGTCGATCGCGTCCTCGATCGCCTGCTGGTTGTCGAGCACGAGCGCGAGCAGCCGCTGCAGGCGATCGCGCCGCGTCGGCCAGTCGGGGAAGGGAGCGCGCCGATGCGCTTCGCGCTGGGCGGCGAACAGCGAGTCGAGCTGGGACGTGCCCTCGTCGGGTTTCATCGGACGGCCTTCCTTTCGCCGGATGCGGCTGGCGGGACGACAACCATTCAGAATAGCGTGATCGGCACTCCGGGGGGCAACCGATGTCCTGTGTTCTCGCGCTCGACCAGGGCACGTCCAGCTCGCGGGCGATCGTCTTCGACGAAGCCGGCACGATCCGTTCGATCGCGCAGCGCGAGTTCCGCCAGATCTTTCCGCAGCCGGGCTGGGTCGAGCACGATCCCTTCGAGATCCGCGACACGCAGTTCGCCACCGCGCGCGAGGCGCTCGCGTCGGCGTCGATCGATCTCGCTGCCGTGGCGGCAGTGGCGATCGCCAACCAGCGCGAGACGACGATCGTCTGGGAACGCGCCACCGGCCGGCCGATCCACAACGCGATCGTCTGGCAGGACCGGCGCACCGAGCCGATCTGCGAAGCGATGCGGGCGCGCGGGCTCGCGCCGCTGGTCGCGCAGCGCACGGGTCTGGTCGTCGACGCGTATTTCTCCGCCAGCAAGATCCGCTGGCTGCTCGATCACGTGGCCGGCGCGCGCGAGCAGGCGAAGCGCGGCGAGCTGGCCTTCGGCACCGTCGACAGCTGGCTCGTCTGGCAGCTCACCGGCGGCGCCGTGCACGCCACCGACGTCAGCAACGCGTCGCGCACGATGCTCTACGACGTCCGGCGCGGCTGCTGGGACGACGAACTGCTCGATGCCTTCGGCATCGAGCGGTCGATGCTGCCCGAAGTACATCGGTCGAGCCACGTCTACGGGACGAGCGACGCGGCCGCGATCGGCGGCGCCTGGCCGATCGCCGGCATCGCCGGCGACCAGCAGGCAGCGCTCCTCGGGCAGGCGTGCTTTCGCGCGGGAATGGCGAAGAACACCTACGGCACCGGCTGCTTCCTGCTGATGCACACCGGCGAGCGCTTCGAGCCGTCGCGCAACGGACTGGTCGCCACGGCGGCGGCGCAACCCGACGCGACGCGCCGCTATGCGCTCGAGGGCAGCGTCTTCATCGGCGGCGCGGTCGTGCAATGGCTGCGCGACGGGTTGCGCGCGATCGAGCGTTCGTCGGACGTCGAGGCATTGGCCGCCTCGGTGCCGGACGCCGGCGGCGTTACCTTCGTTCCGGCCTTCACCGGGCTGGGTGCGCCGTACTGGAAGCCCGATGCACGCGGGATCATCACCGGTCTCTCCCGCGGCACGACGGTGGCGCACGTCGCGCGCGCGGCGCTCGATTCGATCGCCTTCCAGAGCGCGGCGCTGCTCGGCGCGATGGGCCGCGACGCGGGCGCGCCGATCACCGAACTGCGCGTGGACGGCGGCGCCGCCGCGAACGATCTGCTGATGCAGTTCCAGTCCGACCTGCTCGGCATTCCGGTCGTGCGCCCGGCGATCACCGAGACGACCGCGCTCGGCGCGGCCTATCTCGCGGGCCTGGCCACCGGCGTGTGGCGCGACACCGGAGAGCTTGCGCGGCTGTGGCGCATCGGACGCAGCTTCTCGCCGACGATGAGTCGGGATCGCGCGGCCTCGATGATGAACGACTGGGAGCGCGCGGTGCGCCAGGCCACCGCCGAATGAGTGCCAACTGAGCGCCAACTGAGCGCCGGCTGACCCGACGGCGTCGGCGCCTTGCGCATCGCACGACGCGCTTTCGAGCAGCGTGGCGGCTGATCCATAATCGCTGCCGCCCCCTCACTCAGGCTCGCCGCCATGCCCGTCATCACCTGCATCGAGGATCTTCGCCAGCTCGCCCGCCGCCGCGTGCCGCGGATGTTCTACGAATACGCCGACTCGGGCGCCTGGACCGAGACGACCTACCGCGAGAACGAGAGCGACTTCACGAAGATCAAGCTGCGCCAGCGCGTGGCCGTGGACATCGACAAGCGCTCGCTGGTCAGCACGATGATCGGTCAGCCGGTGGCGATGCCGATCGCGCTGGCGCCCACCGGGCTCACCGGCATGCAGCATGCCGACGGCGAGATCCTCGCGGCGCGCGCCGCGGCGAAGGCCGGCGTGCCTTTCACGCTGTCGACGATGAGCATCTGCTCGATCGAGGACGTGGCCGAGCACACCGACGCGCCGTTCTGGTTCCAGCTCTACGTGATGCGCGATCGCGAGTTCATCCGCCGGCTGATCGATCGCGCGAAGGCGGCCGGCTGCAGCGCGCTCGTGCTCACGCTCGACCTGCAGGTGATGGGGCAGCGGCACAAGGACATCCGCAACGGCCTGACCGCGCCGCCGCGGATGACGGTCGCCAATCTGGTCGACCTGGCGACGAAGCCGCGCTGGTGCCTGAACATGCTGCGCACGCAACGGCGCACCTTCCGCAACATCGCCGGCCATGCGCAGGGGGTCGACGACCTGCGCGCACTGTCGTCGTGGACCAACCAGCAGTTCGATCCCACGCTGTGCTGGGACGACGTGAAGTGGATCCGCGACCGCTGGGGCGGCAAGCTGATCCTGAAAGGCATCCTCGACGCGGAGGACGTCGAGCCGGCAATCGCCACCGGGGCTGACGCGATCATCGTCTCGAACCACGGCGGTCGCCAGCTCGACGGCGCGCTGTCGTCGATCCGCGCGCTGCCGGCGATCGTCGACGCGGTGGGCGGGCGCACCGAGGTGCACTTCGACGGCGGCATCCGCTCCGGCCAGGACGTGCTGAAGGCGATCGCACTGGGCGCGCGCGGCGTCTACGTCGGTCGCGCTTTCCTCTATGGCCTGGGTGCGATGGGCGAGGCCGGCGTCACGCTCGCGCTCGACATCCTGCGCAAGGAGCTGGACATCACGATGGGCTTCTGCGGACTGCGCGACATCAAGAAGGTGGACCGGAACATCCTCGTCCCGGGGACGTATCCCGAGAAGTGAAGGGTGAAGGGGGAAGGGTGAAGGGGCTCATCGCCGCACGGCGAGAGTTCATCGCCGCACGGCCAGAATTCATCGCCGCACGGCGGCGAGGACCCCGCGCAGGATCTCCAGCGGCGACGGCGGGCAGCCCGGCACCTCGACGTCGACCGGGATCACGCGCGAGACGCGCCCGAGCGTGGCGTAGCTCTCGCCGAAGATGCCGTTGCCGCAGGCGCAATCGCCGACGGCGACGACGAGCCTCGGCTCGGGCGTCGCCTCCCAGGTGCTGCGCAGTGCAAGCGCCATGTGGCGCGACACCGGTCCGGTGACCAGCAGCATGTCGGCGTGCCGCGGGCTCGCGACGAAGCGGATGCCGAGCCCCTCGATGTTGTAGTACGGGTTGGCGAGCGCGTGCATCTCCAGCTCGCAGCCGTTGCACGAGCCCGAGTCGACCGCGCGGATCGCCAGCGCGGCGCCGAGGATGTCGAGGATCTCGCGGTGGATGCGCTCGACAGTCGTGCGCATCGCTTCGTCGCCCTGCGGCGCCGGCTCGGTGACGATGCCGGTGCGCGCGATCTGCCTGGCGATTCTCCACATCAGAGGTCGTGTCCCGAATAGCAGAGGTTGAACGACTTGTTGATCAGCGGGAAGTCGGGAACGATGTTGCCGATGATCGCGTGCTCGAGCACCGGCCAGTTCTGCCACGACGGGTCGTGGCAGTGGCAGCGCCGGATGCGCGCGCCGGCGTCCAGCTCGAGCGCGACGAACACCTCGCCGCGCCAGCCTTCGACCCATCCCGCGCCGGCCGCATCGTGCGCCGGCAGCTGCACCGGCGCGCGCTCGGGTCCGGAAGGCAGCCCGTCGCACAGCGCGCGGATCAGCCGCAGCGATTCGAAGATCTCGTCGAAGCGCACGGCCACGCGCGCGGCGACGTCACCTTCGCGACGCGCGCTCGTCGCAACGTCCAGCGCGTCGTAGGGCGACCACGGCTGGTCGCAGCGCAGATCGGCCGCCTGGCCGCTCGCGCGTCCGGCCAGTCCGGCGAGGCCGAGCTGCGCCGCCAGTTGCGGCGTCACGCGGCCGGCGCCGACGAAGCGGTCCTGCAATCCGGCGTGCTCGTCGTAGATCGCGCGCAGTTCGGCGACCTCGCGCCCGACGGCGTCGCACTGCGCACGGATGCGCCCGAGCGCCGCGGCATCGGGGCGCAGCGCCACGCCGCCGGGAACGACGCCATCCATCATGAAGCGATGACCCCAGACGTCCATCGACAGCCGCAGCCACTGCTCGCGCAGCCGCGAGAACTGCGCGAGTCCGAAGGCGAGTCCGGCGTCGTTGCCGAGCGCGCCGAGGTCGCCGAGGTGGTTCGCCACGCGCTCGCGTTCGAGCATCAGCGCGCGCAGCCATCGCGCGGCCGGCGGAATCTCGCAGCCGCAGGCCGATTCGAGCGCCATGCACCAGGCCAAGGCGAAAGCCACCGTGGTGTCGGCGGCCACGCGGCCGGCCAGCCGATGCGCATCGAGCGGCGCCAGCTCCCGGAAGCGCCGCTCGATGCCCTTGTGCGTATAGCCGAGCCGCTCTTCG
>CALCZN010000397.1:0-3128 GCA_937903095.1 uncultured Burkholderiales bacterium
TCGTCGCGCACAGCGCCGGGGTCAGCACGATCGCGACCAGCACCGACAGCGCCACCGCCGCGATGATCGTCGCCGAGAACTGCCGATAGATGATGCCGGTGGAGCCGCTGAGGAAGGCCATCGGCGCGAACACCGCCGACAGCACGAGGCCGATGCCGACGAGCGCGCCGCTGATCTCCTTCATCGACTTGCGCGTGGCCTCGACCGGCCCGAGCTTCTCCTCGCTCATCACGCGCTCGACGTTCTCGACCACGACGATCGCGTCGTCGACCAGCAGGCCGATCGCCAGCACCATGGCGAACATCGTCAGCATGTTGATCGAGAAGCCGAGCGCCGCCAGCACGCCGAAGGTTCCGAGCAGCACGATCGGCACCGCGATGGTCGGGATCAGCGTCGCGCGGAAGCTCTGCAGGAACAGGAACATCACGAGGAAGACGAGCACGATCGCTTCGAGCAGCGTCTTGACGACGCCCTCGATCGCCACGCGCACGAAAGGCGTGGTGTCGAAGGGAACGACCGCCTCGAGCCCCGGCGGGAAGAAGTTCTTCAGCTCGGCCAGGCGCTGCTCGACGCCGCGGGCGGTGTCGAGCGCGTTCGCCCCGGAAGTGAGCGACACGGCGACCCCGGTGGCCGGCTTGCCGTTGTAGCGACTCACGAACGAGTAGGTTTCGGCGCCCAGCTCGACGCGCGCGATGTCGTTCAGCGTGAGCAGCGATCCGTCGGGCTGGCTGCGCACGACGATGCGGCCGAACTGCTCCGCGCTCTGCAATCTGCCCTGCGCCGTGATCGTCGCATTGAGCTGCTGGCCCTGCACCGCGGGCACGCCGCCGAGCTGGCCGACAGCCAGCTGCTGGTTCTGTCCGTTGATCGCGGCGACGACGTCGGTGGGCGCCAGGCCGAAGGTCTCGAGCTTGTTCGGATCTAGCCAGATGCGCATCGCATACTGCGCGCCGAACACCTGGATGCTGCCCACGCCCGGCACGCGGCTGAGCGGATCGACGATGTTCGCGACGACGTAGTCCGAGATGTCGTTGCGATCCATGCTGCCGTCGGAGGAGACGAAGCCGACGACCATCAGAAAGCCGCTGCGCGACTTCGTCACGCTCACGCCCTGGCGCTGCACTTCCTGCGGCAGCAGCGGCATCGCCAGCTGCAGCTTGTTCTGCACCTGCACCTGCGCGATGTCGGGGTTCACCGAGTTGTCGAAGGTGAGCGTGACCTGCGCGGTGCCGTTCGAATCGCTGGTGGCCGACAGGTAGAGCAGCCCGTCGAGCCCCTTCATGCTCTGCTCGATGACCTGCGTTACCGAGTTCTCGAGATCCTTCGCCGAGGCGCCCTGGTAGTTCGCCTGCACGACGACCGACGGCGGGGCGATCGTCGGGTACTGCGAGATCGGCAGCGTGAAGATCGACAGGCCGCCGACGATCATCACGACGATCGCGATCACCCACGCGAAGATCGGGCGGCTGATGAAGAACTGGGACATCGGGCGCCGCGGGCTTCAGCGCGAAGCTGTAGAGGAAGAGGTACCGGGCCCGGCGCCCGAGTTCGCGTCGCCCGCCTTCGCCTGCTGCGGCGCCGCGGGCTTCCCGTTCGCCGGCTTCCCGGTCGCGTCCTGCGGGCCCGCCGGCTTCCCGTTCGCGGGCTGTTCGGTCGCAGGCTTCTCGGTCGCCTGCACGGGCGCGCCGGGCCGGATCTTCTGCAGGCCCTCGACGATGACGCGATCGCCGGCGGCGAGCCCGGAGTCGATCAGCCAGCGGTCGCCGATCGTGCGGCTCGCCTGCACCGGGCGCGCCTCGACCTTGCCCTCGGCGTTGACCACCATCGCCGACGCGTTGCCTTTCGCGTCGCGCAGGATCGCCTGCTGCGGCGCGAGGATCGCGTTCTGCCGCTCGCCGACGCTGACGATGGCGCGCACGTACATGCCCGGCAGCAGCCACTCGTCCGGATTGGGCACCTGCACGCGCAACAGGAAACTGCCCGTGCTGGGATCGACGCTCAGGTCGGCGAAAGTGAGCTTGCCCGGCTGCGCATAGCGCGTGCCGTCCTCCAGCAGGATCGTCACCGGCAGATTCTCGGCGGCGTTCAGCGTTCCGGCGCGCACTTCGCGGCGCAACCGCAGCAGCTCGGTTGCCGACTGCGTCACGTCGACGTACATCGGGTCGAACTGCTGCACGGTAGCCAGCGGCGCCGCCTGGTTGGCGGTAACCAGCGCGCCCGCCGTCACCGACGACTTGCCGATGCGGCCGCCGATCGGCGCGTTGATTCGCGCATAGCCGAGCGTGATGCGCGCGTTCTCGAGCGCGGCCTGCGTCGACTTCAGATCGGCCTCGGCCTGGCCCAGCGCCGCGATCGCGTTCTCGTTGTCCTGGCGGCTCACCGCGTTGACCTTGGCCAGCTCGCTGGTGCGGCGTGCGTTCAGCCGCGCCGACTCGAGCGTGGCATTCGCCCGCGCCACGGCCGCCTGCGCGCTCTGCACAGCCGCGCGATAGGTGGCATCTTCGAGCTGATACAGCGGCTGGCCGCGCCTGACGTGCCCACCCTCGGTGAACAGGCGCTCGCGCACGATGCCGTTGACCTGCGGGCGCACTTCGGCGACGAGGAAGGGATTCGTACGCCCGGGAAGCTCGCGCGTGAGCACGACCGACTCCGGCTTCAGCGTAACGACGGTGACCTGCGCGGGCGGCATCTGCGCGGGCGCCTGCGCCGACCCGCCGCCGTTGTCCTTTCCGCACGCGACGAGGAATAGCGCTGCCAGCGGCAGCAGGGACCAGGCGGCGGCGCGCCGCGCGCGGCCGAGGCGATGCGTCAGCTTGGAAAGCAACGGGGCCTCCGCGGGAAAAACGCGAGTCTACGATTTCGCCGGAACGCGGTACGGGAAATCACCCCGCGCGCCGGACGGTTCGTCAGGATTCGGAACGCCTCGCCATCGCACCCCGGCATACACCCCGACATTCTGCTCGGGGTAGCTCTCGTACACATGCTCGAAAACCGCCGAGCATTTCTGCTTGTACATCTCGGGGGAGTAGGCCCGCGGCAGGCCTGAATCGAGCGTGTCCTCGATGGCGAGTTTCAGCGCGGACCGCGCCGCGGCCTTGTGCCGCCAGTTCAGGACCAGCAACTCCTTC
>CALCZN010000398.1:0-10756 GCA_937903095.1 uncultured Burkholderiales bacterium
GGTGCTGCTGTCCGGATGCGAGGCCGTTCGGGAACCGAGGCAATACGGACCCGACCCGGATCTTCCGCAGCCGCAGCGCGGTCTTCTGCCCGCCATGAGCATTGCCGGTCCTGCCGAATGGGGCGACCAGCGGCCGACGGTGCCGCAGGGCTACGCCATCCGTGCGATCGCCACCGACCTGAAGATTCCGCGCCAGACGCTGCTGTTGCCCAACGGCGATATCCTCGTCGCCGAAGGCAGGGGCGGCAAGGCGCCCAAGCTGCAGCCCAAGGACGCGATCGCCGGGTACATCAAGGGCAAGGGCAGCACTTCGGTCGAGGGCGGCAACCGGCTGACGCTGCTTCGCGACGCGGATGGCGACGGCGTCTACGAGTTGCGAACGGTGTTCGCCGAGAACCTGAATCCGCCCTACGGGCTCGCGCTCGTCGGCGGCAACCTCTATGTCGCGAACCAGGACGCGCTCGTGCGCTTCGATTATCGCGACGGCCAGACCCGGGCCGAGGCGCCTCCGACGAAGGTGACGGACCTGCCGTCGGCCATCAACCACCATTGGACCAAGTCGCTCGCCGCCAGTGCGGACGGCCGCTTCCTCTACGTCGGCATCGGGTCCAACAGCAACATCACCGAGCGCGGCATGGCGGCGGAGGTCGAGCGCGCGAGGGTATGGCAGGTGGACGCGGGCACGGGCGCGCACAGACCCTTCGCCACCGGCCTGCGCAATCCCACGGCGCTCGCCGCCCAGCCCGGAACGGGCCAGCTGTGGGCAGTCGTGAACGAACGCGATGAGATCGGCCCGAACCTCGTTCCCGACTATCTCACCACCGTGCGCGAAGGCGGCTTCTACGGCTGGCCTTACAGCTATTGGGGCAAGCACGTCGACACGCGCGTCCAGCCGCAGGATCCGGAGAAGGTGGCTTCGGCGATCGCGCCCGACTACGGCCTCGGCTCGCACGTGGCGGCGCTCGGCGTCGCATTCTCCAACGCGGCGATGGGCGGGGAGTTCGCCGATGGGGTCTTCGTCGGCCAGCACGGCAGCTGGAACCGCGCGGAGCCGGTCGGCTACAAGGTGGTGTTCGTGCGCTTCCGGGACGGTCGCCCGGACGGTCCGCCGGTGGATTTCGTCTCAGGCTTTCTCGGCAGCGACGGCAAGGCACGCGGCCGCCCGGTCGGCGTGACCGTCGATCCGCGCGGCGCTCTCATCGTCGCCGACGACCTGTCGAACACGGTATGGCGGGTGACGCCCGAGTCGTAGGCGAGCCCGAGTCGTAGGCGAGTTGGAGGCGGAGGTCGGAATCGAACCGGCGTACACGGCTTTGCAGGCAGAGTGCGCGAGTCTAATCGCAAGCGTCGGTGCGGCTCTCCGGGCGGTCTGAAAATCCTGCCACTCGAATCTGCCACTCGGGGCTATCATTTCGCCCTATGCACGTCCGGCGTAGAGGCAACGTATTCGAGCTCAAGGTGCAGCACAAGCTGCTGCCCAAGACGTTCTACGCCACCTTCCCAACCGAGGCCGAAGCCCGTGAATACGGCGGCCGGCTCGAGGCGCTACTCGACCGCGGCATCCTCGTCGACGGCCTGATCGCCGAGCGCAGCAATGACCCGCTGCTCTTCGGGCTGATCGCATCGTACCGCAGCGGGGCGCTGCCGCCCGCACGCGACGCGATCCTCGCCGTGCTCGCCGATGAGCTCGCCGGCGTGCAGCTCTCTGCAGTTACCTACCGCTGGTGCGAGGCCTGGGTCGCGCAGCTCAAGCGCGAGCGGCACCTGGCGCCCGGCACGATCCGCAAGCGCGTCTCGGCGCTGTCGCACGCGCTGGAAGCGCACTTTCGCCGGCTCGAGCAAGCATGGGCGAACCCCTTGCGCCTACTGCCTCGCGGGTACTCGTCGTACTCGCGCGAGGACGCGGCAGAACTCGCCGCGCGCGACTTGGCGCCACGCCGCGACGTGACGCGCGATCGCAGGCTCGATGCAGCAGAAGAAGGGCGCATCCGGTCGGCGCTGGCCGGCGAGAGGCGGCCAGACCGGGAAAGGTCTCTCGCGGCCGATCCGGCGTTCGCGATGCTGTTCGACCTGATCCTCGAGACGGGCATGCGACTGCGCGAGGCGTACACGCTGCGCGTCGAGCAGGTCGACCTCGCCTCGGGCACGATCAACGTCGCCGGCACGAAGGGCAGGGACGGCGCACCGAAGCCGCGCCAGGTACCGATCAAGCCGGCGCTGCGCCCGCTGCTCTCCGACTACTGCCGCGATCGGGTCGGGCTGCTGTTTCCTTTCTGGGGCGGCGACCGCGCCGAGCTCGCGCGTGTTACGGCGGCGCTATCGCGTCGGTTCGCGCGGCTCTTCGACTACGCTGGCGTGGCCGACTTCACCGAGCATGATCTGCGGCACGAGGCCTGCTGCCGGTGGGTGACGCTGCGCAACAGCCGCGGCGGCTGGATGTTCTCGGACATCGAGGTGTGTCGCATCATGGGCTGGTCGGATCCGAGAATGATGCTTCGGTACGCGAGTCTGCGCGGAACTGATCTGGCGGCGCGGTTCAGCGAGTGAGATCGGGTAGTGGCGGCGGTGTTCGCCCGCGTCGCTTCGGCTCGGCCTGCACGATCGTCGCCGTGATCGCCTCGGGCTTCTTGCGATCCTCCTTGATTCGGGCGATCACAAATTCGATCACCTGCCCGTAGGTCGTAATCCAGCCGCGACCGACCTTCGTGGCCGGCAGCTTTCCGTCTCGCATCAGATCTTCGGCCGTGCCCGGCTCGCATCGCAGATGCTCGGCGACCTGGTTGACGTCGAGGATCGTGTCGGCCTGCATCAGCTGCGCGCCCCCCGTGTCCCCGCGTCCCATTCGAGGCGCGCCTCCACTACGATTTGCCCATCGCACCGGATGCACCGCAGGCGCATCCTCTGCCCATCGCGTGAGACGATCGCCCACAGGTGCGAGCCGCAGGGGCAGGGCGAGCCGTGGACTACTTCGCTCATCAGCCGCGCGCCTCCGCGTCCCGCGCGTCGAAGTAATGCCAGACGAATCCCTCGTCCTGCACGGTGCCGATGTACTTCCCTTCCGGCATCGGGTGCCCGGTGCCGCACATCCTGATCGGCACCTGTTCTTCTGGCTGTGACGTGTCCACTGCGGCCCAAAGGCACGGCAGCCCATGCTGCATCTGTACCGTGAGCGGCACTGCGCCGGCAGGCATCGAGACGGTCTGACGGTCGGCAATGTGGATCGGGTACTTGAAGATTGCTCGCATCACTGCGCCTCCGCGTCCTTCGCCAGCGAACCCATCGCCGAGTCGATCGCCTCACGCAGAGTGCGGCGCAGGTATCCGGGCCGCAGTCCGAGTCCAGTGCCGCGCGGATGATCGCCGTCGTGCAGGTGAATCTCGCCGTGCTCGTTGATCTGCGCTTCGAGCCAGTCGAGGCGCGCCTTCACCTGCTCGCTGCGCTCCTGCTCGATCTGCGCGTCGACGGCGGCGTCAAGATCGCCGTGCCGCAGATCGCCCGTCCAGAACGGCGCTCGCCAGTGTCGAATCGCCCACAACGTCCATCGCCGCGAGTGGTCTGGGCATGAGCTGCCGCGCAGCCACCGATACCGCGCCGCATCCTTCGCCATCGCATCGCGCTCTGCCCGTGCCTCGTCGCGCTCGCGGGTGAGGCGGTCGATTTCCTGCGACGCCTGTAGCGCCCACTGCAAAGCAATGTCGATGAAGGCACTTTGTGTGCCGTTACGGCGAGCTTGAACGGCCAGCAACTCAAGGGCTTGGGCAGATACTGGAATTGATCCGGCTTCGGTCATTTCGGCTGCTCCTGCATCGTCTTCGCCGCGAGTGCGGCATCGTCTTCCACGCGTTTCCCGCAGTGGTGGCAGAACGCAATCTTGTTTTCAGTCGGCGTGCCTTCATTGAGCGTAAAGAAGTTCCCGCACGAAGTTCCCCATGTATCGGAATCCTCGTCTCCGTCGCGCCACCAAAGACAGGTCTGCACCTCGGTCGGCTCGCTCACCGGCTGGCGCTCGTCTGCCATTTCGCGCATCGTCTCGACGAGCTTTTGCGGGAGGTCGGGCTGCGGTTGCGTCTCTCGCTCGACAGGAAAAGTTAACGTCGCGACCTTGGCCGACTCTCCCATCCAGCTTTTCATCTCGGCGACTTCTTGGCGAGCGGCCGGAAATTGCCGCATGAATGCGCTCTGCGCCTCGTCGTAATCCAGCCTAAGCTCTCGTGCGTTCTCAGCCATGCGTTCGAGGGCGGCTTCCTGCTCGGGGGTTGGGTGCCGTGGTTGCGGCGCGGGGTGAAGGTAATAACGATCACCGGCTTGCGCGACATAGTTGGGGCGCCACTGAACGTGTTGTGCGTTTATGAGAAAGCCGCACGCTTCTCCGACCGGCTCTTGCTCCGCCATCCACTCCAGCAGCGAGACGACGGTGCGGAGGTCGGCGGCGCGTTCCTCGAAACGCTTCGCCTGCTCATCGTTCTCCTGCGCCGCTGACAGCCTTGCACCGTCGATCTGCCTCTTTGCAATCGCCTCGATCCGCTCGGCGAGGGCCTTGTAGTCGATGGTGGTCATCGTGTCGCCTCACTCGGTTGCGCCGTAATCGGCTTTCGCATCGGGCACTCGAGGACCGAGCAGCCCTCGAAGAACTTCGCCGGTCGTCCGCACTTCTCGCACTTCTTCGGGCGATCTGGTGCGGTGTACACAACGGCGTCGAGCGTTGACGGTGCGCTTGCTCCGTCAAGGCTTCGCGCTACCCGAATAGCCTCGATGCCCTGCTCAGGCGATGCCGCGCCGCGCAGCAACTCGTTGGCGCGTTCACTGAGGTTCGTGCGTTCGCTCACCGTGCCGCCTCCTGCGCCTGCTCCACCGGCTCTTTCAGGCTTTCGATCATGCCGAGTTGTGTGCGGGCATCGTGCAGGCGTGCCTTGTACGCATCGACCGTTCGGCGGGCGCCAGCGAGCAGGTATTCCTTCGCCGATTGCCAGCTATCGTGGTACTGCGCGTAGTCGCTGTGTTTCAGCGCCTTGCGTTCGCGCGTCGTGTTTCCCAAGCCGACGAGCACGACGACGGTCTTAGCCGTCTCGCGCACACACTCGACGCGCTGGATGTACTCGTGGCCCCATCCGCCGCCTGTCCGCCACTTCACGATCATTGCGATGCCTCCTGTTCGATCGGGCCTTTCACCTTGAATTGAAAGACTGGCGGCACGTCCGGGTAGAGCAGCGCGTGCATCGTCTGTTCGATCCAATGGAACAGCGTCATCAAGGGTTCAAGCGCAACGTGTTTCGGCTCGACCAACAGGCCGTCGCTTTCGAGATCGCCGATCCATACCGGGATGCCGAAGTACGAGCCGTGATGCGTGAACCCATGCGCCAACGCTTCGGTGCGCGTCGTATAGCCAATCACTGCGCCACCTCCCGACGGGCCTGCTCCGCAAGTCGTGCGTACCTCGCCGAACGCAGGGATGCGCGCACAGCCAACTTGTATAACGCTTCGGTATTGGAGTGCGTGTTCCACGAGATCGATTCCAGATACTTCGCTGTCAGCCCGTGCCATGTTCTTGCGAGGCCGTCATAGTGTTCGGCGAGCTTGCTCATGCCTGACTCCGATAGATCAACTGCCCGCCCACGCGCGACGGCAGCCGCTGGTGGGATGTCGGAGTCGGTCATAGCGGGCACTCGTCCCACGCCCAGGCATCACACCCGGACGCAAGGAACTCAGCCGGCGGCTTCGCCTCCCACTTCGCGCACCAGCCGGACGCATCGAGATACATGCACGACTGGCAGGACGGCGCCATGCGGTCGTAACGCGCCAGCATGTCGGTGAGTGCATCGCGCGTCGCCTGCCATTGCGCGCGTGTGAGCGGCGCACGCTTCGCACCGAGCTCGCGCATGACTGCCGGACTCGGGCCGACGCGCGGGGCGGGCGTGTCGTCTCCGAACACCGGCTTCAGGTCGTCGGGCATCGTTGCCAGCCCGCCGTCGTCTTGTTGCATCGTCACTCCCTCGTGTTGACGATGCGCGCATCGAACTCTTCGCGCATCGCATCGATTTCGTTGTTGCCCAACGCACGCTTGTCCGCGCAGGCCGCGATCTCCGCACTGCTGTATCCGGGCCGCTCGCCGTTCACGAACTCGACCCCGGTGAGCTTGTTGCGGTAGCGCACGTCGTTGCCGTCCGCGTCGAGCAGCTCGGCGAACGTGCTGATCGTCGACGGGATCAGCCGGTGGTCGGCGCAGCCCGCGCGCTGCTCATCGACAGACAGCGTCTTGTCGTGCAACTCGCACCGCCAGGTGCCGTCGGCCATCGCGGTCGCATGCAGGCACGATCGGCACGTCGCAGGCGGCGCAGCCGTCCCGTGGCATAGCTCGAAGGCTGGGCAGAACTTGCATTCCCAGAACGCCGGGTCGGTGCTGATGCCGGGAGGCGGCTCGGCGGCGAAGATGATTCGGCCGGCGCGCTCCATCAGTCGGTCGAACTCGTCCTGGTCGAACTTGAAGCGCTCGAGCACGATCGTCTCGTCGTCCTTGCAGACGAACGCGAAGGCGCAGCGCTCAAGATCCATCAGGCCGGCGTATCCGATCCCCTGCGCGTGGTACCTCGGGTACGTCTTGGCGAATCCGTTCCGGATGAGCTCGGCTAGTTTCTTGGCCTTTACGGTCTTGACGTCAAAGACGTGCGGCGTCTTCGGTGCTTCGGGCAGCCCGCGAACGACAGCGTCCAAGCGCCCGCGAAGATGCCCGCCGTGAGCCTGCACTTCGTACTGCGAGCCGTCCTCCTGTCGGTCCCATACATCGAGCCCAAGCTCACGCAGCTCGTCGAGTAGGCGGGCCTCCTCGCGGTTCCCGGTGTCAAATAGCCTGCGCATGCGGCCGTCGAAGCGCTCTCGCGCTGCCCAGTGGAAGCGGTAGTACAAGCGCCGTGCACACGGCTCGCCGAGCTCAGAAACGCCCAGATAGGGGCGATCCTGCTCGGCTTCGCCGCGCCGCTCGTGCAGGTCGTAGATGGCCTGCGCGAGCGAGTGCTGCGGATTGGGCAACGCTGCCACTTACGCGACTTTCTTCTGCTGCCAGGGCGGCGTCGTTTTACCGGCGGCTGGCGCACTCGGCCGCACTGATGCGACGGGCGCACGTCCGCCGACCGCCGAGAAGCCGCTGACGTCGTTCTGATCCGGATACGTCCCGGACTTGTCCTTGCGGATCTTTACCGTAACGAGCGTCGGCTTGTCGTGCAGGTCGGTCGTGTCTTTCAACTGAACGACGCCGATCGAGTGGCACAGCGCCGAGAGCTGCGAGCGCCCGATGCGCTCGGCGTCCGGGTTCTCGTGGGTGATGTTCAGCCGAGCCCACAGACGACGGTTCGCGTACTCGCCCTCGAGCACCTCGAGCGTGAGCTTGAGCACGTCTCCCGTGTCCTTACTGTTGCGCGAGACTTCGCTGTCGATCACCTGCGCGACGTACTTGCCGGCCGGCAGAAGATCGAATTCTTGTTGCGGGGGCACTTCGGCGGCGTTGAACGAGATTTCGGCCATTTCAGGCTCCTTCGGTTTCGGCGGCGGGTTGTGCCGCGGGTGGGGAAATGGAAGCGGCGAGCGCGTCGGCGAAAGCCCCCCAGGACAGCGGGAGCGATTCAGGCAGGCCGTATCGGTTTTTCGCGAGATACGCAGGCTTCTCGACCGTGTAGAGCAGGCGCTCGCCGGTCGTGATGCCTCTCGATACTTTCTGGTTGAAGCCGACGTCGTCCTTGCGAACGAGCGTCTTGAAGTTCGTGAACAGCACGCAGTCGCACCACTCCTGCACGAGTGCCGACGAGCGCTCCTGCAGCTTGGGCATGTACCGATCGAACGGCTCAACCTCGGGCGAGTCGAAGCGCTTGATC
Source organism: uncultured Burkholderiales bacterium (assembly GCA_937903095.1). Lineage (GTDB taxonomy): Bacteria > Pseudomonadota > Gammaproteobacteria > Burkholderiales > Burkholderiaceae_E > Zeimonas. The sequence continues at coordinate 7,863 of CALCZN010000398.1, forward strand.
TGCGCGTGCGCAAGAAGCACGACGGCCATGCCGCGGTCATTGCGAAGCGCGTTCAGTCCGTCGAGGATCGTGCGCCAGCGCTCGGCGGCGATCACCGCGCCCTTGCCGTAGGCGAGATCCTTCGCCTCGTAGTTCGTGTTGATGTCGTTCCAGATGAGCGCATCGAGCCAGTCGAGCGAGTCGATGACGACCGTCTGGAACTCGTGCTCGTCGTTGTAGAGCACGCCGATCGCCTCGAGCACTTCGGCCTCGCTCGTCGCGAGCGGGAAGTGCGGAACCTGCAACGTCCCGAGGCCGTCTTCGGTGAGGATGAAGATCGGAGCGGGCGAGCCCGCACCGAACGTCGACTTGCCCAAGCCGTGCGGGCCGAAAAGCATGACCCGCGGCGCCTTGACGGCGGATGCGCGACTGATCGATTGAAGAGTGATCGCCATTCATGCCACCTTCAACGAGATAGCGGGCTTCGCCGGCTTCGCGGTGATGGCGCGCGCGACGATCGCGTAGACGTCGGGCTTGTTCTCCATCAGCCAGCGCAGCCCCGGCATGTCGAGCTTCATCGTCTCGACCCAATGGATCGGGCGCAGCTCGGCCGGGACCTGGTGCATGACCTCGCGCCAAGCTGTTTCGTCGACCGTGCGCGTGACCTTCGCCGTGACGGTGAGCTTGCGGCCGTCGGCGAGCTCGTGTGTCTGCGCTCCCTCGTCACGGCTACCTGCGACGGCGAGAATGCGCGCCTCGATCTCGACGCGGCGCTTGTTTGCAGCGTCTTCTTCGTGCTTGGCGCGCGCCCATGCGTCGGCGAGCGACTCCAGCGTCTGGGCCGGCTGGATGGCCTGTGGTACGGCACTCATGGTGCGTTCTCCCTCGTGATGGACCGCGCTCACCGGGCGGTCGTCGGTGCTTGTCGTTGCACGTCCCGCCATCCCGCCAGCAACCTCGCCGGCGAGGCCCACAGCAGTCGCAGCTCTCCCTCGCAGTACCGGCGTTCCGGCTCGGTGCGGCGGGCGTAGCGAAGGTCGGAGATCGCGCGCAGCTCGCGAGCAGTGCGAAGCGGTTTCATGCGGCCAACTCCGCCGGGATGTAGTACTGGCAGAAGCCCTCGGCGAGTCGCGCCGCGTTGAACAGCGTCAACTTCGTGGGCCCGATGTCGATGGCAGCCGGCGCAGTGCGCGCGCAGTCGCCCGCGTGCGGGCAACCCGCCGAGTCCGCACACCTGGCGATGTCGTGCGGCACGCCGAGACGGAGATAGCGCGGGGTGCGCTCAACGGGTTGCACGACTCGCCTCCCAGGCCCGCTCGATCCACGCCGACGCTTCCGCCATAGTCAGAACGTCCATCGCCTGCGCGGCCAGTGCGGCGCCTGTGAGGTAATGCCGGGTCAGGCTGTCACCGGGCGTAATGGCTTGCAGCACTCCGCGTAGGTAGTTGTCGAGCGTGGCCCGCTGGCGGTCGCGCACCGTCTCGGCGCCCCGCTGCAGCATCTCGGCACGCGGGGTCGCACGCGCCGGCAGGACTTCCTCAGCGCCTCGGCGCACGCCTTGCGCTCTGCTTCCTGCGCCAGTCGGCGGGCGGCAGCCTCGGCAAGCGCTTTGCGTTGTTGCATGGTCAGGCTCATGGCTGCGCTCCGCCGTCCGGCTCGATCGGCACGATCGTCGTTTTGTGCGTCTTGGCGAGCCCTCGCAGATCACAGCCCAATCTCCGAGGTAGTCGAGCCGCAAGCCGTGCTTGTTGCACAACTCGGCGTCGTCGTACTGAGGTTTGCCGGCGAAGCGGAACGGTGGTGTGTCGCGATACGGAGACGGCCCCGGCTCATAGTTGAGATTCGAGTCGTAGAACACTTTGCCGTCGCACACGTCGCAGAGTCGGTAGTCAGCCATTGCCATCACGCCTCCATATCGATGAAGTGCTCGCACCCGCCGCGCTGCTGCGACGCCGCGTAGAACAGCGCCTGCGAGACGGGTTCGTCGCCGACCGGCTCGGCGCGCCGGCAGTGCGTCCCGAGCGGGCAGGCGAACCAGTCGTAGCAGCGCGTGTAGTCGAGCGGCAGCGGCGCCACGTCGGCCGCGAACGGCTGCGCGGCGATGGCGGGGTCGTCGTGCGCTCTCATGCCTGCGCCTCGATCGCATCCGCAGCCGCGACCAGCTCGGCGGCGATGGCGCGGGCCTGCTCTGCCGAGAATTGAATCCAGACGCTCAGGCTGGCGTCGGCGCGGCGGAGCTCGATTTCATTGCCGTTGGTGCGCACGGTCATGTACCGGCCGAGGGCCTCGCCGTAGCAGCCGGATCAGAAGCCGGGCCCCGGTTCGCGCTCGAACATTGGCCTGTCGCTCATTGCCCAACCCCCCAGAACACCATCAGCGCCAGCACTGCGCCGGCAAGCCCGCCACCGAGCACCTGCCCGATGGCCTCGTGATGCAGGCGGCAGAAGCGGTGCCATGCCGGCTCTCGGTAGGCAGTCATGCTGCCTCCGGTGCCGTGGCGTCCGCACCCGCCCACAACCCGGCGTGCGCTTCGATCAGCGTGATCGCCGCTGCGTACTCGCGGCCGTGCACGTTCTCGCCGTGCGTCTCGATGCACGCCGCACGGAACGCATCGAGCGTGCCGAAGAAGCAACCGGCACGGATCATCACGCCCGCATCCGTGAGATACGCGACGAGGTAGTCGGCGCGCGAGCCGATGGAGCCGATCTGGAGGATCGGACGCTCGCCGATGAGCTTGTGACCGCTCAGGTCCGCGCCGCGCAGGTCCGCGCCGCTCAGGTCCGCGCCGCGCAGGTCCGCGCCGCTCAGGTCCGCGCCGCTCAGGTCCGCGCCGCGCAGGTCCGCGCCGCGCAGGTACGCGCCGCGCAGGTACGCGCCGCTCAGGTCCGCGCCGCTCAGGTCCGCGCCGCGCAGGT
>CALCZN010000399.1:0-5144 GCA_937903095.1 uncultured Burkholderiales bacterium
CCAGATCAGCGACACCCAGACCACGCCGTACATCAGCATGAAGGCGCTGGAGCGCACGCCGGTGAAGTCCATCAGCGCACCGAAGAGGATCGGCAGCACGAAGCCGCCCAGGCCGCCGGCGAGACCGACGATGCCGCTGACCGCGCCGATGTTGTCGACGTACTCGTCGCTGATGTACTTGAAGACACTGGCCTTGCCGAAGGCCCAGGCCACGCCCAGCACCGCCATCAGTGCGGTGAAGGCAACGACGTCGAGGCCGATGTGAAAGGTCTTCGGGCCGTTGACCGTGAGGACGGTGAAGTCGGTCTGCGGGTAGGACAGCAGGAACAGGCAGATCCAGCTCACCCACATCACCCACCAGGTGACCTTGTGCGCGCCGTGCTTGTCCGAGAGCCAGCCGCCGATGGCGCGCAGCACGCCGCCGGGCAGCGAGAAGCAGGCCGCCAGCAGCGCCGCGGTGCGGATCTCGAGGCCGTACTCGCCGACGTAGTACTGCACCATCCACAGGCTCAGCGCCACGTAGCCGCCGAAGACGATGCTGTAGTACTGGCAGTACTTGAGCACGCGCGGATCGCGCAGCAGCTTCAGCTGGTCGGCGAAGCGAACGCTGCTCGGCACGAGGTGGGCCGGATCGCTGTACGTGAACATCCAGAACAGGACCGTGGTCACGAGCAGGATCACGGCGTAGACCTGCGGCACCATCGCCCAGCCGAAGGCGACGACGAGCGCCGGCGCGACGAACTTGTTGACCGCCGCGCCCGAGTTGCCGGCGCCGTAGACGCCCATCGCGAAGCCCTGGCGGTTGCGCGGGAACCAGCGCGCGACGTACGGCGTGCCCACCGAGAACGAGCCGCCGGCCAGGCCGACGAACAGCCCGATGACGATGAACTGCCAGAACTGCGTGGCGTAGGCCATCAGCCAGATGGCCGGCACTGTGGCGGCCATCAGCACCGTCATCACGATGCGGCCGCCGTAGCGGTCGGTCCAGATGCCGAGCGGCACGCGGATCAGCGAGCCGGTGAGCACCGGCGTCGCGGTGAGCAGCCCGAATTGCGTGGCGTTCAGATCGAGCGACTTGCGGATCGGAATGCCGATCACGCCGAACATCATCCAGACCATGAAGCAGACGGTGAAGGCGAGCGTGCTGAAGATCAGCACCGACAGGCCCTGGCGCGCTCGCGCGCCCTCGAATACGACGGCAGTCATTTCGCGTTCTCCCTGACTGCCGACTCTAGGGACCGGCGAGGCGCGCGAACATCCTTCGGCGGTGTGCGTTCGCGGATGCGGAAGGAGGAGGGCGAGGCCCCTTCGCATAGTTCGAAAGGACTACTCCCCCCGTTGCTTCGAATCCGTCGTGGAGTGGGATAACATATTGGTGTTTTCACACCAAACTGAGGATGCGATGAGCCGCATCACGATCACTCTCTCCGAGGAGCGCTACCGCGCGCTCAAGGAAGCGTCGGTCCGGAGAAGCAAGACGATCGGCGAACTGATCGACGAGAGCCTCGAGTTCTACGGAATCAAGTCGCGCGAGCGCGCGCGCGATCTCGTCCAGCGCGCTCGCGCGAGAGCTGGGCTGAGCGAGGCCGAGGCGACGAAGACGGCAAGGGCGGAAGTCGACGCAGCGCGCAGGAAGCGATGACACGACAGGCCGTCGTGATCGACACGAACGTGGTCGTCGCAGGCCTGATCACGTCGGACGCCGGATCTCCGGTTTCCCGGATCCTCGACGGCATGCTTGCCGCCGCGTTTCCGTTCGTCCTCTCGGAGGCGCTGATCGCCGAATACCGCGCCGTACCGCGGAGGCCGAAGCTGCGCAAGCTGCACGGATTGAACGACGACGAACTCGACGAGATCCTCGTCGATCTCGTGCAGCATGCGATCGTCCTCGACCCGGCCGCGGCGACGGCGCGAGCGCCCGATCCGGGCGACCAGCTGCTGTGGGACCTGCTCGAGGCGCGCGACGACATCCTGCTCGTCACCGGCGAGCAGCGGCTGCTTCGCGATGCCGGGATGCGCGGGCGGGTCGTTTCCCCGCGCGAATTCACGCAGTCGGGCGGATGACAGCGGTCGGCGGCTTCGCTGCCGGCGCACGCACGGCGATTTCGCTGCGAAGTGCGGCGTTATCAGCTCCGGAGCAGTGTTCGCAGCGCAAAATGCTGTGTTTCGCAGCGTTCCCGCGCTGGCGAAGTGCTGGCTGTCAGTCGATTCCGCGTTCCGCGGCGTACACCGCCGCCTGCACGCGCGAGACGAGATTCAGCTTGCGCAGGATGTGCTGCACGTGGATCTTCACGGTCGTCTCGGCGATGTCGAGCGCGCGCGCGATCGCCTTGTTGCTCGCGCCGCGCGCGATGTGCGAGAGGATCTCGCGCTCGCGCGGCGAGAGCGTCTCGATCGGATCGGCCACCGCCTTCGCGCGCGCCTCGCCCTGCCCTTCCACGCTCGAGCGGAACGCCTCGACGAGCTTGCCGGTCATCTCCGGGCTGACCACCGACTCACCTGCCATCGTGCGCCGGATCGCGTCGGCGAGCGCGTCGCCGTCGATCGTCTTCAGCACGTAGCCGCGCGCGCCGGCGCGCAGCGCCGCCGCCAGGTCGTTCTCGTCCTCGCTGACGGTGAGCATCAGCACCTGCGCCGACGGCACGGCTTCCTTCAGCCCGGGAAGCGCTGCGACGCCGCTCGCTCCGGGCAGATGGTTGTCGAGCAGGATCACCTGCGGCTGCAGCTCACGCGCGCGGCGCAGCGCCTCGCCGGCGTCGCCCGCCTCGCCGACGACCTCGAGGCCCGGCTCGCTCGCCAGCAGCGCGACGAGTCCGCGCCGGAACAGCGTGTGATCGTCGACGACGAGCAGGCGGATCGGCGCGTTCATGTCGCGCTCCCCGCCAGCGGCGTCTTCGCTTCGCGCGCAGCGCCGCTGGCCGAAGCGGCGCCTGCTTCGGTCGCCGCGGCGCCCTCGCCCGCCCGCGACGCCTGCGGCGGCAACGTGAGGATCACCCGCGTTCCCTCGTCGGGCGCCGATTCGACCTCGACCCGGCCGCCGATGCGCTGCGCGCGTTCGCGCGCGATGCGCAGCCCCACCTGCGTCTCGCCGGGCGAGGCCTGCGCATCGAAGCCGCGGCCGTCACACCGGCGCCTGCTGCACGCGAAGCCAGACGCGCTGCGCGCCGGCGTGCTTGCGCACGTTGGACAGCGCCTCCTGCACGATGTGCAGGGCCTGCACCTGCACGTCGGGGTCGAGCGGCAGTCCGTGACCCTCGATGTCGAACTGCACGTGCAGGCCGGTCTGGTGCTCGAACTTCGACAGCGTCGTGCGCAGCGCCGGCTCGATGTCCTCGTCGCGCGTGCGCGTGCGGAAGTGCAGCAGCAGCTCGCGCACGTCGCTGTAGCTCTCGCGCACGCCGGCGTCGATCTCGTCGACGACGCGGTCGACCTTCGCCGGATCTCCGCGCGCGGCCGCGTCGCGCAACAGCTTCACCTGGATCTTCAGGAACGCCAGCGACTGCGCGATCGAGTCGTGCAGCTCCTGCGCGAGCAGCTCGCGCTCGTGCGCCACCGCCGCCTCCACGTCGAGCGCGGCCGCGCGCATGCCCTCCATCGCGCTGGCCAGGTGGCTCGCCATCGTTTCGAGCATCGAGCGGTCTTCGTCGACCAGCGCGCGCTCGTCGCGATACAGCAGGTCGATCTCGCCGAGCACGCGGTGCTGCAACTCGATCGGAACGGCGACCAGCGTCCGATAGCCGGCCGACAGGCAATGGCCGAGCCGCTGTCCGACGGCGTCGGACAGCGCGATCGTGCGCGCCCCGGAGCCGGCCGACGCATCTCCGCAGTAGCAGCTTCCCGCGTTCACGCACTGCTCGGCCTGAACGATCGCGTCGGGCAGCCCGTCGGCGGCGAGCAGCAGATAGCGCTGGTTGGCCTGGTCCGACCAGCGGATCACCGCGGCGTCCGCCCGCGCGGCCTCGCGCGCCTTGCGCACGAAGCCGCGCGCGAGGTCGTCGAGCGTGTCCACGCCGCCGATGAACGCGCTCGCGTCGTACAGCGCCGCGAGTCGCCGGCTCTTCGTTTCGAGCGTCGCCGTCTTCTCGCGGACCTTGTCCTCGAGGCCGGCGTACAGCTGCTGCAGATTGCCGGCCATCCGGTTGAAGCCCTCGCCCAGCTCGCCGAACTCGTCGCGCGAGACGACGTCGACCCGCGCGTCGAACTCGCCCTGCTCGACGCGCGCGAGCGCGCGCCGCAGTCGGGCGACCGGGTCGACGACGTAGATGTAGCCGGTGTAGAGCAACGCTACCGCGCCGCCGATCGCCAGCGCCATCATCGCGAACTGGTAGGAATAGAGGATCGCCGTCCAGCGCGACAGCTGGCTCTCGATCGAGGCAACGAAGTCGTCGGTGGACTCGACGAACTCGTCCACCTGCGACAGCCGCACGAGATCCGGGCGCGAGAGCCAGTCGCTGCGCAGCGAACGCCATTGCGCCTGCACGTCGGCGAAGCGCTCGCGCGTGGCGTCGTTCCATGGCACGAAGAGCGGCCGCGACGGGTCTCCTTCGCCCAGCACCGCCAGGCTTTCGTCGAAGCGCTCGACGTGGCGCGCCAGATCGGAGGCCGCGCCGCGCTGCGCGTCGAGCGCCAGCCTATAGGCCTGCATGCGCATGCGGCCCGCCTCGTTGACCGCCGCCGCCCCGCCCTGCAGCTCCCACGTGACCCAGAACGTGAGCGCGATCGAAACGAGCGCAAGCAGCAGCATCGAGAAACCGAGGACGGCCAGCCGGGCCGCCAGACTCCAGCGAGCAGCGCGCATACGCGAACGCTACCCGTTTCCGGCGGGGACGTCCTTGCCCCGCATCAACGCAACCGCTTGAGCCAGATCATGGGGAAGCGCGCGCGCTTCGGGCATAAATCGGTATCGAAATGCCATTTTTGCCACCGCCCGGCGCCCCGGCCTGCCGAAGGGAGCGTTCGCGGGCGCCGCGCCGTCCGGCCGGCACAGGCGAATCCACTACGCTACGACATTTCCCGAGCCGAATTCAGGAGAGCCGATGAAAGCTGCCTTCAAGTGGGACGACCCGCTGCTGCTCGACCAGCAATTGAGCGAAGACGAGCGCATGGTGCGCGAGGCGGCGGCCGCCTATTGCCAGGAGCGCCTC
>CALCZN010000400.1:0-7293 GCA_937903095.1 uncultured Burkholderiales bacterium
GGGCGCGTCGGGCGTGCGCGCGAGCACGAGATGGACGATGTTCTTCGCCATGTCGTGCTCGCCGTAGGTGATGAAGATCTTCTGGCCGAAGATGCGATAGCTGCCGTCGGGCTGCGGCACCGCCTTCGTGCGCACCAGCGCGAGGTCCGAGCCTGCCTGCGGCTCAGTGAGGTTCATCGTTCCGGTCCAGTCGCCGGAGATGAGGTTCGGCACGTACAGCTGCTGCTGCGCCGGAGAGCCCGCGGTGAGCAGCGCCTCGATGGCGCCGTCGGTGAGCAGCGGGCACAGCGCGAACGACAGGTTCGCCGAATTGAGCATCTCGATGCACGGCGTGGCGACGACTTTGGGCAGGCCCTGTCCGCCGAACTGCTCGGGATGCTGCACGCCCTGCCAGCCGCCTTCGACGAAGCCACGGAAGGCTTCGGCGAAACCCGGAGAGGTCTTCACCTCGCCGTTCTCGAGGATGGCCGGCTGCAGGTCGCCGCTGCGGTTCAGCGGCGCGACCACGCCCTCGTTGAACTTCGCGCATTCCTCGAGCACCGCACGCGCGGTGTCGTAGCCGGCGTCGGCGAAATCGGGCAGCGCGGCAAGCTCGTCGATGCCGGCGAGCTGCCGGAGGACGAAGAGCATGTCTTCGAGCGGGGCGCGGTAGGTCGCCATGTCGGCTCCTCGCGCACGGTGCGCGTTCCGCGCCCGCGCGCAATGCGGGTTCGGATCAGTCGAGTGCCTTGATCAGCTCCGGCACGATCGCGAAGAGATCGCCGACCAGGCCGTAGTCGGCGACGCCGAAGATCGGCGCTTCCTCGTCCTTGTTGATCGCGACGATGACCTTGCTGTCCTTCATCCCGGCCAGGTGCTGGATCGCCCCCGAGATGCCGATGGCGATGTACAGCTGCGGGGCGACGATCTTGCCGGTCTGGCCGACCTGCCAGTCGTTCGGCGCATAGCCGGCGTCGACCGCCGCACGCGAGGCGCCGAGCGCCGCACCCAGCTTGTCGGCCAGCGGGTCGAGCATCTTGAAGTTCTCGGCGCTGCCCAGTCCGCGGCCGCCCGAAACGACGACGCGCGCGGCAGTGAGTTCGGGCCGATCGCTGCGGGCGATCTCGCTGCCCACATAGCTCGACTTGCCGGAATCGGCCACCGCCTGGACCGGATCGACCGGCGCCAGGTTGCCGCCCGCCTCGACCGCGTCGAAACCGGTGGTGCGCACGGTGATCACCTTGACCGGGTCGGCGCTCTGCACCGTGGCGATCGCGTTGCCCGCGTAGATCGGGCGCGTGAAGGTGTCGGGCGATTCCACGCCGATGATGTCGGAGATCTGCGCGACGTCGAGTTTCGCGGCCACGCGCGGCAGTACGTTCTTGCCGAAGGCGGTGGCCGGCGCGAGGATGTGGCCGTAGCCGCCGGCTGCGGCAACGGCGAGCACCTGCGCGGCGACGTTCTCGGCGAGCTGGTTCTTCAATTGCGGCGCGTCGGCGAGCAGCACTTTGGCCACGCCGGCGGCCTGTGCGGCGGCCTGCGCGGCGTTTTCGCAGCCGCTGCCGGCGACCAGCACCGTGACGTCGCCGCCGATCTTCCGCGCGGCGGCGATCGTGTTGAGCGTGCTCGGCTTGAGCGACGCGTTGTCGTGTTCGGCCAGGACGAGAACTGCCATTTCGTCGTTCCCCTTCAGATCACTTTGGCTTCGTTCTTCAGCTTCGCCACGAGCGTGGCGACGTCGGGCACCTTCACGCCGGCGCTGCGCGCGGGCGGCTCGCTCACCTTCAGCGTCTTCAGCCGCGGCGTGGGGTCGACGCCGAGATCCTCGGGCTTCACGACGTCGAGCGTCTTCTTCTTCGCCTTCATGATGTTCGGCAGCGTGACGTAGCGCGGCTCATTCAGGCGCAGGTCGGTGGTGACGACCGCCGGCAGCGAAAGGGAGATTGTCTCGAGCCCGCCGTCGATCTCGCGCGTGACCGTCGCCTTGCCGTCGGCGACCTCGAGCTTCGAGGCGAAAGTGGCCTGCGGCAGGTCGGCGAGCGCGGCCAGCATCTGGCCCGTCTGGTTGGCGTCGTCGTCGATCGCCTGCTTGCCGAGGATGACGATCTGCGGCTGCTCGCGATCGACCAGCGCCTTCAGGATCTTCGCCACTGCCAGCGGCTGCAGCTCGACGTCGGTCTGCACCAGGATCGCGCGGTCGGCGCCGATCGCCATCGCCGTACGCAGCGTTTCCTGGCACTGCTGCGGCCCGCACGAGACGGCGATGATCTCGGTGGCCACGCCTTTCTCCTTCAGGCGCACCGCTTCCTCGACGGCGATCTCGTCGAACGGGTTCATCGACATCTTGACGTTGGCGATGTCGACGCCGCTCTGGTCGCTCTTGACGCGCACCTTCACGTTGTAGTCCACCACGCGCTTGACGGGGACGAGGATTTTCATCGGGGGTTCACCAATGGAGGAGGAATCGACGGGGGAAACCGCGATTATAGGGAGTCGGGCCGCGGCGTTCCGCGGCCGGGCCATTCCGGCCGCTTCAGCTTCTTCAGTGCCAGTCCGGCTTGCGTTTCTCGATGAAGGCCTGCACGCCCTCGAGCGCCGAGGGCTCCATCATGTTGCACGCCATCGTCTGCCCGGCGAGCTGGTATGCGCCCTCGACGCCCATCTCGAGCTGGCGGTAGAACAGGTCCTTGCCGAGCGCGATCGCCTCGGGCGGCTTGGCGACGATCAGCTTCACCAGCGCGTCGATCGCCGAATCGAGTTCGGCCGCCGGCACCACGCGGTTGACCAAGCCGCGCGCAAGCGCGGTCTGCGCATTGATGAACTCGCCGGTGACGAGCATCTCGAACGCCGTCTTTCGCGGCACGTTTCTCGACAGCGCCACCGACGGAGTGGAACAGAACAGCCCGAGATTGACGCCCGATACGGCGAAGCGGGCGCTGTCCACGGCGACGGCGAGATCGCAGGCGGCGACCAGCTGGCATCCGGCCGCGGTGGCGATGCCCTGCACGCGCGCGATCACCGGCTGCGGCATGCGCTGGATCGACGTCATCAGCCGCGCGCACTGCCCGAACAGGGCGCGGTAGTAGTCGTGCGACGGCTCGGCGCGCATCTCGCGCAGGTCGTGCCCGGCGCAGAAGGCCTTGCCGGCCGCGCCCAGCACGACGACGCGTACCGAACGATCGGCGGCGATCGCGTCCAGCTCGCGCTGCAGCGCGTCCATCAACGCCTCGGACAGCGCGTTGAACTGCGCAGGACGATTCAGCGTGACGCGGGCAACCGGCCCGTCGCGCTCGACGGCGACGAGGGCTTCGCCCTCGCCCCCGGGCGTGGTCTGGGGTTGTGCGGACATGGATCCCTCCGGGAAAGCGCGGCAGGCGCATCGCACGCCGCCGATGACGGCCGAAGCACCGATTATCGGCGCGCCGGCCGGATCGTCCAAACGAAGGCACGACGACACGCGGCGCGCTCATTGCATCCCGTACACTCGACGACGACTCCCCGAACCTTCATACCCAGACGTCTCCATGCTCGAGCGCATCCAGGCGGTTGCCGCGCAGGTCGGCGAAATCGTCGTGGGCAAGCAGCCGCAGATCCGTCTCGCCCTCGCCTGCCTGCTCGCGCGCGGGCATCTGCTGATCGAGGACCTGCCCGGCGTCGGCAAGACGACGCTCGCGCACGCGCTGTCGATCTCGCTCGGCCTGCGCTTCAAGCGCGTGCAGTTCACCAACGACCTGCTGCCGGCCGACATCGTCGGCGTATCGGTGTTCGACCGCGAGCGCACCGCCTTCGTCTTCCACCCCGGTCCGGTCTTCTCGCAGGTGCTGCTGGCCGACGAAATCAACCGCGCTTCGCCGAAGACGCAGTCGGCGCTGCTCGAAGCGATGGAAGAAGGGCAGGTGTCGATCGACGGCGTGGCGCGCCCGCTGCCCGAGCCGTTCTTCGTCATCGCCACGCAGAACCCACAGGACCAGATCGGCACCTTCCCGCTTCCGGAATCGCAGCTCGATCGCTTCCTGATGTGCATCGAGCTGGGCTACCCGGACGCGAAGGCCGAGCGCGCGCTGCTCGAAGGCGTCGACCGGCGCGAACTCCTCGAGCGGCTGCCCGCCCGGATGGAGCCTGCGCAGCTCGTGCAGGCGCAGCGCCGCGTGCGCGAGCTGCGCTGCGCGCCGCCGGTGCTCGATTACGTGCAGAACCTGGTCACGTACAGCCGGCGCAGCCCGTCGCTGGCCGAGGGGCTCAGTCCGCGCGCGGGGCTGGCGCTGCTGCACGCGTCGCGCGCATGGGCGATGCTCGACGGCCGCAACCACGTGCTGCCCGACGACGTGCAGGCGGTGCTCGTTGCCGTCGCCGGCCACCGCCTTCGCCCGGCAAAGGGAAGCAGCGGCTCGCATCGCGCGCGCGCCGAACTGGTGGCCGAGTTGCTGAAGGCGGTCGCGGTGCCGTGAGCGCGCTCGCGCAACCGGGCGAGCACCGGATCGGCCGGCGCAACGTCGCGGTGGGCCCGAGCGCCGCCGGCGCGCTGTTCGGCGCCGCGCTTCTCGCGATGCTGGTCGCCGCCGTGAACTACCGGATCACGCTCGGCTACGCGCTCACCTTCCTGATCTTCGGCGTGGCCATCGTCGCGCTGCTGCACACGGTGCGCAACCTCTCGATGCTGACGCTGCGCGGCGCACGCGCCGAACCGGTGTTCGCCGGCCAGCACGCCGAGTTCACGCTGATCGCGCGCAACGCCTCGGGCTTCGAGCGTTACGCGCTGGCATTGCACGCGGCCGGCATGGCGCAGCCCGAGCATTTCGACGTGCCGGCCGGCGCCGAGCAGTTCGTCTCGGTGGCGCTGCCCACCGAAAAGCGCGGATGGATGCCGATGCCGCGCTTCACGCTGACCACCACCTTTCCGATCGGTATCTGGCGGGCGCGCGCACTCTGGCAACCCACGCAGCGCGTGCTCGTCTTTCCGGCGCCCGAGACGCCGGCGCCGCCGCTGCCCGCGCGCAGCACGGCGCAAGGCGAAGGCGCGCGCAGCGGCAACGGGCACGGCGACCCGATCGCGCTGCGCCCGTACGTCGATGGCGATCCGCCGCAACGCATCGCGTGGAAGGCGGTCGCGCGCAGCGCGTCGGGCGACCTGGTGACGCTGCAGCGGGGCGAAGCCGAGCTGGGCGAAACGACGCTCGACTGGTACGAGCTTCCCGCGTCGATGGCCGACGAGGCGCGCCTGTCGCGACTGGCGCGCTGGACGATCGATGCCGACGCGAGCGGCAGCCGCTTCGGGCTGCGCCTGCCCGGCGTGCTCGTCGAAGCCGACAGCGGACCGGCCCACCGCATGCGCTGCCTCGAGGCGCTGGCGACCTGGTCGCGCTGAGCGCGCAAGGGCGCAGGCAGACCATGGCACGTCCGCTGCGATATTCGCTGCTCGCGCTGGGCGGCGCACTGGGCGCGCAATGGGAGCGCGACCGACGCGACACGCTGTTCCTGATGCTGCCGGTGCTCGCCTCGGTCCTGCCGCACCTGCTGCACATCCCGGCCTGGGCCGGCATCGCCTTCGCGGTGCTGTTCGGATGGCGGCTCGCGCTCGTGCTCTCCGGCCGCTGGCTGCCGCGCGCCTCGGTGCGCTGGGTCGCCGCGATCGGCTGCTGCGCCGCCGTCTATGCGCAATACGGAACCCTGTTCGGACGCGAGCCGGGCGTCGTGCTGCTCGTGCTGTTCCTCGGCGTGAAGCTGATGGAGATGCAGGCACGGCGCGACCTGTTCGTCGTCATCTTCCTCTGCTTCTTCCTGCTGCTGACCGCGTTCTTCCACTCGCAGTCGATCGCGACCGCCGCCGTCGTCTTCGTTGCGCTCTACGGACTGCTCACGGCGATGCTGACGATGCAGTACCGGCGTGCCGAAGCGTCGATCGCCGCGCGAGCGAAACTCGTGGGGTCGATGCTCGCGCAGGCGATGCCGCTGGCGATCGTCGCGTTCCTGCTGTTCCCGCGGGCCGGCGCGCCTCTGTGGGGAACGAGCACCGACGCGAGCCGCGCGACCACCGGGCTGTCGGACTCGATGACGGTGGGCAACATCGCCCAGCTCGGCGAGTCCGATGCGATCGCCTTCCGCGTGCAGTTCGACGGCCCCACGCCGCCGAATGCGCTGCTGTACTGGCGCGGGCCGGTCTTCGGCGATTTCGACGGGCGAACCTGGCGCGCACTGGCCGCGCCGCATCGCCTGGGCGCGGCGCGCATCGAGGCCGCCGACGACCCGTCGCAGCGCTTCTCCTACGAGGTGACGCTGGAGCCTTCGGGCCGCGACTGGCTGTTCGCGCTGGAGATGCCGGTGCAAGCCGATGCCGGGCGCCGGGGCGCGGCGCTGCGCCTGCCCGACCTGCAGCTGGTCGCGTCGGCGCCGATCGACGAAAGGATCCGCTATCGGGTCGTCTCGCAGACGAGCTTCCGCGTCGGCGTGGACGAGAGCGCGCAGAGCCTTCGCCCGTGGCTCGCGCTGCCCGCCGGATTCGATCCGCGCACGATCGCGCTGGCGTCGAGCTGGCGCAACACGGGCGACGGGCCCGAGGCGCTCGTCGCCCGCGCGCTGATGATGTTTCGCCAGCAGCCTTTCCGCTACACGCTCGAACCGCCGCCGCTCGGAGCCGACGGCGTCGACGACTTCCTGTTCGAGACCCGCGCCGGATTCTGTGAACACTACGCCAGCGCATTCGTCGTGCTGATGCGCGCGATGGCGATTCCCGCGCGCATCGTCACCGGCTACCAGGGCGGCGAACGCAATCCGGTCGACGGCTACTGGCTGGTGCGCCAGGCCGACGCCCACGCCTGGGCCGAAGTGTGGCTCGCCGGGCGCGGCTGGGTGCGGGTGGATCCCACCGCCGCGGTCGACCCGGCGCGCATCGAGCGCGGCCGGCGAGTGGCGGCCGGCGCTGGCGCCGGCGCGGCCGGCGCATCCGCGCTCGCCTGGCTGCATCGCGTGCGCTTCGGCTTCGAAGCGATCGGCAACGCCTGGAACCAGTGGGTGCTGCAATACGACGGCAACCGCCAGCGCTCGCTGCTCTCGAAGCTCGGCATCGATGCGGCCGGCACGCGGCTCGCCGCGCTGCTCGCCGTCGTGCTCGCCGCGATGATCGTCGGCGCCGCATTGCTGACGCTGCGTCCGCGCGTCGTGCGCACGCCGCTCGAACGCTGCTGGGACGAGTTCTGCGCGCGGCTGTCGGCGATCGGCCTGGGACGAATGGCGCACGAGACGCCGTCGCGCTTCCTTGCACGCATCGAACGGGCGCTCGACGACGAATCGCTGATGCAGGCGCGTCGCATCGTCGCC
>CALCZN010000401.1:0-5578 GCA_937903095.1 uncultured Burkholderiales bacterium
GAGCGCGAGCGGGCAGTGCGGGGCGGCTGAAGCTCAGTACCCGACCGTGAACCGCCGGCGCGAATGCGCTGGTTTCTCGAGTTCGTCGATCATCGCCGCCGCATAGTCTTCAAGCGAAATACGGCTCTCGCCCTTGGCGTCGACGAGCAATCGATCGCCTCCCAGCCGGAACTTGCCGGTCCGCTTGCCCGGTTCGAGCATTGCGGACGGACTTAGCATGGTCCAGTCGAGCGTCGGTTCCTGCTTCAGCAACTCCAGCGCTTGCCGCGCGCCCTCCGCAGTCGCTTTCCACGCCGCGGGGAATTGCGGCGTGTCGATCAGCAGTACGCCTGGCGCTGCTTCGAGGCTGCCGGCGCCGCCCACCATCAACAGTCGCGGCACGCCCGACTTCTTTACTGCGGCGATGATCGAGTGAATGCCCTGCAGGTAGTAGCCGAGAACGTCGGCCTGCGCATGTCCGCTGAATGCGCTCAGGACCGCATCGTGACCTCGCAGGGAATCGGCCAGCGCCGTCTCGTCGAGAACATCGACCCTGGTCAAGGCGAGCCCGGATTGCGGCTCGAGCTTGCCCGGATTGGACACGAGTGCCGTTACTTGATGGCCGCGCGTTAACGCCTCGTTTCGCAGCGCCGAACCGACGTACCCGCTTGCGCCGATCAATGCAATTTTCACGATTTACCTCTCATACTGCCGAGCGCATCGAGCGGGCAGCACGGCTTCATTGCCCTCGTGGTCGCGCAGCGCATCAAAGCCCGTCATGATCTCGTTGCTGCGGATTTCGCCCGCCTGCCGAGGCAAACACTATGCTCCGCGCCCGTTGCTGATTCAACCCGCACGAAGTCAGAGGTCGGCGAGGCTTGGCGATCCTCTCGCTCAGGCTGCGGGCATCGTGAATGCGAAGCGGATGGTTCCTTCGGCGCTCGACGCCGAGATCGATCCGCCGTGCGCCTCGACGATCGATTTCGCGATGGCCAAGCCAAGGCCTGCTCCCTCGCCCTCTTTCCGCCGCGAAGCATCGACGCGGTAGAAGCGGTCGAACAGCCTTCGAAGCTGCTCGGGTGCGATCGGTATCCCTGGATTCTCGATGCTCAACTCGGTCTGCCCGGACCGGCCCGCGCCGATCGAGACGCGAATCTCGCCGCCTCGCGGGGTATGGCGTATCGCATTTGACAGCAAGTTGCTGATCGCTCGCCTCAGCATGTCTCCGTCGGCGCGTGCGCGCCCCTTTCCGGTAAGCACGAGCCGTACGCCACGCTCCTCGGCCAGCGCCTCGTAGAACGCGAACAAGCGCTCGACTTCGGAAACCAGATCGATGCTCTGGGTGCGCGTTGCGATCAACCCGTTGTCGGCCTTCGCGAGGAAGAGCATGTCCGAGGTCATCTGCGAAAGCCGCTCGTACTCTTCGAGGTTCGAGTACAGGATCTCGCGGTATTCTTCGGACGTGCGCGCGCGGGCGAGCGCGACCTGTGTCTGCGTCATCAGGTTGCTGACCGGCGTGCGCAGCTCGTGTGCGAGATCAGATGAGAAATCCGACAGGCGTCGGAACGAATCCTCCAGCCGCGCGAGCATATCGTTGAAGGCCGCGGCGAGTGGAGCTAGCTCGGGTGGCATCGACTCAGGCGGCAGACGCTCGCCAAGTCGATCAGCAGAGATGCGGTGCATCAGCTCCAGCGCCTTGCGTGCAGGAGACAGGCCTCGGCGCGCGGAGAACCAACCGAGCAGCGCGGACAGCGCAATGCCCACCGCGACGCTCAGCCAAAGGCTGTTGCGGAAGTCGGTCATGAATCGTCTATGGAAGTCGATGTCGAGCGCGACGACGACGGCTGCCGGCTGCGCGCCCGGGATTCCGGTATCCGCTTTCGTCGAGATGAAGCGATACAGTCGGCCTTCGTGCTCGCGCACGCTCGCCTCGGCTTCCCGCGGCAGCTCGGTCGGGGGAATCGACCATGCAGGACCGGTAGCCGATGCGAAACCCTCGGACGTGTACAGCCGCGTGCCGTCGGGCGCGACTACGGTGACGAATAGGTCGTGATGCCCGACGAGCGCTTCGGCCAATGTGTCGTGCACTGCGGCGAGTTCTCCTTCGGTGCGCACCTTCGCCAACAGATTGCGCACGAGTTCGAGCTTTCCCTCGAGCACTGCCTGGTCCTGTTCCACCAGGTGCGCGTCGACCAGTCGCCCGACGAAGTAGCCCCCGACGAGAAGGACGGCGGTCGACGCGATCGAAAAATACAACGTGAGAAGGAACGTGATCGACCGCCGTTTTCGCATCAGGCCTGCTCCGGCGGCTCGATCACGAAGCCCATTCCGCGCACGGTGCGGATGAGCTTCGGCTCGAAGTCGTCGTCGACCTTCGCGCGCAGGCGGCGCACCGCGACCTCGATGACGTTCGTGTCGCTGTCGAAGTTCATGTCCCAGACCTGCGATGCGATGAGCGATCGCGGAAGGACTTCGCCCTGCCGGCGTAACAGCAGCTCGAGCAGAGCGAATTCCTTGGCAGTGAGATCGATGCGCTTGCCGGCTCGAATCACCCTGCGCCTCATTAGGTCGAGCTCAAGATCGGCTACCTGCAATCGCTGTTGCTCGCGCCCGAGCCCGCGCCTTAGCAGCGTACGCACCCGGGCGAGCAGCTCCGAAAACGCGAAGGGCTTCACGAGGTAGTCGTCGGCCCCGAGCTCGAGCCCTTTGACGCGGTCGTCGACCTGGTCCCGGGCTGTGAGGAACAGCACCGGCATTGACCGATTCGCTTCGCGGATGCGCCGCAGCACTTCCCAGCCATCGATGCCGGGAAGCATCACATCGAGCACGACCAGGTCGTAGTCATTCTGCGTCGCCAGGTGCATGCCGTCCGTCCCGTCGCGCGCGAGGTCGGTGACGAAGCCAGCTTCAGTCAGCCCTTGCCGCAGATAGTCCCCCGTCTTGCGTTCATCCTCGACGATCAGGATTTTCATCCCGCTTTCCTAAGTGCCATTGTGTAGCCATATTGTGCAGGCGGCGCTCAGGCTGGGGTCCTGGATTACACGTATGTAATCGGATAGTCAGGAGAATGTCGGTTTACCGCTCGAGATCTGCACTCCAGCAACAAGACGCTGGTGTTCAAGCTCGCCGAGTTGGGCAGGAACGCACCAATACTCCGCCTCGATGGTCGTCGATCCGCGCAGACCTCAATTTATCCCCCGAGGGGGCGGGGAACCACGGCTCCTAAGAGTCGCAGCGCTAGATCTTCACATCTAAAGTGGAAACTTTCCGCTATTTGCGCTTGAACGTTATCGTCGAATGGCCATAATTGGCTCTTTCGATTGTGCCGCTTACGGTCCATCAGATCGCACCTTTGCGCCGCGGGGGATGTAATATGACTGAAGAGGTCCACCCAAGAGAATCTCGGTCAAGATCACCAACGACGGTCGCCCAATATCGACTCATATATCGCAGATTGGAAAAGATGGCTAAGACGGACGTGGGGTTAACGTGGGATGCTGCCCAAGGTCCGGAACAGGTCGCCCGTCTCTTCCGAAAGCACGAAGCTGATTGGCAGGCGGCAACCGCAAGGCTGTACCGCGCGGCAATTATCTACGTTTTTGACCAAATCGAGAGCCACGGAGACGTCGGTATTCAAAAGGCACGACGTGTTCTGCTGACCTCCAATTCCAGCGAGGAAACCGTCAGCCGATTGCGCGAGCAGGTCCGCGAGCAAAGACGCGACGCCAAGCGTCGACGTCCTCGCACCGCGACTCAAAAAGTAAAACGCTTCTCTAGGAAAGATACCGAGGAGCTGCTAAAGCAATTGGCCGGGTCGCGTAGCACATGGGGGCGGCCAGCAGCCAGGTGGTTTATCGCGGGCTATTTAACCGGGCTTCGGCCTGGCGAATGGCAGACTGCGCGTATGCACGTCGACGAGCGGGGAGGGTTTCAACTTTTGGTGAAGAATGCAAAGAATACGAACGATCGTGCGCATAGTGAGCATCGGACGCTCTCGTTGACTCGGTTGCGCGACGACCAACTACGAATAATTCGCCTTCACCTCATCACCGTACATACTTATGCTTCAACTGGCCACTTCCAGGATCTATATGACGCGTGCCGTCAACTCGTCCGCCGCAAAGCTGATGCTATTTGGCCGAAGAGGTCGCGCCACCCGTCACTCTATACAGCACGACATATGTTCGCTGCGGACGCGAAGGCAATGTTCGATCAAGTAATTGTTGCCGCACTAATGGGTCACGCGTCAGCGGAAACGGCGGGGCAGCATTACGCGCCTGCTTGGTCGGGTCGCGGAGGATTGGGTGTCGAGCCGTCGCAGAAGGACATTAACGCGGTGCTCCATCGCAACCCCGGCTTCCGGCGAAGATCCAGCAACAGCGCGGAAGATACAAGGGTGGAAGAATTTGTGTCTCGTCGCACCCCTGGGAGTCGCTGAGTGGTCGTGCGCAGCGAGACCAATTCATATGCGAGGAGTGTCTCGGACGAATTTCCGCCCGAGCGAAGTTCTCGCTAACTAGTGCATCTCGCCGACTAGTTCCTGGCACTTGTTTTCGAGCGTTTCCAGTCGAGGACATAGTTCAGCCAACGCCGCCGTATTTACGTATCTCATCGTGATTGCAGCATGGTTTTTCGGTTGCTGAAAACGGAACGTTCGCCACAGTTCTACCGGCAGCAGGTGTCGAATCAAAGCAGGAATTTCAGGCTCCAGGATCACCAAGCGCTCATTTGCTTTTGCCGCGTCTACCAGGAAGCGTGTGCGGCGGGCCTGACGGGGTATGCTGTGACGTGCGAAACAGGCGGGGCACAGTACGCTCCTTTTGAAACCCAGTTGACGACCCTTTCCGCGCCGGCCGCACTCTTCGCAGGTAGATGAGCAACGCGCTCTTGCTTTCCTGAAGATTCCATCCAGGACGCGCCCCATCTCCACGGCGGTCTGGGTGAAGGGGTCAATTTGAAGCGCGTCTTGCGGCCCAGTGGGGATACATTGAGAACCGCGGGTAAATGCAACTGACCGAAGATCGATCAGTAATTTCTCGAAGGGTTGTCGCCAACCGCGTGGAATCCGTTCTCGCCTTTCCTCAAGATTCGCGATCGCTTCTCTCAAGGTCAACGGAGTCGCCCGCGACATTTCCAGTTGATGGGTTGCGTTGTTGGATTCCATTTGGAGACCTTTGCTGTTCAGAGGAATCCCACTCGTCGTTGAGTCTTGGATTGCGGGCGCACGTCGTCTACACAGATTCTATCGCTATCGCGCTCTGCAGCCGATGCATATGCATCGCGCAGCGCCTGCATCGCCTGCCTCGGCGTAAAGGTGCTGAGCTTTTCGATTACGTTTCGGTCCAGTTCGTCAGGGAAGCTCTTTGCCCATGGCGCGTCGCTCAAGAGGCTAGCGTTGATACTTTGAACTACCGCGTACATTTGGGCGACTGTTGGTTGGGGGATATCGATGACTACGAATCGTGAGCGAAGCGCAGACTCGATTTTCTGCTCGTCGTTCGCGGTTGCGATCCAAGTAATGCAGCTTGCGTCGATTGGCAGCCCTATCGCCTCGTCGGAAAATGAGCGAGCAGTGAGTGGCTCGAGGAGAGTGTACAAA
>CALCZN010000402.1:0-8961 GCA_937903095.1 uncultured Burkholderiales bacterium
TGCGCAGGACAACGACGTTCCGTTCTC
The DNA here is from genome assembly GCA_937903095.1 of uncultured Burkholderiales bacterium. GTDB lineage: Bacteria > Pseudomonadota > Gammaproteobacteria > Burkholderiales > Burkholderiaceae_E > Zeimonas. Next base: position 28 of record CALCZN010000402.1, read on the forward strand.
GAACTATGCGAGCCTGACGCGCGCGCCCGCGGTGGTCGCGCTGATCCAGGGCGAGATCGACAAGGTGAACCGCAGGTTCGCGAGGGTCGAGCAGATCAAGGCGTTCCGGCTGATCGAGACGCAGCTCACGGCGGAGGACGAGGAGCTGACGCCCACGATGAAGCTCAAGCGCCGGTTCGTGGAGAAGAAGTACGCGCCGATGATCGAGTCGATGTACCAGGGGGGTTGACGGCCGCAGGCCGCGATCCGATTCCGATGGCAAGTGGGAGATACGACATGAAGCGAACGGTTGTTGCACTGGCTCTGGCGGCGAGCGCTCCGCTGGCCCTCGCCCAGACGCAGGGAGTCACGAAGGACGAGATCGTCGTCGGCTCGCTGCAGGACCTCTCCGGGCCGCTCGCCGGCTTCGGCAAGCAGCTGCGCGCGGGCTTGCTGCTGCGCGCGGAGGAACTCAACGAGCAGGGCGGCGTGCACGGCCGCAGGATCCGCCTGGTCATCGAGGACGACGGCTACGATCCACGCAAGGCGGTGCTGGCGGCGCAGAAGCTCGTCAACCAGGACAGGATCTTCGCGATGGTCGCGCACCTGGGCACGGCGCCGAACATGGCGGCGATGCCGATCCAGTTCGAGAAGAACGTGGTCAACTTCCTGCCGCTCACGGCCGCGCGCGAGATGTACGAGCCTTTCCATCGGCTGAAGTACGCGTTCGCCGCCACCTACTACGATCAGGTGCGCCACGCCACGCCCGTGCTGGTGAAGGAGAAAGGCGCGAAGAAGGTCTGCACCGTCTACCAGGACGACGAATTCGGTCTGGAAGTGCTGCGCGGCGCCGAGGCCGGTCTGAAGACGATCGGCATGGACTTCGCCGAAAAGACCACCTACAAGCGCGGAGCCACCGACTTCTCGTCGCAGGTGGCGCGCATGAAGGCCGCCTCGTGCGACTTCGTCGTGCTCGGCACGGTGATCCGCGAGACGATCGGCGTCATCGGCGAGTCGCGCAAGACCGGCTTCGACCCGACCTTCCTCGGCTCGAGCGCCGCGTACACCGAGCTGATCCACAAGCTCGGCGGCAAGGCGATGGACGGCCTGTACGCGACGATGACGGTGCAGGTGCCGTATCTCGACGACGCCTCGCAGCCGCTGCGCTTCTGGGCGAACAAGTACAAGACGAAGTTCGGCGACGACCCGAGCGTGTTCTCGGTGTACGGCTACCTCGCGCTCGACAGCTTCATCCGCGCAGCGGACAAGGCCGGCCCGAACCTCAGCACCGACTCGTTCGTGAAGGCGATGGACACGATGTCGATCCCGGGCGACATCTTCGGCAGCGCACCGCAGAGCTTCGGGCCGAAGAAGCGCCTGGGGAGCAACGCGGCTCGCCTGTCGCAGATCCAGAACGGCCGCTGGAAGGTGATCTCGGACTACTACTCGGACTAATCGACGCGGCGAAGGTCGGCGGCGGCCGTCCGGCTGATTGAAAGGAGAGGCTTCGGCCATTTGAAAGCCAGGCGCCCGAGCGGCGCCTGGCAACCACCCACGTTCAGCGCCCGCCCAGCCCCATCGAGCGCGTGATCACCTCCTTCATGATCTCGTTGGTGCCGCCGTAGATGCGCTGCACGCGCGCGTCGGCCCAGGCGCGCGCGACCGGGTACTCCCACATGTAGCCGTAGCCGCCGTGCAGCTGCACGCACTCGTCGAGCACCTTGCACTGCAGGTCCGAGCACCAGTACTTCGCCATCGACGCGGTTGCCGTGTCCAGCTTGTCCTGCAGCAGCAGCTCGATGCAGCGGTCGACGAAGACGCGCGCGACCTGCACCTCGGTCTGCAGCTCGGCGAGCCTGAACCGCGTGTTCTGGAAGGCAGAGACGGTGGTGCCGAACACCTTGCGTTCCTGCACGTAGGCGACGGTCCAGTCGATCGCCGCCTGCGCGTTCTCGACTGCGCCGATCGCGATCTGCAGCCGCTCCCACGGCAACTCCTGCATCAGGTAGACGAAGCCCTGGTTCTCGGCGCCCAGCAGGTTCGCCGCCGGCACCTGGACGTCGTCGAAGAAGAGTTCGGAGGTGTCCTGCGCCTTCATCCCGACCTTCTTCAGGCGCTTGCCCTTCTCGAAGCCCTTCATGCCGCGCTCGACGAGCAGCAGGCTCGTGCCCTTCGCGCCGGCGTCAGGCCGCGTCTTGGCGACGACGATCACGACGTCGGCGTGCCATCCGTTCGTGATGAAGGTCTTCGAGCCGTTGAGCACGTAGACGTCGCCCTTGCGGATCGCCGTCGTGCGCACGCCCTGCAGGTCGGAGCCGGCGGCCGGCTCGCTCATCGCGATCGCGCCGATCGACTCGCCGCTGGCCATCTTCGGCAGGAAGCGTCGCTTCTGCTCCTCGGAGCCGTAATGCAGGATGTACGGGGCGACGATCTCGGAATGCAGGCCGAAGCCCAGGCCGGTGGCGTTCGCCCGCGCGATCTCCTCCATCACGACGATCGAATACAGCTTGTCGGCGCCGGCGCCGCCGTATTCCTCGGGCATCGTCGCGCACAGCAGGCCCTGTTCGCCCGCCTTTCGCCACACCTCGCGGTCCACGTATCCCTGGTCCTCCCACTGCTCGTGATACGGGACGACCTCGTTGTCCATGAAGCGCCGAACGGCGTCGCGGAACATCCGGTGCTCGTCGGTAAACAGCGTGCGCTCGATCATTTCGGCTCCGTCGCGTCTGCGGGAACCCGCAAGCATAATGGAGGCAGATCCATTGGAGCGAGCCATGCCCGAAGCCTTCGTCTACGACGCCATTCGCACGCCGCGCGGACGCGGCAAGTCGTCCGGCTCGCTCTACGAAGTCAAGCCGGTCCGGCTCCTCACCACGCTGATGCACGAGTTGCAGCGGCGGCACGACCTCGACACTTCGCAGGTCGAGGACGTCGTCGTCGGCTGTGTCACGCCGGTCGGAGACCAGGGCGCGGTCATTCCGAAGACCGCGGCACTCGCCGCCGGATGGGACCTGAAAGTTGCCGGCGTGCAGATCAACCGCTTCTGCGCCTCGGGGCTCGAAGCGGTGAACCTCGCCGCGCAGAAGGTGCGCTCCGGCTGGGAAGACCTCGTCGTCGCCGGCGGGGTGGAATCGATGTCGCGCGTACCGATGGGATCGGACGGCGGCGCCTGGGCGCTCGACCCGGAAACGAACCTCGCGACGCAATTCGTGCCGCAGGGGATCGGCGCCGACCTCATCGCGACGCTGGACGGCCTCTCGCGCGAGATGCTCGACGAGTTCGGCGTGCAGTCGCATCGCAAGGCGGCCGAAGCGCAGCGCGCGAACCGCTTCGACCGTTCGATCGTCCCCGTCGCCGACGAGATCGGCCTGGCGATCCTCGAGCGCGACGAAACCATCCGGCCGGATACCTCGCTCGAAGCCCTCGCACAGTTGAAGCCCTCGTTCGAGAAGATCGGCGCGATGGGCTACGACGAGGTCGCGCTGCGCAAGTACCCGCAGATCGCCCGCATCGAGCACGTGCATCATGCCGGCAACTCGTCGGGCATCGTCGACGGCGCGGCCCTCACCCTGATCGGCAGCGAAGAGGCCGGCAGTCGGCTCGGCCTCACGCCGCGCGCCCGCATCGTCTCGGCGGCGCTCACCGGTACCGATCCGACCATCATGCTCACCGGTCCGATGCCCGCCACCCGCAAGGCACTGGCGAAGGCCGGTCTCTCCGTCGACGACATCGACCTGTTCGAGGTCAACGAAGCCTTCGCCGCCGTGGTGATGCGATTCATCAGCGAGATGGACGTTCCCGAGGAGAAGGTCAACGTCAACGGCGGGGCGATCGCGATGGGTCACCCGCTCGGCGCAACGGGCGCGATGCTGCTGGGTACGCTCGTCGACGAACTGGAGCGCCGCAAGCTGAAGCGCGGCGTCGTCACGCTATGCGTCGGCGGCGGGATGGGCATCGCGACGGTCGTCGAACGCGTGTAGCGAGCTCAGCCCGGATCGACGGCAGCGCGACCGCGGGCAAAGCCGCGCAGCAGCTCGCGCAATCGAGCGACGTCGGGCGGCTTCGCCATCACGTGCACGTCGCCCGGCGCTTCGCAGCGCAGCGCCTCCACGCGGAATTCGCCCGACAGCAGGATCGCCGGCGTACGCACGCCCTCCAGTCGGCGCAGTTCCTCGATCAGCCGCAGCCCGTCCCACGCGCCCGGCAGCCGGAAATCGGAAACGATTGCGTCGAAGGCGCGTTGCGTCGCCGAAACCAGCGAGATCGCGTCTTCCCCGCTCTGCACGCTCTCGACTTCAAAGCCCCATCGCTCGAAGGTTCGGCGCAGCGCCTCGCCCATGGCCTCGTCGTCCTCGATGACGAGGATCAGCGCGTCGTCGCCATGAGTGGCACCCTCGACCGTCTGCGGCGCGGAGCCCGACGAACCCGAAAGATAGGAGCCCGCGCTGACGTCCGCGACTCGCCTTCCCTCCATCGCCGACATCGATTCGCGGGGAAGCGGGTAGGCAACGAAGGCACGCTCAGGGCGCGGTGCCGTTGGCGCGGTGATACCGAGGCGTCGCTGTCGCGACCCGGGCAGATGAAGCGCGAAGGCGGTTCCTCTTCCGAGCGACGAGGACAGACGGATCGAGTGTCCGGGCAGACGCGAGACCGTCTCGCGCACGATCGACAAGCCGAGACCGTGGCCCTGCTTGGAGCTGCGGGAGGGATTCGACACCTGGAAATATTCGTCGAACACCCGCCGTTGATCGGCCGCATCGATGCCGATTCCGTTGTCGCGCACCACGACCTCGATGCCGCCGCCGAAAGAGCGCACTCTCACGAGCACCCACGCCGGGCGCCCAGGGGCAGCGAATTTCAGCGCGTTCCCGACGAGATTGGCGAAGATGTCCCACAATCGGCTCTCGTTGCTGAGGACGCGGCACTCGCCTTCCGCCGGCACCCGAACGACGAGGCGGATTGCGGCGCGCGCCGCCAGCCCCGAGTAGACGCGATCGATCCGCTCGAGAACATTGCGCAGATCGATGGATTCGACGGGAAACGGCGCGCCGCTTCCTCGCAAACCGAGCTCCGAAAGCCGGTCGAGATCGCTGCTGATCGCCCCGATACAAGCCTCCAGGCCGTCGAGGGCCTGCCGAACGCCGCTGTCGTTGAACTCGCGCTCGTGTTCGCGCAGGTGCTGCGCATACAGCGTGAGACTGGCGAGCGGCTGCCGGAGGTCGTGGCTGACGGCAGCCAGCACCCGCGTCTTCGCGACGTCCGCCTCGGACGCCCGATGCGCCATGGCCTCCGATCGGACCCGTGCCTCCGCGAGTTGACGCGCGCTCCAGAAGAGCGCGCGCTCCCGACGCTCGATTTCGACGGAGAGGATCCAGCCGATGAGGTTCGCCATCGCCAGATAGACAAAGAGCGCACGCCAATATTCATCCGCGTAAATCGCCGCGCTGGTCAAAATCACAGCAGAACCGATCGAGCATGAGAGAAATACCAGATGAACAGGCAATCTCGAAAAACCATATGCCAACCAGCAAGTGAGGCACATTGCTACTGCCCATCGACCCGATCGAGGCTCGACCAAGTCGGTGGGCACAAGGCTCATTCCACCGATTGCTAGCGTCGAGAATAAAACACAACTCGATACGAGAAAAACGAAGTGCGCTTCCGCTTTCTTCGGTCTAATCGATATGAAAATCGCCGCTGCAAGCAAAACAACAGCGACAACTAACCGTACAATTTGTCTCGGATTGGTAGGGTCTTCATCGTCTCGTATGACAAGGACGAGGCAAAAGAAGACAAATGAAAGCGTCGCGCCCAAGATAAGCGCGAACCGCACGAACCCGAGGCCCGCGGCGCGATACTGCTTCAGAAAAGCTTCTTCAATAGCCCTCGAAGGGAAGGCGCCAGGTGCGGTAATCCTCCAGAGAAGCGACTGCCTTAGCATGGCTTAGGAAAGGTCTTCATGAATCCTGCCCTGGGTCAGCGCGCCGAAGGATTTCCATGGCATGTAGTCGCCTGGAAGAGACAGGCGAGCACCCGCCGCTTGAGCATCCTGCCAAAGAAGCCTTGTGAGCGGGAGGGATCATAGCTAATCTACCTAGACCTGAAGTTGTAGTCGACGCGGGGACGAGAGGCGGGGGCTGGCCCAGAACGGGAACGACATGTTCGAGTCGAAGGAAGAGCACGACAGAGTGCGCGACGCACAGGCGGCGATCGAGAACGCACTAGATACGCAAAGAGACGGCAACGCCTCATATGTGCAACCGGGCGAAGATCTCGCGATCCGGGTCCGCGTTGTGCGAACCGAGAACCAACTTCGGAAAGCCATAAAAGTCCGGGCGGACGCATACCTACGACATAACGTCGCTTGTGCAGAGTCGCTGCACTCCGCGGAGGATGACGACAAGGCCCCCGGTTCGTTGGTACTCCTCTGCGAATCCAAGGTCACAGGGGATGCTGTAGGGACGTTGCGGATCCATACTAATTTCGAAGCCCCAACGTACTTGGAACGCGATCTTCGACTTCCCGATTTTCTGCGTAATACGAGTATTGCGTACGTAACGCGCCTGGCGATCGCGAGGGGAACGAGCGGCGCGTTCGTTAAACTCGCAATGTTTAAAGCCCTGCACCGCTACTGCTTCGCAACTCAAATTTCCTGGATACTGGCGGTAGCGCGTGAGCCGGTGGACAAGGAGTTCATTCGCCTAGGTTTCAAAGATATTCTGGAGCCGGGTGAAAAGTTTCGCCGACCGGCTCATTTTGGAGACATTGATGTTCGCCCCTTGTACCTTAGCGTTCTTCAGGCCGAGCACGATTGGCGTACAACGATGCATCCTCTCTACGATTTCATGGTTGTAAGGACTCACCCTGACATTGAAGTCTTTAACTCGGTCAGTAGCGCTTGGACGACACCCCGTCGCGCTCAGAGAGGACGCCGAAAGGCGGATCTCGCAATCGCAGGAGCGCAGGTCCTGGCAGTCTGAAAGTGGCGCCAAGTGCCTGAAGCGTTGCGCTTGCGCAACGCCGCTTGCCTGCTCCGCTGCGCCATATATCTGTCCGGAGGCCGCCGCGACTATTTAAGTGAGTATCTTCTGGATCTGCCCCTCAGTCCTTTATGAGGCCTGCTAGGAGCCCATGGCCTCCGCTATGAAAAGGACGATGCTCATTCCGTCGCCGTTACGCCGTCGCGCGGAGGGAGCCCTCTCCCGCCTCAACATCTCCATCTCTTTTCTGGTGATCGTCATTTCGGCGATCACTGCTGCTTACGTCACCCTTCAGTTCGAGCGATACCCCACACTCCCCGACAAGTTGGGGACAATCCTTCCCGACCCCGAAAACAAGTGGAGGTTGGTCGACGCGATTGACCACTTCCGTTCGGAGCGTTCCATCCCGCTCGAGAAAGGGGTGAGCCTCCCATTCCGCACCATCTGGATCAGAATTGACCTTACAGAACTGAGACCCTCAGACGACGAAGTTCTGACACTAAAGGCGATCCGGGCGAAGCAGGCACTCTTTTGGTCTATCAGGACGGAGGACGGCCGCCCAGTCGTGGAGCCGCTCGAGTGGAAACCGACCAGCAGTGGTATATCCGTAATCTTGCCCAAGGCGAGAGACAACGGCTTCGAGGTTATCGCGAGAATTGAACCGATTGCAATTAACAGAATTCAACTATCCATAGGTTCTGATAACAACGTAGACGCCCAGAACCTGAAATTCGAAAGAACAGGTGGTCTGCTCGCCGGCGCTCTTTTGATGGTAGCTTTTTTTAGTTTAGTTGTAGCGATATTCAACCGCGACCTCATCTTCTTTCTTTTCGCCGCATGGCTTCTTTCAACGTTGCGCATTGCGGGATACAACGGCGGTTGGGATGCGTACTGGTTGTCAATTCCGATTTCCGGAGATTCACTGCAGTTTTTTTTGAGGCTTACCTATATCGCGCACAGCCTCATCTCGCTTGCATTATTTCAGGCACTTTTCCTCAAGGAACTTCGCGTCAACCATCTCCAGGATCTGATTAGCTTTCTACAAATGTTAACGGCGGCAATATGCGTTCCGGCGCTGCTTCTTGACGCAACAGGTTCGCTCAATAGCCTATGGGTTTTGAGTGCTATCACGATCGTCGCAGTCTTTTACATCTTGATGAGGCTGGCGATCAAAGCTCCCTCCCGGGAACTGCTCTGGTATATCGGTTCATGGACGGTCACTCTTCTAGGTTCGATTGCCCAGATCGCGTTCAACTTCGGATTCGGCGAGAGCATCCTCAATATCATTAATGGCCAAACCACCGCCGTGGTGTCCGCCTTGATGCTGGGAGTCACCCTCGCACAAAGGATGAATACCGAAAGGCAAGCCCGCATCGCCGCCCAGAACAGCGCGATCACCGCCCTTCAGCGCTTTCGCCAGAACTACAACTCCACCCCCGTCGGGATCTTCTCGATGAAGATCGACGGCACGCTTCTGGAGCACAACCCGACCTTCGGGTCGATGTTCGTCGTCGATGGACGTCGCGGTTCGAAGGTGGGCACGAACTGGGCGGCGCTTCTCAGCCGCGACGCGCTGCAGCGGATTTCCGAGCAGGCGGACGGCACGCGGATGATGGATGCGGAAATCGCGGTGCGCAGGATCGGCGACAAGAAGCGCTGGTTCCACGTGCGCGCGGTGCGCAAGTCGGACCGTTACGAGGGCTGGATCGAGGACATCTCCGCGCGCAAGGAGGCGGAGGATCAGCTGAAGTTCCTCGTGCACCACGATTCGCTCACCGGGTTGCTGAATCGGCGCGGGTTCGAGGTCGAATTGCAGAAGGCGACGCGCGCCGCGGGAGCACGCGTCATCTGCCTGGCGTACGTGGACCTGGATCGATTCAAGCTGGTGAACGATCTGTTCGGGCATGCCGCGGGGGACCAGATCCTGCGCCAGATGTCGGCCCGGATGCGCGAGATCATCGGGCCTCCCCATGTT
>CALCZN010000403.1:0-3312 GCA_937903095.1 uncultured Burkholderiales bacterium
GCTGAAGCTGAACATGTCGGGCGTGATCCCGCCGATCTTCGCGTCGTCGATCATCCTGTTCCCGGCCACGATCGCGCAGTGGTTCACGTCGGGCGATCCGTCGAACGCGGCGATCCGCTGGCTGCGCGACATCGCGGCCACGCTGTCGCCCGGCCAGCCGGTCTACATCCTGCTGTATGCGCTGGCGATCGTCTTCTTCTGCTTCTTCTATACGGCGCTCGTGTTCAACAGCCGCGAGACGGCCGACAACCTGAAGAAGAGCGGCGCCTTCGTCCCGGGCATCCGTCCTGGCGAGCAGACCGCGCGCTACATCGACCGGATCCTGATGCGGCTCACGCTGGCGGGGGCGATCTACGTCACCGCGGTGTGCCTGCTTCCCGAATTTCTCGTGCTCGAGTGGAACGTCCCGTTCTATTTCGGCGGCACCTCGCTGCTGATCATCGTGGTGGTCACGATGGATTTCATGGCGCAGGTGCAGGCCTACGTGATGTCGCACCAGTACGAGAGCCTGTTGAAGAAGTCCGGTGCGAAGCGCGTCGGTGCGTAGGGCCACGCGCGTCGAGCCATTGACCAGGGTTCGGACACGAGGCGCGGTGCTGCGGAGCGATGAGCAAGGAAGACGTCATCCAGATGCAGGGCGAGGTCGTCGAGAACCTGCCCAACGCGACGTTTCGTGTCCGGCTGGAAAACGGGCACATTGTTCTGGGGCACATATCCGGGAAGATGCGCATGCACTACATCCGCATCCTGCCGGGCGACAAGGTCACGGTGGAACTCACGCCGTACGACCTGTCGAGGGCGCGGATCGTCTTCCGCGCGCGATGAGACTGCGAGGTGAGCGATGAAAGTGATGGCTTCGGTGAAGAAGATCTGCCGCAACTGCAAGATCATCAAGCGCAACGGCGTCGTGCGCGTGATCTGCACCGACCCGCGGCACAAGCAGCGTCAGGGCTGAGAGAGGAAGAGCGATGGCACGTATTGCCGGCATCAACATTCCCGATCGCCAGCACACCGAGATCGGGCTGACCGCGATCTACGGCATCGGCCGTTCGCGGGCGCGCCAGATCTGCGAGGCGGCGAACGTTCCGTTCGACAAGAAGGTCAAGGACCTGAACGACGCCGAACTCGAGCGGCTGCGCGACCAGATCGGGCGTTTCACGATCGAGGGCGACCTGCGCCGCGAGGTGTCGATGTCGATCAAGCGGCTGATGGACCTCGGCTGCTATCGGGGCAATCGGCACCGCCGCGGGCTGCCCGTGCGCGGCCAGCGCACGCGCACGAATGCGCGCACGCGCAAGGGCCCGCGCAAGGCCGGCGTCGCGCTGAAGAAATAAGGGATAACGTCCATGGCAACCAGGTCGCAATCGGCCGCGCAGCAGGCCGCCGCATCGCGGGCACGCAAGAAGGCGCGCAAGAACGTCTCCGACGGAATCGCGCACGTGCACGCATCGTTCAACAACACGATCATCACGATCACCGACCGGCAGGGCAACACGCTGTCGTGGGCGTCGTCGGGCGGCGCGGGCTTCAAGGGCTCGCGCAAGTCCACGCCCTTCGCGGCGCAGGTCGCCGCCGAGGCGGCCGGTCGCGCGGCGCAGGAATGCGGCATCCGCAACCTCGAGGTGCTGATCCGCGGCCCGGGTCCGGGCCGCGAATCGTCGGTGCGCGCGCTGAATGCGCTCGGCATCAAGATCCTGCAGATCCAGGACGTCACGCCGATTCCGCACAATGGGTGTCGGCCGCCGAAGAAGCGAAGGATTTAATGCGGTGAAGGGTGAAGGGTAAAGGGTGAAGGGCAAAAGCTCCGGCAGCTACGCATACCGCCTGTTTTTCCCCTTCACCCTTCACCCTTCACCCTTCACCTTAACCAAGCCCACTGTCCGTCACCCGATAGGCCCTACGGCCGGGTTCCAGAGACGGACTGACCGCGAAGCGATTCGCGCATAGAAAGGAATACAAGTGGCACGCTATACCGGACCGAAGGCGAAGCTTTCCCGCCGCGAAGGCACCGACCTCTTCCTGAAGAGCGCGCGTCGCGGGCTCGACTCCAAGTGCAAGCTCGACAGCAAGCCGGGCCAGCACGGGCGCACGTCGGGGGCGCGGCCTTCGGACTACGGGCTGCAGCTGCGCGAGAAGCAGAAGGTCAAGCGCATCTACGGCATCCTCGAGCGGCAGTTCCGCCGCTATTTCGAGGAAGCCGAGCGCCGCAAAGGCAACACCGGCGAGAACCTGCTGCAGCTGCTCGAGTCGCGCCTGGACAACGTCGTCTACCGGATGGGCTTCGGCTCGACGCGCTCCGAGGCGCGCCAGCTGGTCGGCCATCGTGCCGTCACGCTGAACGGCCAGCGGGTGAACATCCCGTCGATGCTGGTCAAGCCCAACGACGTCGTCGCCGTCATCGAGAAGGCGCGCAAGCAGGCGCGCATCCAGGACGCGCTGAACCTCGCGGAGCAGACCGGCTTTCCCGGCTGGGTCTCGGTCGACAAGAACAAGATGGAAGGCGTGTTCAAGCAGATGCCCGACCGCGGCGACCTTGCCGGCGACATCAACGAGAGCCTGATCGTCGAGTTGTACTCGCGCTAATCGAGAGGAATTCTATGCAGACTGCCATGCTGAAGCCGCGCATCGTCGAGGTGGAGCAGCTCGGTGCATCGCATGCCCGCGTCGTGATGGAGCCGTTCGAGCGCGGCTACGGACACACGCTGGGCAATGCGCTTCGCCGCGTGCTGCTGTCCTCGATGGTCGGCTACGCACCCACCGAGGTGCAGATCTCGGGTGTCGTGCACGAGTACTCGACGATCGACGGCGTGCGCGAAGACGTCGTCGACCTGCTGCTGAACCTGAAGGGCGTCACCTTCCGGCTGCACAATCGCGACGAGGTCTTCCTCACGCTGCGCAAGGACTCGCCCGGCCCGGTCACGGCCGGCGACATCGACGTGCCGCACGATGTCGAGGTGATCAACCCCGAGCACGTCGTCGCCACGCTCACCGACGGCGGCAAGCTCGACATGTCGATCAAGGTCGAGCGCGGCCGCGGCTACCTGCCCGGCAACCTGCGCAGCCCCGCCGAGTCGAAAACGATCGGCAAGATCGTGCTCGACGCCTCGTTCTCGCCGGTGCGTCGCGTCAGCTACCAGGTGGAGAGCGCGCGCGTCGAGCAGCGCACCGACCTCGACCGGCTCGTCGTCGACGTCGAGACCAACGGCGTCATCGCGCCCGAGGAGGCGGTGCGCCAGTCGGCGCGCATTCTCGTCGAGCAGCTGTCGGTGTTCGCGGCGCTCGAGGGCGGCGTCGAGCCGGCGGCCGAAGTGC
>CALCZN010000404.1:0-26076 GCA_937903095.1 uncultured Burkholderiales bacterium
CACGCGCTGCATTCGCGATGCCGCTCGCCGTCGTGCACAGCCGGGCGCTCGTCGGGCTCGACGCGCCTGCGGTCAGCGTCGAAGTCCACATCGGCGTCGGGCTGCCGGCCTTCCACATCGTCGGCCTTCCCGAAGCGGAAGTGCGCGAGAGCCGCGATCGCGTGCGCGCCGCGCTGCTGCACGCCGGCTTCGATTTCCCGAATCGGCGGCTCACCGTCAATCTCGCGCCGGCCGACCTGCCCAAGGCATCGGGCCGCTTCGACCTGCCGATCGCAGTAGGAATCTTGGCGGCGAGCGAGCAGGTGCCGGCGAACGCGCTCGACGAACTCGAGTTGGTCGGCGAACTGTCGCTCACCGGCGCGATCCGCCCGATCCGCGGCGCGCTGGCGATGGCGCTCGCTGTCGGCCGCGAAGCGCGCAAGCGCTCACTGCTGCTGCCCGCGGCCAACGGCGACGAAGCGGCGCTGGTCGACGGCGTGCGGCTGCTGGCCGCCGAAGACCTGGCCGGCGTCGCTGCGCACCTGAGCGGATCGAGTCCCCTGGTGCGCATCGAGCCGGGCCTGCCGAGGGCGCCCTGCGCTGCCGCCGACGACCTCGCCGACGTCAAGGGGCAGCCCTTCGCCAAGCGCGCGCTCGAGGTCGCGGCGGCCGGAGCGCACAACCTGTTGATGATCGGCCCGCCGGGCTCGGGCAAGTCGCTGCTCGCGCACCGGATGCCGGGCATCCAGCCGCCGATGGAAACCGGCGAGGCGCTGGAAAGCGCGGCACTGGCGAGCCTGCAGGGCGCGTTCCGCACCGAGCATTGGGGCCGACGGCCGTTTCGCGCGCCGCACCACGGCGCTTCGGCCGCCGCGATCGTCGGCGGCGGATCGAACCCGCGCCCGGGCGAAGCGAGTCTCGCGCACAACGGCGTGCTCTTCCTCGACGAGCTGCCCGAGTTCTCGCGCGCGGTGCTCGAGGCGCTGCGCGAGCCGCTCGAAACCGGCCGCATCGCGGTAGCGCGCGCCGCGCGGCAGGTGGAGTTCCCGGCCCGCTTCCAGCTCGTTGCCGCGATGAATCCCTGTCCCTGCGGCTACTTCGGCGCGACGCGCTGCCGCTGCACGCCGGATCAGGTGCAGCGCTATCGCGCGCGGCTGTCGGGTCCGCTGCTCGATCGCATCGACCTGCTGATCCCGGTCGTACCGGTGAGCGAAGCGCAGCTGATGCAGTCGGCCGACGGCGAAAGCAGCCGCGTCGTCGCGGCGCGCGTCGCCCGGGCGCGCGCGGTGCAGCGCGAACGCCAGCAGGTCGCCAACGCATTCCTGCCGCCGCCGCAGATCGACCGGCATTGCGCGCTCGACGAAGCGGCGGCGTCGCTGCTGCGACAGGTAGCCCGGCGGCAGCACTGGTCGTCCCGCGCGCTGCATCGCGTGCAGAAGCTCGCGCGCACGATCGCCGATCTGGGCGGCGAAGCGCGCATCGGCGCGCGGCACGTGGCGGAGGCGATCGGCTACCGGCGCGCGCTGGACTTCGGCGCCGGAGCCGATGCTACGATGCCCGGGCCATGACCGAATCCGCATCGAAGCTTCCGCTCGCCGGTCTGAGAGTCGTCGAGCTGCACGCGATCGGCCCCGTGCCCTTCGCCGGCCAACTGCTGCGCTCGCTCGGCGCGCGCGTCGTGCGCGTCTCGCCGCCGGCCGACCCGGGCCTGGGCGTTCGCGTTCCGCCGCAATACGACCTGCTCAACGTCGGCAAGGAGGAACGGCTGCTCGACCTGAAGGACGACGCGGGAATCGACGCGCTGCACGTCGAGCTGGCCGACGCCGACGTCCTGCTCGAAGGCTTCCGCCCCGGCGTGCTCGAGCGACTGGGCCTCGCGCCGTCGGCGCTGCTCGACGCGCATCCGCGGCTCGTCGTCGGACGGCTGTCCGGATGGGGCAGCCGCGGGCGGCTCGCGGCGCGCGCCGGACACGACATCAACTATCTCGCGCGCGCCGGCGCGCTTGCCGCCATCGGCCCGCGCGAGCAGCCGGTGGTTCCGCTGAACCTGGTCGCCGACTTCGGCGGCGGCGCGATGCACCTGCTCGTCGGCGTGCTCGCGAAGCTCGTGCAGCGCTCGATCACGCAGCGCGGCGGCGTGGCGGAAACGAGCATCCTCGCCGGCACCGTCGGACTTACGCCGATGTTCTACGGCCTGCTCGCCGGCGGTGTGTGGAACCTGCAGCGCGCGCACAACCTGCTCGACGGCGCGATGCCGTTCTATCGCGTCTACCGCTGCGCCGACGATCGCTTCGTCGCGGTCGGTCCGCTCGAGCCGAAGTTCTACCGCGAACTGCTCGACGTCACCGGCCTGCTCGGCGAAATCGACCCGAAGGACCAGTACCGCCCGCAGACCTGGCCCGCCACCACCGCGAAGTTCGAGCAGCGCTTCGCCACGCGCACGCGCGACGAATGGGCGCGGATCGCGGACGACCGCGACGCATGTCTCGCGCCCGTGCTCGACTTCGCCGAAGCCGCGCGCGACGAGCACAACCTGGCAAACGGCCTGTACCGCGCGGAGCCCTTCGCGCAGCCGGACCGCACGATCCGCTTCGACGAGGGCTGAGGCAGGCGCGGGGCGCAGGCGACGCAAGCGCCTGCCGCCTCGCCCCGCCCGCGCTCAGCGCACCGGCGACGGACGCCGCGGCTGCACCTTCCAGAACACGAGCACGGCGAGCGCACAGGCCTGCATCGCCACCCACAGCAGCATCGCGCTGCGGAAGCCCTGCGGATCGTGTTCGCCGCCGAAACGATCGACGGCGACGCCGAACAGCCATTGCGCGATGAACATGCCGCTCATCGTCAGCAGGTTGTACGCGGTGAACGCGCGACCGGTGAGGCGCTCGGGAAAGGACAGGCTCACGTGCGTCTGCGACAGCGTGTGGCAGGTGGTGGCGACGGCCAGCGCGATCCACAGCATCCACGCCCACGCGCCGCTGGACAGCGCGATGACGAGTTCGAGCGCGAGCATCGTCGCGGTGCCGGTCGCCACCACGCGCAGCGTCGACCAGCCCCGGCGCATGAAGTGCGGAACGGCCAGCCCCAGGCCCAGATAGCCGAACATCAGGACGAGGTTGAAGACGAACAGCACCTGCGCCGCGGCGTCGGCCTCCATGCCGAGCACGCGGCGCAGCCAGGGCCCGATCCACAGGCCCTGGAAGGCGACGAAGCTCGCCTGCACGGTGAGCGAGACCACGCCGAAGCGCCAGAAATAGCGATCGGAGAAAACCTGGCGGTACACGCTCCACGACGATTCGGTGTCGTGGCGGGCCGGGATCGGCTCGTCGGGAGGCAGCAGGAAGAAGATCGCCGCGCTCGTCGCGACGAGCAGCAGGGCCGCGACGGCGAACACGCCGCGCCAGCCGATCGCCGGCAGCGCCATCTGCACCGGCACCGTCGTCGCCAGCGCGCCGAGCGCGCCGGCGACGAGCATCCACGCGGTGAGCTGCTGCTGGCGCCCCGGCGCGTACCAGAAGCGGAAAGCGCGCAGCGAGGCCATCAGCGCGGCCGAGACGCCGATCCCGATCAGCGCGCGCGAGATCCACAGCATCGATGCCGAGCGTGCGCCGGCGAACAGCAGGCATCCGCCCGCCGCCACCAGCAGCAGCGTCGCATCGACGCGGCGCGAACCGAAGCGGTCGAGCAGCACGCCCAGCGGCATCTGCACCGAGGCGAAAGCGAGGAAATACGCCGACGACAGCGAGCCGAGCTGCGCGTTCGTCAAGCCGAATTCGGCGATCAGCTCGGGCGCGATGACGGCGTTCACCGAGCGCAGGCCGTAGGACATGAAGTAGCCGCTCGCGAAGGCAAGGAACACGCGGATCGCGGCCGGCGCCGCCAGCACCGCGCTCACTTCGCGATCCGGAACGACTCGTGGAAGAGCTTCGCCGCCTGCGGATCGGCCACCGGGGCGATCATCACCGCCTGCCAGGCGCGGTCGCCGCGCGCGACGAAGGTCGCGCTCATGTGCGACGGCTCGCCGGCGACCTTGCCCTCGACCTCGACGTGCGTACCGGTGACGCTGCCGGCGGCGCGGCCGGCCGCGTCGATGAGCGGGACCTCGATTTGCGTGGCCTTCGTCTCATGTCCCTGCACGTTGCGCTCCATCGCCGTCCGCATCGCCTGCGTCGCGTGCTCGCGCGCCTGCGCGCTGGCCGTCGGCAGCACGACCGCCCCCACGGTGAACAGGGCTTCGTCCACGCGCGCGCCGGTCATCGACATCGTCACGGCAACGCCGTCGAGATCGATAGTCCGCGCCATCGATACGGGCCTGGCCGGCAGCAGGATGCGGTAGCCTGCTTCGGTTTCCTGGATCTCGCGCCAGTCGTAGGCGGGATGGCAGGCACCGAGCGCCAGCAGCGTGCCGAAGACGAACGCGGCCGGCATTCGGGTTTGCCGGCGCATCGGAGCAGGGAAGTTCATTCGATAATGGTAGGGCTCTCGGCCACAACGGAGGTCCAGATGATCTACGAGTTCAAGTCGCGCGCCACCGGCTCCGTCATCATGACCAAGCCCGTTGCCGAGTGGATCCTGCAGATCATAGGGAAGACGCCGGGCCGCACGGGAATCATCACGGTCGACCAGATGCCGGGCGCCGTCGATGCGCTGAACCGGGCGATCGAACAGGAAAGGGAAGAACTGCGCGCCGAGCGCCGCGCGATGGAATCGGTGGGGCCGTCGCCGGCAGGGGCATCGGAGGCGGAGAAGAGCGACACCGACAACGACCCCTATCCCGTGTCGCTCGCGCAGCGCGCCTTTCCTTTCATCGACCTGCTGAAGGAAGCGCATCGGGCGGGCAAGGACATCACCTGGGGGGTGTAGACGCAGGGACCCGTCGATCAGGCAACGCCCCGGGTCGGCGGGGCGCATTCTTCCCGGCGGCAAGCAGAGCGGCCCGAGCACCGATTCGATTTCGCGCAGCGGTGCGCGCATGCGCGGCCGTCCGCCCGCGGCGCCTGCGCGTCCCCGCACGCGACTTGCACGTTCGTTCAAACTATTTGAAACTACGTGCATGAGCGATCCGGACCTGCGCCACGAAGACCTCGCCGTGCGGGTGGCGAAGCTCTATTACTACCAGCGCCTCACCACCGAACGGATCGCCGAAGAGCTGCGCACCTCGCGCTCGACGATATCGCGCCTGCTGTCGTGGGCGCACGAACACGGGCTGGTCGAGATCCACGTGCACGACCCGGCCGAGCAGCCGGGCAAGATCGAGGCGCTGCTGCGCGAGCGCTTCGGCGTGCAAAACGCGCGCGTCGTCACGGTGCCCGAATCGGCGCGCGAAGCCGAATGGCTCGAACGCGTGGCGGCCGACGCGGCCGGCTACCTGAACTCGGTCATCGGCAACGACTGCGTGGTCGGCATCGCCTGGGGAACCACGATCCGCCTGGTCTCGGAGCGGCTCAAGACCAAGCCCACGCGCAACGTCGACTTCGTCGCGTTGAACGGCGCCGGCACGCCGCAGAGCATCGACAGCACCTTCGGCACCGACCTCGTGCTGCGCTTCGCGGCGAACTACGGCGCGCGCGCGCATGCCTTCCCGGTGCCGGCGTTCTTCGATCATCCGCAGACCAAGACGGCGCTGTGGCGCGAGCGCAGCGTGCGCCGCCTGCTCGATCTGCAGCAGCGCGCCGACCTGCTCGTCTTCAGCGTCGGCGCGTTCTCCAGCGAGGTTCCCAGCCAGGTGCACGCCGGCGGATTCCTCGAGGCGGCCGACCGGCGCGACCTGCGCCGCGAGCGCGTGGTCGGCGATATCGCCACCGTCTTCTTCCGCGCCGACGGCAGCTGGCGCGACGTCGCGCTGAACGCGCGCGCGAGCGGCCCCGACCTCGAGCTGTTCCGTTCGCGCCGCTCGATCTGCATCGCCTCGGGCAGCGGCAAGGCGCCGGGCATCCGCGCCGCGCTCGCCGGAGGCTTCGTGCACACGCTGATCGTCGACGAGCCCACCGCCCGCCTGGTGCTCGACGACGCGAAGACGAAGGCGATGCGCCGTTCGGCGTCCTCGAAGGCGTCCTGACTCATGCACCCCGGCGTCGCGCTCTCCCTGCACGCTCCCGACGGCGAGCGCCCGCGCAGAGTGGACCTGCTGGTCGTCGGCGGCGGCATCAACGGAGCCGGCATCGCGCGCGATGCCGCGGGGCGCGGCGTGTCGGTGGCGCTGGTCGAGCAGGGCGACTTCGGCGGCGCCACCTCGTCGGCGAGCACGAAGCTGATCCACGGCGGGCTGCGCTATCTCGAGCAGTACGAGTTCCGGCTGGTCGCCGAGGCGCTCGCCGAACGCGAGGTGCTGCTGCGCATCGCCTCGCACATCGCCCGGCCGCTGCGCTTCGTGATGCCGCACGTCGAAGGCCTGCGACCGTCGTGGATGATCCGCGCCGGGCTCTTCCTCTACGACCATATCGGCGGGCACATCAGCCTGCCCCGTTCGGAGCACGTGCGCCTGTCGCGCGACGGCGCCGGCGCCGGGCTCGCGCCGCGCTTTCGCAGCGGCTACGCGTATTCCGACGCGTGGGTGGACGACGCGCGGCTGGTGATCCTGAACCTGCGCTCGGCGCAGGCGCACGGCGCGCAGCTCCTTCCGCGCACGCGCTTCGTGTCGGCGACGGCGCACCGCGGCCGATGGCGCGCGACGATCGAGCACGAGGACGGCGCACGCGGGACGATCGACGCGCAGGCGCTGGTGAACGCGGCCGGCCCCTGGGTCGAGTCGGTGGCCGCTGCGGCGGGCGGGCGCTCGACGCGCGCGTCGGTGCAGCTCGTCAAGGGCAGCCACGTCGTCGTCCCGCGCATCCACGCGCAGCCGCACGCCTACATCCTGCAGAACGACGATCGCCGCGTCGTCTTCCTGATCCCCTACGAGCGCGATTTCACGCTGCTGGGCACCACCGACGTGCGCGTCGAGTCGATGGCCGCCGCACGCGCGATCGACGCCGACGAGACGCGCTACCTGCTGCGCGCGGCCAACCGCTATCTCGCGCGTCCGCTCGCCGAGCGCGACGTCGTCTGGAGCTACTGCGGCGTGCGGCCGCTGTACGACGACGGCTCGAACGATCCGTCGGAGATCACGCGCGACTACACGCTCGAGCTGCGCACCTTCGACGGCGCGGCGCAGCTCGACATCTACGGCGGCAAGCTCACCACCTACCGCCGACTGGCCGAAGCGGCGCTCGACCGGCTCGCGCCGTACCTGTCGTACCGGCGCGGACGCTGGACCTCCGGCGAGCCACTGCCGGGCGCTGCCGCCGATCCCTACGCCGCGCGCGCCGAGCTGCACGCGCGCTATCCGCAACTGCCGAAGACGCTGCTCGACGCGCTGTTCCACCGTCACGGCACGCTTGCCGCGCAGGTGCTCGGCGACGCGACGACGATCAAGACGCTCGGCGAGGATCTCGACGGCGGGCTCTACGAGCGCGAGCTGCGCTGGTTCGTCGAGCACGAATGGGCGCGCAGCGCCGAAGACGTCCTGTGGCGCCGCTCGAAGGCCGGGCTGCACATGGGTGCGCAGAGCCGCCAGCGGGTGGCGGCGCTGCTCGCCGAACCGGAGAAAGCCGCATGAACTGGCTCGCCGGCTGGAACGTGGCGCCGATCGATCGCGAGATGATCGACATCGTCTCGCACCTGCTCGCCTCGATGCTGGCGGGCGCGGCGATCGGCATCGAACGCAGCTACCACGGCCGGCCGGCCGGGTTCCGCACGCACGTGCTCGTCTGCATGTCGTCGGCGCTGCTGATGCTGGTGACGATGTACCAGTCGCTGTGGTTCCCCGGCGCCGCCGAGATCGTCCGCGTGGACCCCACGCGGATGGCGCAGGGAATCATGACCGGCATCGGCTTCCTCGGCGCCGGCGTGATCATGAAGGAAGGGCTGTCGGTGCGCGGGCTGACCACCGCCGCGTCGATCTGGATCACGGCGGCGATCGGCATCCTCGCCGGCATCGGCTTCTACTTCCCGCTGATCGTCGGCACGATCCTGACGATCAGCGCGCTGTCGCTGTTCCGCTGGATCGAATCGAAGCTGCCGGTCTTCTACTACGCGTACCACTACGTGAGCTTCTCGCGCGAGCAGGCGCCCGCCGAGGAAGACCTGCGCGCCGTGCTGGCGGCGCACGGCTTCGACGTCAGCAACATGAGCTGGCGGCTCGACAACCACGGACGCGTCTTCGAGTACCGGATGACGATCCGCTCACGCAACCGAAAGAACGCGAGCCGCCTGGCGCAGACATGGAGTCGTAACGAAACCGTGCTCGAATTCCGCATCACGCCGACATGAGCACGCTCTCGCTGCAGCACCTGAGCAAGCACTGGGGCCCGACCGCCGCGGTGGACGACGCGAGTTTCGAGGCGGCCAGCGGCAGCTTCGTCGTGCTGCTCGGCCCTTCGGGCTGCGGCAAGTCGACCACGCTGCGCATGATCGCCGGGCTCGATACGCCCACCAGCGGGCGCATCCTGATCGACGGGCGCGACGTCACGCGGCTGCCGCCCGCGAAGCGGCGCATCTCGATGGTCTTCCAGTCGTACGCGCTGTTCCCGCACCTGTCGGTGCGCGAGAACATCCTGTTCGGCGTGAAGGTGCGGCGCGAGCCGAAGGCGAGCCGCGCCGCGCGCCTCGAGCGCGTGAGCGAGCTGCTCGGGCTGTCCGCGCTGCTCGATCGCAAGCCGTCGCAGCTCTCCGGCGGGCAGCAGCAGCGCGTCGCGCTCGGGCGGGCGATCATCGCCGAGACGCCGGTGTGCCTGATGGACGAACCGCTGTCGAACCTCGACGCGAAGCTGCGCCAGGAGATGCGCCGCGAGATCCGCGCGCTGCAGCGCAAGCTCGGCATGACGATGGTCTACGTGACGCACGACCAGACCGAGGCGATGAGCATGGCCGACCAGGTCGTGCTGCTCGAAGGCGGGCGCATCGTGCAGGACGCGGCGCCCGCCGAGCTGTACGCGCGCCCCGCCACCGTGTTCGCCGCGCGCTTCATCGGCACGCCGCCGATGAACGTGCTGCCGCTCGGGCTCGTCGACTCCGAGGCCGGCCCCGGCCGGCTCGTCGGCATACGGCCCGAGCACGTGCGCCTGGCGCGCGGAGGCCGCCTGCATGCGATCGTGCAGAGCGCCGAATATTTCGGCGCCGACACGATCGTGAGCTGCTCGCTGCCCGGCGCCTCGCAGAACGGCGACACGATCGCCGCGCGCGTGCCGGGGCAGCTGTCGATCGCCGCCGGCGAACGCGTCTGGCTCGACTGGAGCGACGACGCGCAGCATTTCTTCGACGCCGACACCGGCCGGCGCCGCGACGACGTACCGCTTACTGCCGTTTCCCAACCAAGGAGGGTCCTGTCATGAGAAGAAGAAGAGTCCTGCAGGCGATCGGCGCGACGACGCTGGCGGGCGCGCTGCCCGCGGCGCGTGCGCAGAACCCGGTCGAGCTGACCTTCTACTACCCGGTTGCCGTCGGCGGCCCGGTCACCAAGACGATCGACCAGATGGCGGCCGACTTCGAGAAAGAGAACCCGAGCATCCGGATCAAGCCGGTCTACGCGGGCACCTACCAGGAGAGCATCGTCAAGGCGCTCACCGCGTTCAAGAGCGGCCAGCCGCCACACCTGGCGGTGCTGCTGTCCACCGACATGTTCACACTGATCGACGAGGGCGCGATCGTGCCGATCGACGGACTGGCCGGCGCGGACGGCAGGCAATGGCTCGACGGCTTCTACCCGGCGTTCATGGAGAACAGCCGCACCGGCGGCAAGACCTGGGGCGTTCCGTTCCAGCGCTCGACGATCGTCATGTACTGGAACAAGGAGCTGTTCAAGGAAGCGGGGCTCGATCCGGACAAAGCGCCACAGAACTGGGACGAGCTGGTCTCCTACGCGAAGAAGCTCACGAAGACCGACGCGAGCGGCAACGTTTCGACGTGGGGCGTGAAGATCCCGTCGTCGGGCTTTCCGTACTGGCTGTTCCAGGGGCTCACCACGCCGAACGACACGATCCTGATGAACGAGGCCGGCACCGAGACCTACTTCGACAAGCCGGGCTCCATCGAGGCGCTGCAGTACTGGGTGGACCTGTCGGCGAAGCACAAAGTGATGCCGGGCGGCGTCATCGAATGGGGCACGACGCCGAAGGACTTCTTCGAGCGCAAGGCGGCGATCGTCTGGACGACCACCGGCAATCTCACGAACATCCGCACCAACGCGCAGTTTCCGTTCGGCGTGGCGATGCTGCCGGCGAAGAAGCGCCGCGGCAGTCCGACCGGCGGCGGCAACTTCTACGTCTTCGACAAGACCTCGCCCGAGGAGCGGCAGGCGGCGATGAAGTTCATCCGCTGGGCCACGCAGCCGCAGCGCGCCGCGCAGTGGAGCATCGCCACCGGCTACGTCGCGGTGACGCCGGCTGCCTGGGAAACCGACGAGATGAAGAAATACGTGCAGGAGGTGCCGCAGGCGACCGTCGCGCGCGACCAGCTGCAATACTCGGTGGCCGAGCTTTCCACGCACGAGAACCAGCGCGTGACGAAGGCGCTGAACGACGGGCTGCAGGCGGCGCTCACCGGCTCGAAGTCGCCGGCCGACGCGATGAAGGACTCGCAGCGCGAGGCCGATCGCATCCTGCGCGCCTACCGTCGATAGAGGAGCAGGCCAATGGCGGCCGCCGTCGGTTCAGGCGAAGCGGGTGCCGCGCCCCCGGCGGCCGGCGCCGCGTCGCGTGAAACGGCGTTCGCGCCGCCGCGCAACCTGCAGGCGCAGATCGTCGCCTGGCTGCTGCTGCTGCCGGCGATGGTCCTGCTCGTCGCGTTCACGCACTGGCCGGCGCTGGCCACCGCCTGGCACAGCTTCTTCTCGACGCCCAAGGGCGCGCGTCCCGCGGTCTGGGTCGGTCTCGAGAACTACCAGCTGATGCTCGACGACGACGTGTTCCGGCAGGCGCTGTGGAACAACCTGTGGTTCGCGCTCGGCACGATCCCGACGTCGATCGCGCTGGCGATCGCGATGGCGCTGTGGGTGAACGGACGGATCGCGGGCCGCGGCTTCCTGCGGCTCGCGTATTTCACGCCGACGGTGCTGCCGATGATCGCGGTGGCGAACATCTGGCTGTTCTTCTACACGCCGCAGTACGGCCTGCTCGAGCAGGTCACGCACGCGCTCGGTCTGGCGAGCCGCAACTGGCTGGGCGATCGCGAGACGGCACTCGGCGCGATCATGGTCGTGTCGGTGTGGAAGGAAGCCGGCTTCTTCATGATCTTCTACCTGGCGGCACTGCAGCAGGTGTCGCCCACGCTCGCCGAGGCCGCCGCGCTCGAAGGCGCCTCGCGCGCGCAGTATTTCTGGCGCGTGCTCTTTCCGCTGCTGATGCCGACCACGCTCTTCGTGCTGATCAACGCGCTGATCAACTCGGTGCGGATGATCGACCAGCTGTTCGTGATGACGCGCGGCGGTCCCGACAACGCGAGCACGCTGCTGCTGTACTACATCTACCAGGTCGGCTTCAGCTTCTGGGATTCGGCCTACGCGGCGGCGCTCACCGTCGTCGTGCTCGCGATCCTCGGCCTCACGGCGATCGTGAAGTTCCGCTGGCTCGACCGGCGGATCCACTATCAATGACCGGGCACATTCGATGAACGCCGCCGCCACCGGTTTTCCGCGCAGCCGCTTCGCGCACGCGCTCGAGAGCGTCGCGGCGTGGCTGCTCGGCCTGCTGTGGATCCTGCCGCTCGTCTACGCGGTGTGGACGGCGTTCCATCCGCCGGAGTTCTCGACGCGCTTCGCGCTCGATGCGCCGCTCACGTTGCGCAACTTCGTCGACGCCTGGCATGCGGCGCCCTTCGCGCGCTATTTCTGGAACACCTTCGTGCTGGTGACGATGGTCCTCGCCGCGCAGCTCGTGCTGGGCACGCTCGCCGCCTACGCCTTCGCGCGCTTCGAGTTCCGCGGCCGCGACCTGCTGTTCTTCCTCGTGCTGCTGCAGCTGATGGTGATGCCCGACGTGCTGATCGTCGAGAACTACGCGACGATGAACGCACTCGGGCTGCTCGACACGATTCTCGCGATCGGGCTGCCGTACTTCGCCTCGGGCTTCGGCATCTTCCTGCTGCGCCAGACCTTCAAGACGGTGCCGAAGGAGCTGGACGAGGCGGCGCGCGTGGAGGGCGCGGGGCCGCTGCAGGTGCTGTGGAAAGTGTACGTGCCGCTCGCGCGTCCGATCTATCTCGCCTATGCGCTGGTGTCGGTGAGCTACCACTGGAACAACTTCCTGTGGCCGCTGATCGTCACCAACTCGGTGGAGACGCGCCCGCTCACCGTGGGCCTGCAGGTGTTCTCGTCCACCGACCAGGGCGTCGACTGGTCGATCATCACCGCGGCGACGCTGATGACCTCGGCGCCGCTGCTCGTCGGCTTCCTGCTGTTCCAGCGTCGGTTCGTGCAGTCGTTCATGCGCGCGGGGATCCGCTGAGGCCGTCGGCGAAGGTGCGCACGCTGCGCATCACCTCGGCACGCGCCTCCTCGACGTCCGCCCAGCCGAGCAGCTTGACGAACTTGCCGGGCTCGAGGTCCTTGTAATGCGCGAAGAAGTGCTCGATCTGCTGCAGCACCGCCGCCGGAACGTCGTCGAGCGTGCGCATCGCGTCGTAGAGGCGGCAGGTGGACGAAACCGGCACCGCGAGCATCTTCGCGTCCTCGCCCGCCTCGTCCTCCATGCGCAGCAGCGCCACCGGCCGGCAGCGCACGACACTGCCGCTCAGCACCGGCACCGGCGCGAGCACGAGCACGTCGAGCGGGTCGCCGTCGCCGCACAGCGTGCGCGGCACGTAGCCGTAATTGCACGGGTAGTGCATCGCGGTGGACATGAAGCGGTCGACGAAGAGCGCGCCGCTCGCGTCGTCGATCTCGTACTTGACGGCCGGCGCGTACATCGGCACCTCGATGACGACGTTGCAGTCGTCGGGGAGGTCGCGTCCGGCCTCGATGCTCATCGGTTGCATGCGGAATCTCCAGGTTCTGCGAGAAATCGTATCGGACAGCGGTATCGGAAATTGATAGGATTGAATCCTATTATCCGGAGTCTTCTTCAATGCGATCGACCCGACAACTCAGTATCACCCTGCCGAACGATATGGCGGAAGCGGTGCGCGCGAAGGTGGCCGCCGGCGAATATGCCAGCGAGAGCGAGGTGATTCGAGATGGTCTCCGCGTCCTGCTTGCAAGAGACCGTGTCGTCGAAAAATGGCTTCTCGAGGATGTCGCTGCGGCCTATGACGCATCCCGGGCCGACCCCTCGCGCGTGCTGAGCGCCGATGAGGTCAGGGCGAGACTGGCATCGACGGCAAGGAAGACGCGGGCAGGGAAGTGAACCACTACTCGGTTGTCTTCGCGCCTGAAGCAAGCGAGCAATTGGACAAGTTGTTCCGATACATCGCGGACCAGGGCTCGCCGCTTATCGCCGAGCGCTTCATCGACGCCATCATTGCCACTTGCGAGACACTGGCTTCGTTTCCTTACCGCGGCGTCTCCCGTGAGGATGTGCGCCCAGGACTTCGCATCACGCACCACAAGGGCCGTACCATCATCGCCTATGCGGTGAACGAGACGAAGCGCATGGTCCTGATCCTCGGCATCTTCTATGGAGGGCAGGCATACGAGGCGTTCTTCGAAACCGAGACCGACGACTGAGGGGCCCTTGAAGATCGTCACCTGGAACGTGCAATGGTGTCGCGGCGTCGACGGCCGCGTCGATCCGCGGCGCATCGTCGAGCACGCGCGCGCGCTCGGCGATTTCGACGTGCTGTGCCTGCAGGAAGTGGCGGCGAACTTTCCGGGCCTGCCGGGCAGCCGCGGCGAGAACCAGTTCGCGATCCTCGCGCGGCTGCTGCCCGGGTACACGCCGATACCCGGCGCGCCCGTCGACCTTCTCGCGCAGGGCAGCGATGCGAAGCCAGGCGAGCGCCGCGCCTTCGGCAATCTCATCCTGTCGCGCCTGCCCGTGCTGCAGGCGCTCCGTTTCCAGCTGCCGTGGCCGTGCGACGCGCAGGCGAAGCGCAGCACGCCGCGCATGCTCGTCGAGGCGACGATCGACGCGCCCTTCGGGCCGTTGCGCGTGGCGACCACACATCTCGAGTACTACTCGGGCGTGCAGCGCGCCGCGCAGGTCGAGGCGATCCGCGCCCGGCACGCCGAGGCTTGCGGGCACGCGCGCGCCGAACGCGAGCGGGAGAACGCCGAACGCAAGCGTGAGATCCCCGAACGCGAGCGTGAGACCCACCAACGCAACGACTCCGACAGCCCCTTCCGCAGCGCCGCGCACACGGTGTCGACGATCCTCACCGGCGACTTCAACCTGCGCCCCGACGACCCGCTGCACGCGCGCATCCGCGCGCCTTTCGGCGACGGCACGCCCGAGCTGATCGACGCCTGGCAGCAGCTGCACCCGGGGCAGGCGCACCAGCATACGAACGGCGTGCACGACCGCGAGCAGTGGCCGGCGCCGTACGCCTGCGACTACGTCTTCGCCAGTGCCGACCTCGCGCCGCGGCTGAAGGCGCTGCGCGTCGATGCCGATACGCAGGCCTCCGATCATCAGCCGGTGCTGGTCGAACTGGAATGACGCCGAGGCCGCTGCGCGAGTGGCCGCTCGCCGAGGCGGCGCGCGTGCACACCGTATTCGCCGACATCGACGACACGATCAGCACCGAGGGCCGCATCACGGCGAGCGCATACGAGGCGCTCGAGCGCCTGCACGAAGCGGGCCTGCGCGTGGTTCCCGTCACCGGCAGGCCGGCCGGATGGTGCGACCACATCGCCCGGATGTGGCCGGTGGACGCCGTGGTCGGCGAGAACGGCGCGTTCTGGATGTGGCGCGACGAAGCCGCCGGCAAGCTGCGCACGCGCCATCGCCTCGACGAGGCGACGCGCGCGGCGAACGGAGCGCGCCTGCGCGAGGTCGCCGCGCGCGTGCTGCGCGAAGTGCCCGGCTGCGCGCCCGCCTCCGACCAGTTCTGCCGGCTCTACGACGTGGCGATCGACTTCCGCGAGGACGTGCCGCCGCTGCCCGTCGAGGCGATCGAGCGCATCGTCGCGACGATGCGCGCGGCCGGCATGCACGCGAAGGTCAGCTCGATCCACGTGAACGGCTGGTTCGGCAACTGGGACAAGCTCGAGACGACGCGCCTGATGATGCGCGAACGCTTCGGCATCGACGTCGACGGGGTCGCCGACCGCGCGCGCTGCGTTTTCGTCGGAGACTCGCCGAACGACGCGCCGATGTTCGCGTTCTTCCCGAACTCGGTCGGCGTGGCGAACGTGATGGATTTCGCCGGCCGCATCGACGCGATGCCGGCGTGGGTCACGCCGTCGCGCGCGGGAGCTGGCTTCGCCGAACTCGCGCAGCGGCTGCTCGAGGCCCGCAGCGCTTTTCCCCAGGAGGTGAACCGATGAAACTGTTCTATTCGCCCGGCGCGTGCTCGCGCGCGGTGCGCATCGCATTGCACGAGGCGGGAATGCCCTTCGAAGGCGTGCTCGCCAGCACGAAGACGCACAAGCTGCCCGACGGCGCCGACTACTACACGATCAACCCGAAAGGCTACGTGCCGCTGCTCGAACTCGACGACGGTGAGCGGCTCACCGAAGCGCAGGTGATCCTGCAATGGGTGGCCGACCAGGCGCCGGAGCGCAGGCTCGCGCCGCCGGCCGGAACGATGCCGCGCTACCGGCTGATGGAGTGGCTGAGCTTCGTCTCCACCGAGGTGCACAAGCAGTTCAGCCCGCTGTTCAATCCTTCGTATCCGGAGGAAGGCAAGCAGATCAACCGCACGAAGATCCTGCAGCGGCTCGGCTGGGTCGACGCGCAGCTTGCCGGCAGGCAGTACCTGATGGGCGACGGCTTCACCGTCGCCGACGCCTACCTCTACGTCATCAGCGGCTGGACGGCGCCGATGAAGATCGACATCTCGGCGCTGAGGAACCTGGTCGCGTACCGCGAACGTGTAGGCCAGCGTCCGTCGGTGCAGCGCGCGGTGAAGGAAGAAGAGCAGACGTAGCGGAGCGGCCGGAGCGGTTCCTAATAGTGCAGCTCGGCCACCGCCGCCTCGTTCGCGGCGGCCGGCCAGGTGCGCACGGCGATGCGCTCGCCGTTGAATTCGGCGATCACCGTGCGCGGCGGGCCGGGGGGCAGCAGCAGCGTCGCGCTCGACACGCCGGGAACGCCGGGCGGCACGCCGGGCAGCGGTGCGCCGTCCAGGCTCATGCGGTCGCGCTGCAGGTCGAAGTAGCCGCGCGGGCGCGTCATCGTGACGACGCTGCCCGCGTTCTTCTGCGCATCGCCGAGCATGCCCGGGCGCATCTGCACCAGCGATGACGAACGAGGAAACGCCGACCGGTACAGGTGCATCGTCGCGAAGCCCGGCGCGGCGACGACGAACTCGTAGGGCGCGTCGGGACGCGCCGGCATCGGCCCCCAGCGGCCGTCCTCGCCGGTGGTGCGCGCATGCAGCGGCCCGCCGAGCCGCTCGCCGGTGATCGGCGCGACCTCGTAGACTTCGACGCGCACGCCGGCCATCGGCAGGTTGATTTCCGGCCGGAAGATCCGGCCGTCGAGCACCGGCGAAGACTCCGGGACGATCGCGGCGCGCACCGGCCAGTCGCCGGTGAGGAAGCGCCACATGTGCTCGAAGGCGCGCGGGCCGAAGCCCGCTTCGCGGTGGTCGACCGGCCCGAGCGCGATGTTGCGCGCGCCCTTCAGCGCCGGGCCGCTCGAATCGACGCCGGTGGCGAAGCCGGGGCGTCCGAGCCAGCGCCCGTCGGGCTGGGCGTACTTGTCGTTGCCGTCCGAGCGCAGCGTCATCCACTTCGGTCCCGGCGTCACTTCGAGCTCGCGTGGGCCGCGCGGCGCGTTCAGCGACGAGAGGAAGGGACCGCTGCCGTTGAACTCGCTGCCCGGCAGGAAATCGCCGGTCCACGCGCCGTGGTTCGGCGTGGCGGCGAGGATCACGTGCGAGACCTTCTTCGCGCCGCCGCCGTTCTCGATGTAGTTGCGGATCGCGTATCCGCCGCGCGAATGTCCGATGAGAACGACGCGCGAAAAGCCGCTCTCGGCGAGCACGCGATCGACCTGCTGCGACAGATAGCGCATCTGGTCGTCGGCCGACGAGCGCCCGGGTTGCGGCTTCGTGTCGTCGTCGCGGGCGAGCGGATAGGGGAAGTCGATCGCGTACAGCCGATTGCGCGGCCAGCCGTTCGACTCGAAGCGCCAGATCGTGGTCATCCACACCGCGGCATCGTCGCCGTTGCCGTGCACGAAGACGATCGGCGGCCGGCGATCGCCGCCGGGAACGATCGAGGCGCAACCGCCGAGCACGAGCATCGCGCCCAGCGCCGCAACGGCCCAACCCCACAGCGCGCGCAGGGAATACTGCGCGTGCACTGCCTGTCGCTGCATACCGGACTCCCCCTCGTGGCGGCGGAACCCGGCAAGCGTATCGCAGCTTCGTCGCCGGCGAAGGAAAGCGGTGAAGAGAGATACCGAAGGCGACGCCGAAGCTGCGCTCTTCTCAGCCGATGGCGCGAAGGGATGCCCCGCGCGTCGACGCGCCGCCCGCGAGCACCGCCGCGGCCAACGGCCAGACGATGGCGCCGACGACGGCAGCGACAGCGGCGGCCAGAACGACGAGCAGAATCCAGTCGACGACGTAGGCGAGGTCGGACCATGCCGCGCCCGACCACGGGGGCAGCACGATGGCCGCCGCCACGCCGGCGAACAGCGCGCTCTTCCACGCCCAGCGCCAGCCCGCGCGCCAGTTGCCGCGTCGCGCGAGCGCGTGCACCACCAGCCCGACGAAGACGATGGCGAGCGGCACCGTCCACGCGGTGTGTGCGACGACGATCTCCCAGGCGATGTTCACTGCGAGCCAGATCTCGTACATGAAAGTCTCCTCAGACGCGACCGTGCAGCACGGCGCGGTACGCGGGCTCGAGCATCCGCGTCTTCATCACCCAGGCGAACCAGCTCTCCTGCAGCGGGTCGACGAGCGGAAGCGTGGGCGTGAGCCTGCCTTCGTAGTCGAACTCGATGAGCATCGCCGAGCCCTCGCGCACGAGCAGCGGGCACGAGGTGTAGCCGTCGAAGCGCTGCCCGGGCTCGCGCCCGGCGATCAGGTCGACCACGTGCCCGGCGACGATCGGCGCGCTTTTCTTGACGGTGGCGGCGGTCTTGCCGCGCGGCGTGCCGTTGATGTCGCCGATGCCGAAGACGTTCGGGAAGCGCCGGTGCCGCAGCGTGTCCTTGTCGACCTCCAGCCATCCGCCGGCGGCGAACGGACCCTCCTTCCAGGCCAGGTCGCTGTTCTTCACGGCGTCGATCGCGCGCATCGGCGGCACGACGTGCAGGAAGTCGTAGGGCAGCTCGGTGCGCTCGCCTTCGGGCGAAGCGAACACGGCGCGGCGCGCGCCCGGATCGACCGCCACGAGCTTGCTCAGGTACTCGGTTTCGATGCCCAGCGCCTTCCAGCGCGCGAGCACGTTGTCGTTGACGGCCTTCACGCCGAAGACGGTGTCGGTGGGCAGCGCCGAGTGGAAACGGATCGTCGAGCGTTGCCGCGTGCCCGCCTGCCGGAGGCGATCGGCGAGCATGAAGGTCATTTTCAGCGGCGCGCCGGCGCATTTCAGCGGCGTGGACGGCAGCGTCATGATCGCGCTGCCGCCCTTCTCGCGGAACGCGTTCATCGCCGTCCAGGTGGCCGCCGCCTCGCGCGGGCCGGCATAGACGCTGCCCAGCCCGTTGCTGCCGATGGCGGAGACGTCCATTCCCTCGATCTGCGCATAGTCGAGATGAAGGCCGGTGGCGACGATCAGATAGTCGTAGCCGATCTTCCGGCCGCCGATGGTCTGGAGCTGGTTGGCCTGCGGATCGAAGGCGGCGACGGCCTCCTGCACCCAGTCGACGCCGGGCGGAACGAAGCTCGCGTTCTCGCTGCGCACCTTCGACATCGGCCAGATGCCGGTGGCAACCAGCGTGTAGCCGGGCTGGTAGTTGTGCTCGGTTTTCGCGTCGACGATCGTGATGCGCGCGCCGTCGAGCGAAGCGGCGAGACGGTTGGCCACCGCGAGGCCGCCGAGCCCGCTGCCGGCGATCACGATGCGCGCGCTGCTCTTCACGCGCTCGGCGCGAACGCGGGGCGCGTGCCCGGCCACTGCGGCGCCGGCGCCGAGCGTGGCGGCGCCGAGCATCCATGCGCGGCGCCCCGGCCTGTCGATTCGGTCCATTGTCTCTCCTCCCCTCGGACGACGATCGGTCGCTTTTCCGGAACGTAGTCCGACGCGGATCGCGCGCCTTTGATCCTGATCAGGAATTCACTATATACCCCACAGGGTATGGGCTTCGCTAGACTCCGACGACCCCCGCCGACCGACGATGCCCCCGTTGCCCTCCGTTTCCCCCTCTGCCCGCCGCACCCGGCCGCTGCTCGCGCTGTTCGTCACGCTGGGCGTGCAGATGCTCGCCAGCCTGGTGCTGAGCGCGCCGTCGGTGCTCGCGCCCGCGGTCGCGCCGCGACTGGGCTTCGCGCCCGAACGCGTCGGCCTGTTCGTCGGCCTCGCGTATCTGATGGCGATGCTCTCCGGGCTGTGGAGCGGACGCGGCGTCGCGTCGATCGGCGCGGTGCGCCTGAGCCAGGCGGCGATGTTCTCGTGCGCGCTCGGCGCCTTCGCCGCGACGGGCGGTTCCACCGGACTGCTCGTCGTCGCCGCGATCGCGATCGGCACCGGCTACGGCCTGATCAACCCGGCGTCGACGACGCTGCTCGAGCGGCATTCGCCCACCGCGCGGCGGGCGCTGTTCTTCTCGATCAAGCAGACCGGCGTGCCGCTCGGCGTCGCGCTCGCCGGCCTGCTGATGCCGTGGGGGCTGACGGCGCTCGGCTGGCAGTGGTCGATCGCGCTCGCCGCCGTCGCCTGCGCGCTGCTCGGCGCGGCGCTCTTTCCCACCGTGCATCGGCTGCAGAAGGCGCGGCGCTCGCCGGGTCCGGCGGCCGATGCCGACTGGTCCGCCGAGCCGCTGGACGCGGCGCCCGGCGTCGACTGGCCCGCCGAACCGCCGGAGGCGGCGCCCGGCGACGCGCGGGCCGCTGCTCTCGCCGAGTCGAAGCCGGCAGCCGCCGGCCTGAATGCGCTCCGGTCGGTGCTGCGCGATCCGGCGTTGCGACGGCTGAGCCTGACGTCGCTCGCCTTCGCCAGCACGCAGCTCGTCTTCGTCACCTTCCTCGTCTCTCTGCTGAACCTGCAGCTCTCGCATTCGCTCGCCTGGGCCGCCGGCATCCTCGCCGCCGCGCAGGTGGTCAGCACCATCTCGCGAATCGCGCTCGGCCATGCGGCGGACCGCTGGATCGACGCCGCACGCCTGCTCGGCTGGCTCGGCCTCGCCATGGCCGCCTCGCTCGTGGCGCTCGCGCTGCTGCGCCCCACGACCGCGAACGCATGGGTGTTCGCCGCAGCGATCTTCTGCGCGGCGACCGGCATGGGGTGGAACGGCGTCTATTTCGCCGAGCTCGCCCGCACCGCGCGCGAGCGCGCCGACCTCGCCACGGTGGCGGGCGCCTCGCAGTTCTTCACTTTCGCGGGGAGCATGTCGGGCCCCGTGCTCTTCGCCGGCATCATCCGCGCGGGCGGCTCGTACAGCACCGGCTTCGCGTTGTTCGCGCTGCTGCCGGCGGCAGCGGGTCTGGCGATGCTGCGGGCGCGGAGAGCACGGCGCAGCGGCTGAGCGTTGCAGGTACGCGACGAAAACCCTATTGCGTACGCGTACGCTACGCCTTCCGCCAAGAAAAAGAACGAGGCGCCTGCCTTGCGCAGCTTCTTCCTCCGCAACCTGATCCACGTTTCCGTCGCGATGGCGGCGCTGATGGCGCTCGGCGTGGGTCTGGTGCTCATCGCGCAGGCGCTGCACTCCGACACCGCGCTGGAGCGCCTGCGCGATGCGCACGAGGCGGCCGCCGAGCTGCTTCGCGCCACGGCCTTGCAGGCGCGCGAACGGGGGCTCGTGGCGGCGAGCATGGGAAGCCGGCACGGGCTCGACGACATGGACGAGCTCGTACGCCTGCGCGACGAATCGGAGGCGAGCTGGCAGCGCGCGATGGCGCTGGTCGAGCGCATCGCCGCCGACTCGGAGTCGCCGCTGATCGACGCGTACACCGAACGGGCGAAGTCGGCGCACGAACGATTGCAGGCCGCACGGGCGCAGGCCTACCGCGGCATCGGGACGGGGACGACGGACGTCTCCGTGCAGGAATGGCTCGGCGCCGCCACCGCGAACAATCTCGCCTGCGCCGGGCTGCGCGACCAGTTGCTGGGCGCCGTCGAAATGCCGGCGGGCGTGATCCGGCTCCACCTGTCGCTCGCGCGGACCGCCTGGGTGCTGAGCGAGCACGCCGGGCAGATCCGCGGAATCCTGGCGGCGCACGCGGGAAGGAGCGAGCCGGCGAGAGCTTCCTCGAACAGATCGGCGTCGCCCGCGCCACGATTCGCCAGACGCTCGACGAGCTTCCCGCGCTCGCCGCGCTTCCCGGCCTGGCGCCGCATCTTCGCGCGGCGATGCTCGGCGTGGAAGAGACGCTGGGCAGGCGCTTCGACGCCGCGGTCCAGGCGATGCTGCAGGCCGCATCGACCGGCGACTATCCGTACGACGCCGCGAACTGGTACGAAACGACGACAGCGCAGATCGACACCATCGCCGCGTTCTCCGAGGCGGCCGCGAAGTTCACGACGGCCCAGCTCGAGACGCTCGCCGAGCGCAGGCTGCTCACGGCGGCTGCGTTCCTCGCGTTCACGCTGTGTGCCGGCTACCTGGCTTCGTTGAGCCTCAGAGCGGTCAAGCGCAATGCCGATGCGCTGTTCCTGCAGAAGGAGCTCGCCGAGGTCACGCTGCATTCGATCGGCGACGCGGTGATCACCACCGATGCGCAGGGCCGGGTCAAGTACCTGAATCCGGTCGCCGAGGAGCTCACCGGCTGGACCTCGCTCGAGGCGCGCGGCCGGCCGGGCAACGAGATCTTCCGCATCGAGAAGACGCTGCATGCATCGGTCGTCGATCCGATCGGCGTGTGCCTGCGCGAAGGCCAGGTGGTCGGGCTTGCCAGTGGGCACGTCCTGCAGCGGCGCGACGCCCGCAGGATCGCGATCGAGGATTCCGCGGCGCCCATCCGCTCGCGCGATGCGAGCATCGTCGGCTGCGTCGTCGTGTTCTACGACGCCGAGTCGCCGCGCAACAACGATCATCTCCTCTCGTATCACGCCACGCGCGACGCCCTCACCGGCCTGATCAACCGTCGCGAGTTCGACCGCCGGCTGCAGGAGCTCGTCCACCACGCCAAGGCGCGCGAAGGCCATCACGTTCTCGCCTACATCGATCTCGACCAGTTCAAGGTGGTCAACGACACCTGTGGGCACACGGCGGGCGATCGCATGCTGCGGCAGATCACCTTCCTCCTGCGCAAGAAGATCCGCGAGGGAGACGTGCTCGCGCGGCTGGGAGGCGACGAGTTCGCGGTATTGCTGCACAACTGCCCGCTGGAGAAGGGCGTGGCGATCCTCGACGAGCTGCGCAACAGCCTGAGCGCATTCCGTTTCACCTGGGAGAACAAGGCGTTCGCGATCAGCATGAGCATCGGCGTCGTGCCGATCACGCCGTCGAGCATCAACGCCGCGGAGCTCCTCAGCGAAGCCGACGCCGCCTGCTACGCGGCCAAGGAGAAGGGCCGCAACCGCGTGCAGGTGTATCAGCCCGACGACATGGAGCTCTTCCAGCGCAAGGGAGAAATGCAGTGGGTGGCGCGCATCACCGAGGCGCTGCAGGAAGACCGCCTGGTGCTCTATCGCCAGCGCATGCTGCCGCTGAAGCCGGGGGTCGCGGAGCGCATCGAGATCCTGGTGCGCCTGCTCAGCCCCGACGGCGCGGTCGTCCCCCCGATGGCGTTCATCCCCGCGGCCGAGCGCTACAACCTGATGCCGGGGATCGACCGATGGGTGATCCGCAACGCCTGCGCCCGGCTCAGCGATTTCCTCGCCGGCAACGAGGAGATGATCGTCAACATCAATCTGTCGGGGCTGTCGCTCGGCGAGAAGGACATCGCGCGCTTCGTCTCGGGGACGGCCGCCGCCGCCGGCATCGCGCCGCACCGGCTGTGCTTCGAGGTCACCGAAACCGCGGCGATCGCGAGCATGGAGGCCGCCTTCGGGGTGATGCAGCAGATCAGCGACCAGGGGTTCACGTTCTCGCTCGACGACTTCGGCACCGGGCTGTCGTCGTTCTCCTACCTGAAGACGTTGCCGGTGCGGCAGATCAAGATCGGCGACAACTACGTGAGGAACCTGCTGTCCGACCCGCTGAGCCACGCCATCGTGCGCTCGGTCGTCGAGATCGGCAGCGTGCTCGGCATCGAGCTCTGCGCCGAGTGCGTCGAGGACCGCGAAACGCTGTCGGTCGTGTCGCGGATGGGGGTGGAGTACGCGCAGGGCTTTGCCGTCGCCCCGCCGATTCCGCTCGACGACTACCTGTACGAGCGGCAGGGCGAGCTGTTCCCGACGGCCTGACGCTGCGCGGCCGCCCCGCGCCGTCAACCCCCGGGCACGAGCCGGCGCCGCAGCATCGGATAGTGGGTCGACCGGCCGAAACGCGGGAAGGTCTTCGTATCGGCGCGCAGATCGGCGAGCACCGGCGAGCGAAGCGACGCGAGAAGCGCATCCATCGAATCGAAGCGCACTTCGTTGCGGATCACCGTGGCATCGACAGGGAGCATTCGCGGCACGGCGCCGGTCGGCACGTAGCAGAGCACCTCGCGCACCGCCGGCAGACGCGCGAGGATCGGCGGGTGGTTGGCGACGTAGTACGCGGCGAAACGCGCCGGGTCGTCGACTGGGCCGTAGTAATGCACGACCAGCGAAAGCGGCGCCGCACCGTCGTCGCGCGGCGACGGCACCGGCTCGCGCTCGACGCGGAAGATCCCCGCGCGCCATTGCGGCGCTTCGGCCGCCGCATCGGCAGCGGGTGCGCATGCCTGCAGCAGCGCGTCCCGTAGAGCGGAGCCGTCCAGCCATTGCCGAAGCGCCTGCGGATCCTCTCCTCGGCATTCGACGATGACGAACGGCGGCTCGCCGTCGCCGAACAGCGCCAGCCGCTCGTGTTCGGGATGCGGCACGAACAGGTCGAAGCCGCGATCGCCTTCGAGCGCCGGCAGCGAGCGCAGCACCTCGCACAGGCGCCCGGCATCGGGCAGCGGTGCGCGCGCCTTGCGCTCGCAGGTGAAAACGAGGGCATGCTCGGTTTTCAACGCTCGTTCTCCAGGGTCGGTAATGCGGAGCGCGGCTCGAAGTCTTGCAGAAGCCGTTGCGCCTCCTGCATCGCGGTCTGCAGCCGGGGCATGCGCACCGGGCCATAGCCCCGCACCCCCTCCGGCAGCCGCACGAACTCGAGCGCCGCGGCGACGCGCCCGGAATCGAGCGATGCCGCGATGCGCTCGAGTCCTTGGCAATACAGTCGCGTGAAGCGGCGCTGCGCGATGCGCTCGGACTGCCACGCGAACGGGTCGAGCACGCTGCCGCGCAGCCGGCGCATGCGGGCCAGCACGCGCAGCACGACCAGGATCCACGCGCCGAAGCGCAGCTTGCGCCGACGGCCGTCGCGCGTGGCGCGACGCGGCAGCCAGGCCGGCGCGAAATGGAACACCGGCCGCGCGCGGGCACCGTAGCGCTGCCGCAGTTGCGACAGGTAGTGCGGATCGCTCGCCAGCCGCGCGACCTCGTACTCGTCCTTGATCGCGAGCGCGTCGAAGGCGTTGCGGGCAACCGCGAGCGCCAGTCCGGCCTCGTCGCCCCCGGCACGCTGCGCGGCGCGCACGACGCCGTGCACGAGCGCACGGTAGCGATCGGCGAGGCGGCGATCCTGGTAACGCTCGAGCTCGGCAGCGAAGTACGCGGCCGCCGCATCGGGATCGGCGAGTTCGTCGATGCGATCGCGCCCGGCCGCCGCCGGATCTTCCAGCATCGCCGCCGCCTTCTGCGGCTGCGCCGCCGCCAGGCGTCCCCAGGAGAACGCGGCGAGGTTCGTCTCCACCGAGATGCCGCGCTCCCGGATCGCGTGCTCGACGGCCGCCACGGAAACCGGCAGCAGACCGCGCTGCGCGGCTGCGCCGATCACGATCATGTTCGCGTACAGCGTGTCGCCGAGCGCCTGCCGGGCGATCGCCGGCGCGTCGACGATCGCGATCGCTTCGGACCCGAGACGCCGTTCGAGCCGCGCGCGCCAGGCTGCGACCGGCAGCGGCGCGTCGGGATCGAGCGCCTGCTCGAGCATCGGCGTCGCTTCGTTCGAGACCACGGCTCGCGCGCCGGATGCCAGGCGCGCGACGACGCCGGGGGAGGCTGCCGAGGCGAGGTCGCCGGCGATCAGGAGGTCGGCGCCACCGACGGGAATCCGCGACGCGCCTTCGATACGTTGCCCCTCGGCGATGCGCAGGTGCGTCGTGACCTCGCCGCCCTTGCGCGCCAGCCCGGTGTTGTCGAGCTGCGTGACGGCGAGGCCTTCGTGCAGCGCCGCCGACGCGAGCACCGATCCGGCGGTGACGAGCCCCGATCCGCCCACCCCGGCCAGCACGATGCCGAACGGACGCCCGGGGCTGCACGCCGCGCGCCGCGGCTCGGGCAATGCATCGAGCAGCGCGCGCGGCAGCGGCACGGCGCGCGCGCGCGAAGCCGCCTCGGCGTTCTCGATCGTGACGAAGCTCGGGCAGTAGCCGTCCATGCACGACAGGTCGGTGTTGCACGACGATTCGTCGATGCGCCGCTTCGATCCGAAGATCGTATCGACCTGACGCACGGCGCTGCAGTGCGATTGCACCGAGCAGTCGCCGCATCCGTCGCAGATGCGCTCGTGGATCGTCACCACCGGCTCGTCGGCGAAACGGGCGCCGCGCCTGCGCAGCCGCCGCTTCTCGGTCGCGCAGATCTGGTCGTAGACGATCGCCGACACGCCCCGATGCTCGCGGAACACCCGCATCACCTCGTCGAGATCGTCGCGATCGCCGAGCCGGATGCCC
>CALCZN010000405.1:0-25902 GCA_937903095.1 uncultured Burkholderiales bacterium
GGGCAGCGACAGGCCGAGGGAGTGGACGGACGCGAAGCTAAAGGCACAAAGGCTTCCGCGCGGCAAGACCGAGCGGCGCATCGCGATCGGGAAAGGGGTCTACCTGCGCTTGCGGGCCGGCGCGCGCGGGGTTTCACGCACGTTCGAGTACCGGGCGATGGTCGGCGGATCGCGCAAATACCTGACGCTCGGCGCCTATTCCGATCGGTTCGGCTTGGCGGATGCGAGCAGCAAGGCGGCCGAACTACAAGGCGGCGCCGGGCTCGCACGCATCGGCGAGGCCGATCATCCGGTCATCGAGGAACGATTCAAGCGGCAGGGCCGGAAATCCGATCCGACCGTCGCCGAACTGTTCGATGCCTTCGTCGAAGATCGCCGACTAGGCTCGCGACGCAAGGGCGGAAAGCCCGTGCGCGAACGGACCATCGAGATTCACAAGCAGAACTTCGATTCGGACGTCCGCGGCCGGATCGGCGATGCGAAGGTGGCGAAGCTTCAACGCGATGCGCTGCAAGCCTGCATCGACTCCGCGCGCCGACGGCGTGCGCCGGGCATGGCCGCTCAGGTGTACCGAACCTTGCGGGCGCTCGTGCGTTTCGCGATCGAGCGAGGTTTCCTATCCGGTGATCCGATGGCCGGGATTGCGAACCCGAAGCCTTACCGTCCGCCGCGCTCGCCGGAGGACGTCGTCGCCGCGAACGACAAGCAACTGCGAGCGTTGTTTCATGTGCTTTCGGCGTCCGACGTTTCGGAGCCGGTTCGCTTGGCGATCGAACTTCAATTGCTGACCGGCGCACGCCCGACGGAAGTCCGGCTCGCTCGCTGGTGCGAGATCAAGGGCGACCGCTTGATTCTGTCGCCTGAGCGAACAAAGACCGATCGCCCGTTCGAGGTTTACCTATCCGAGCAGGCGCTCGCCGTGCTTGATCGAGCGCGCGCGTTGCCGCGGCAAGGGAAGGGCCAAGACTTCATCCTGACCAACAAGGGCGAAGCGTTGTCAACGATGGCCGTTGCTCGAGCGCTCGCGCGGATCGCTGACCGCGTCGTCGAAGCCGGCGGGATCAAGCTGCGCCCGCATGATCTGAGGCGCACGACGCGGACGATGATGGCGCGGCTCGGCATCGCGCCGCACATCGCCGAGCGTTGCTTGGGCCATCTCGACCCGAACATGCTCGCGCGCATCTACGACGGGCACGACCATCGGCCGGAAATGATCGAAGCGTGGGACAAGGTCGGTGCACACGTCGCCGCGCTGCGCGCGGGCGGCGCGGAAGTGATCGCGATACGCGCCTAGCCGCTCGCGCGTGATCGAGACGTGTTGCACGAATCGCACGGGCCGAAAACGCGGCAGATGCAACAAGTCGTTGCATGCAACAACAACTCGCGACAACGCGCGCGCCAAGGATTTTCCGTGCCCACACGCTGAACGAATGCGGGTAACGTTGCGCACGTTCGGCGAGCAATAAAACCGCTCGCAGAAAAGGTGCGGCCCGAATCTCCTGCAAGAGATTCGGGCCGCGAGACCGGAAGGCAGAGGCCCACCAGCCGTGGAAAGCTTGGGTAGATGCCGCGGAAGCATACCGAAAATCGGTGAACTGAGCTACCGATTTTCGGTGTGCGCCTTTCGCGCCCGCTCGCGGGGCTCCGGTCTGGTTCGTGCAACCGATAGGAGCCTCGAATGCAGCAGCCCGCAGCGCGCGACGAGCAGTGCGCGCCCCCTACCCGTAATACGCGCCAGTTGGTCGCAATCAACGATCGCGCCGAAGTGCTGCGCACGGCACAGTCCGCGGACTTCCTCGGCGTCGGTCTTACGAAACTGTGGTTGATCCGACGTAACGATCCAACCTTTCCGAAGCCGGTCCGGCTCGGCGCCCGCGCCATTGGGTTCCGCCGTACCGAGCTTCTCGCTTGGGTCGAAAGCAAGCAAGCCCGCTGAGGCGGCCGGCATGTCGATCGAAAATGCTGCTCTCGCGGCTCGATCGCCTTCGCTACCGGCATGGGTAGCGCGATGCTGACGGCAGAAGCGAAAGCGGGTTGCCCAAGCGCGAGCGAACTTGTTCGCGAAGCGATCGTCGATGCGGATCGAACGGGCGTCAAGGCGATCCTGTACGAGGGCGCCGTTCTCGGATTCTTCGCGGACCTAGCGCGCGACGACCCCGCTGACTTCCATGCGGTACTAGCGACGCTGCAACCCGGCGAACGCAACGAGCTACGAAAGCGACTCGGCGTTGCGTTTCCCGGTCTGAGCACGGGCGAAAGGGGCGAAAGGGGCGAAAAGCCGCGCCAGTCAGCGATTTCCGCTTCGCCCCGGGCGGGCGAACAGGGGCGAATTCTCGACGAGAAAACGCAACTCGAATTGCTCGATGCCGCGCGCACGCGCTTCGATGGCGCGGCTCTGCCGGAGGTATCCGCGTACCCGGTGCGAGCGCTCGGCGTGACGATGGGCGAGGCGTGCGCGGCGATTGCCGAGCGCGGGCAGGTCGATCCCGCGATGGTCGGACAGAGCTTGCTTGCTGCGGCGGCGCTGCTCTGTCAGTCACGCGCCGACGTACGAACGCTTGCGGGCGTGAAGCCGCTCAGTCTGTTCGCACTCACGGTCGCGGGTTCGGGCGAAGGCAAATCGACAGCGGACGGCGTCGCAACGGCGCCAATCGAACGCTGGCAGCGTGAACGCACGCGCGAACACGCCGAACTCGTCGACACGATGCTCGGCGCGCCGCGTACGAAAAGCGACCCGGCGCCAAGCCTGCCGCCCGATCCGTACATCCTGATGCGCGACCCGACGATCGAAGGAATTCGCCGGGACTTCGCGAAGGGCCGACCGTCGCAAGGCGCGTTCACGAGTGAAGCCGGCGCCGTGACTGCGGGTTACGGAATGAGCCCCGAACACAAGATTAAGACGGCCGCCGGCTTCAACGCGTTATGGGACACGGGCGAAGTGTCGGTGTCGAGATCGATGACCGGGCGTCTGCAACTCTATGACCGGCGCCTTTCGATTCACTGGCTTGTTCAACCCGATGCCGCGCGAGCAGCGCTGCACGACGCGGTGCTTTCGAACATCGGCTTCTGGCCGCGATTCCTCTGTGCGTGGCCCGCCCCGTTGCCGCCGCGTCGAGCCGAACCCTTTCATCCGGATCGCGATCCGCGGATCCGCCGGTATTGGCAGCGCTGCACCGAACTGCTGCAGCCGCAAGGCGACGACTGCTCCGGGCTACCGGTGATCGAATTCGACGACCGCGCGAACGATCTCGCTGGTCGGTTCTTCGAACGCATGGAGGTCGAAGCGAAACGGGAAGGCCGAACGCTCGTCGACGTGCGGCCCTTCGCGCTCCGAGCAACCGAGCAGGTCTTCCGCGTGGCCGGGGTACTTGCCGTCTTCGACGGCCGCGACGTGGTCGACATTGAGCACGCAGCGCGAGCCGTGGAAATCGTCGTCTATTCGCTCGAAACGTGGCGATCGATCTTCGGCGACCGAGAGAAGGCGCAGGCCGGGGCCAACGCGCTGCGGCTGTACGCGTGGCTGCTCAAGCAACGCGGTGCGCAGGCGTCCGAGGTTGCGATGTTGAAGATCGGTCCGAAGCCGCTTCGGTCGCGCGATCTTCGCGATACGGCGCTAACGACGCTCGAACAGTACGACCTTGCCGGCCGCGACGGCTCGGACTGGATCGCTCTCCGATGAAACGAGACATGAGTGCACTGCGGAGCATCATCGACGACGTCATTTCGCCCGGTGCAGGGGCGAATTCGCCCCCGAGGGGCGAACGCGAAAACCGCGCCAGTAGCGGCTTTTCGCCCCGTTCGCCCGTTTCGCCCCTTCTCACGACCGACGTACGCAACCTGGCCTCGGGCTGCACGAACAACCCGGACGCGAATCCCTATGCGATCGAGATGCGCGTCTTCGCCTTGCTTGCTCGCGGCGTGATCGATGAGGAAGACGCCGACTTGGTGCGGTTGCGGTATCACGCGCACCCGCACGAGGAATGGGCGCAGTTGCTCGAATGGTGCGAGGCGGCGAAATGAACGCACGCGGCCGATTTCGGGCGCCCCCCGTGCACGTGCTCGATCGGCTCGTCGAGCACCTACGCGGCGGACGCATGACGCCCGAGCAAGCACGGACCATCGTGCAGCGCTACCGCACGCATCCCGACGTATGGGAAACCGTTCTCGACGTTCTTGCGAGGCCGCCGCTGTTCGTCGACGACGCGACGCCGTCGGAAGCGTTCACGATCGGCTATTGGCACGGGTACAACCGGGCGTCCGAAGATTTCCTCGAATGGCGCGGGCGACGCCTGCGACGGAACGAGCATCGACCCCGTGCCGCGTTGCCGGCGGCGCGACAACGATGAACGCTGCCGCCGCGAAATCGGCCCTACAGCGTGCAGACAGGCGCGCGAGGGTGCCAACCCCTTACCCCGATGCCGAAAAGCGCGCCTGCGTCGATCTAGCGCGGTCGGGTCGATCCCTGTAGTCCAAATCGGAGCAATGAGAATGAAAACGTCCCTGAAACCGCAGGTCGCCAAGCTTCGCGCCGCGAAGTCCCGCCATGATCGCGCGACGGTCGAAGTCGAGCGGATCGAGGCGAGTGCTGAGCAGGCGCCGGCGCCGGACACGAGCGCAATCGTTGACGCGCTCGCGGCGGCCCGCCGAGCATACGAAGACACGGCCGGCGCGCACGCGCTCGGCGACGCGACCGAAGCCGATCTCGCGCAGGCGTATGCGCGGCTCGACGCTGCGCAGCGAGCGGCGGATCGAGCGAGCGACGACGCGCGGCGCAGCGAGGCGGCAGCCGTGGGCGTGGCGCGAAGGCTCGAAGCGGCGAAGGCCGAACGCGACGCGGCGGCGGAAGCGCTGCGCGAAGCGGAAGTCGCATGGCTGAATGCGGAACTGGTCTCCGCGGATCGCGCGCATTGCGAGGCGATCGAGCGGCTCGGCCGGGCGTTCGGGCGTGCGAAGGCGCTCGGTAATGCGATCGTGCGACGCGGCGCGCGGTGCTCCGCGTACCTCACGCATGCATCCGTTGTCCGCGATCTTCCGTTCTTCGGTATCGCATCCGATCGCGGCGACCAGCAAGCCGCGATGCAGAGAGCCTTCGTCATCGATGCGCAGGAGGCCGAAGCCGCGGTCGCCCGCGCCGCGCAGGCGATGGAGTGATTGACCAGCGCGAGCGCGGCGCGATCCGGCGCAGGGTGCGTGCGTATCTCACGGCCGTCGGGACGGGCGCGTGCGCGTGACGCGAGCGGCGCATCGAGCGCGAAAGGCGACCGTCGGCCTTGCCGCGGCCGTCGGCTCGCGGTACATCGGACGGGAGGCGGCGCGCGGCGCCCGAGGCGCCCGATAGGGGAGGAGGACCGGCCGATCCTGTTCGGGCGGCCGGGCGGGCCTTAGTCGTGAGTCGCCCGCGTCATGCAAAGCAACCGCGACAGCCCGCGGCGGCGATCTCAAGCCGCGCGGCGGGCACCTACGCCGACCACGAGGGAGGGCGAAACGATGACGGACGAAGACCTGATTAAGGTCGTCGTCGAATACGGCGAGCGGTTCGGCAACCCGCCGTTTCCGTTCGGCGTCGACGATTCGTTTTACGTTCGCGTGCTGCGGCAGGCGCTCGACGACGGAAAGCCGATCGACCCGGAATTCGATTGGTATCCCGACTTGCCGCCGGACGCGGTCGCCTGAGGGAGCGCGGCGCAGCCCCGCAACCTGTACCGGTCCGATACGATTCGAGGAAATGGCAAGGCTCGACGACTCGATCAAGACGCGCATCGTGCAAGCGCTCGCATGCTACGACCCGCCTGCGCAGGTCGTCGCTGCCGTAAAGGATGAATTCGACGTCGTCGTCACGCGTCAGCAGGTCCAATGCTACGACCCTGAGAAGGTCGCCGGACGCGAGCTTGCCAAGCGCTGGTCGGACCTGTTCTTCGCGACGCGCGAAGCGTTCCTGCGCGACGCGGCATCGGTTCCGATCGCGAATCAGTCGTTCCGACTGCGGGCGCTGCAACGGCTGTACGAACAGGCGTCCACGCGAGGGAACGTCGCGCTCGCGGCCGCCGCGCTCGAACAGGCGGCGAAGGAAGTTGGCGGCGTGTTCACGAATCGGCGCGAGCACTCGGGACCGGCGGGCGGGTCGATCCGAACCGAGAGCGTGTATCACCTGAGCGATGCTGAGCTTGAGCGGATCGCGTCGAGCGCGGGCTGAGCGGGTCGGCCGGGTCGCCTAAGGGGGCGAAATTGAGCATAATCGGGCGCCGGTAGCTCAAAGTCCGCCCGAGAAGGGCCAGCGCGATGCGTCGTGAACCGCTCGATTCGTACTCGTTCCTAGCAGACCTGCCGTCGGCTGACAACACGCCGAGCGCGTTGAAGA
Source organism: uncultured Burkholderiales bacterium (assembly GCA_937903095.1). Classification (GTDB taxonomy): domain Bacteria; phylum Pseudomonadota; class Gammaproteobacteria; order Burkholderiales; family Burkholderiaceae_E; genus Zeimonas. The sequence continues at coordinate 6,359 of CALCZN010000405.1, forward strand.
AGCTGCGAGAGGCCAACGCGCTTCTTCGAACAATGCCGTGGCCGTCGCCGTTCGATACGACGCATCACAGAGCGCATCTCGGCGACGCTCGGGACCTCTCGTGGATTCCCGATGCCTCCGTGCACCTCGTCGTCACGTCGCCGCCCTACTGGACGCTAAAGGGCTATCGAGACCATCCGGGCCAGATGGGCCACATCGATGATTACGAGACGTTCCTGGGCGAACTCGACAAAGCATGGGCGGAGTGCGCTCGCGTGTTGGTGCCGGGTGGCCGAATTTGCTGTGTCGTCGGCGACGTCTGCTTATCTCGACGAAAGGCGGGTCGCCATTTCGTCATGCCGTTGCACGCTGACATTCAGGTACGCGCCCGAAGCGTCGGGCTTGACTGTCTGTCGCCGATCTATTGGTACAAGATCGCGAACGGCGTCACCGAGGCGACAGGGAACGGGGCGGGTTTTTACGGCAAGCCGTACCAGCCCGGCGCAGTAGTCAAGAACGATATCGAGTTCGTCCTATTCTTGAGAAAGGGCGGTGAGTATCGAAAGCCGAATGTCTTGCAGAAGGCGCTTTCGATGCTCACAAAGGACGAGATGCAGTCTTGGTGGCGTCCGACGTGGACGGACATTAAGGGGGCGTCGACGCGAAAGGGGCACCCCGCGCCGTATCCGCCGGCATTGGCCGAACGTCTAATTCGCATGTTTTCATTCGCCGGCGACACCGTTCTCGATCCGTTCGCCGGAACGATGAGCACCGCAATAGGCGCCCTTCGCGCCGGGCGCAACTCAATCTCAAATGAAATCGATCCGACTTACTTTGAGAGTGGGATCGAAGGTCTCCGTGCGGCTATTGCGAAGGGTCGAGCAGTCGGCGCAACGCATGCGCTTCTCTCGATCGATACGAGCCAGACGTGACATACAAGGTTCTCGACGCTTTCGAAGGTCTTTTTCAGAACACTACCTACCGACATCGAGATTCTTCACGCGGCGACCACGTCGCTTCGTTTCTCGTCGACGACCTTTACAGTCTTGCTCGTTCGCCTAAGCTCGTTAAGGCCGTCGACACGCCGACGAGCGTTCTAAATCGCAGGAACACGCCTGTCGGCCGCCGCCAACGACGCGGAGACGGGACGTTCGGGAAGTTGATTCCGGGTGATACGCCGTTCGCTGTAAGCACGCACATCGTCAAGTTCGGCGAGGTCGCGGACGTCGAGGTCGGCGCCGAGACAAAAATTCTGGCTAAGGCCATGATCAAACAGATTGACCGGGTCTGCACAGACCTGATCAATCAAGCAACCCAGTTCAAGGTTCACGGCGGCTCGCCGATAACGGTGGCGCTCGTGGGTGTGAACTTCGCGCCCGTGTACCAGAGCTTCGAGGGAGAACGGGTCTTTGTTACTAACGGCAGGAACTATCCTCATCCCATAGCCGAAGCTCAGGCAGCGATTGAACACATCATGAACCGCGTCGTGCCGGTGTACGACGAAGTCGTCGTGCTTCGATTCATCGCGACGAACATGCCGCCTTTCTCGTTTTCTTGGGTTGACGCGGCGAGAACGAACGCCGAATACGGCGCCGCGCTAGTTCGCATATCGAGCAGGTACGAAGCGCGCTTTTAGTCGCGCGACTTGGGCGCCCCAGAGCCTCGCGGGCCGCGGTGTGTTTCTCCGTGGCAAGCGTCGACGTGCGCCGGCTCGCGTGGCACAGCGCTGCGTGAGAGCGGTTCGGTAGGCATCTTGCTGTGCTCGCCGAGCAACGCCAACAGCTCGCGCGCGCAACGTTCGTTGATCTCGTCGTGTCCCATGCGGGTATCGTGTACCGAGCGATCGACTGGGGTCGATTGCGCCCTCGGCCTAAGCCCAATGCATGAATCGACGGGTGAGGGATGGATTGGTTCCCAAAGTGGCTCCCGATCCGACTTCGAGACTCTCGACGCCCCGAGTGAATTGACGGAGATCCGCTCTGGTTGGCGTTCTCGGTCGGATAGGTCTGAGATGGACGTGGCGCCTTGTAAGCGGTAGGTCGCCCGTTCGAGTCGGGCAGCCGGCACCAGGCCCGGGTTCGAAGCGCCCGAGTCACGCAGCAATGCTCGCGACGATTCGCTCGATCAAGCCGTCGCATTGTTCCGCGCGAATCCAACGCGAGACGACGACGAGTTCGAGTTCCCGATCCACCCAGATGAGGTGATTCCCCCCGCCGAGCGCGAATATGCTGCTTTCGGGCGCGAATGGGAACAGCCCGCTCCCCCGGTTCGTCCACCACAGGTGGCCGTACTGGGGATGAGCCTCGCCCGGTTCTCCCAACGCGTCGATCCAGTCGGCGGACACGATTCGATGGTCACGCCATGCGCCTCCATTTGCGACGAGCCATCCCGTTCGGGCGTGATCGCTCGTCGACATGAAGAGCCCGCCGCCCCAGTGGCTGCCGCCGCATACCGAAACCATCCCCGTGCCGTCGATCTCGACAATCGAGTTACGGTAGCCCTCCCAGCGCCACGTAGAGGACGCTCCGATCGGATCCATGATCCTGTCGTGCAATACGTCAGGCAAGGGTTTCCGGAAGACTCGCAGCAGTGCCAGGGCGAGGCGGTTGACACGGACGTCGTTGTATTCCCAGCGTGATCCGGGGGCCTCGGCCGCGCGTTCGCCGTCGGAAGCGGGCTGCTCGTCGCCGGGGCCCCAACGACGGTTGCGATCGACCGAATCCGGGATTCCCCAAAGCGTTCCCTGCCATTCGCTCGTCTGCCGCAGAAGCTGTCGCCATGTGATGCCCGCGTTGTGCGGGTCGGTAAAACCATCGTCGTCGGCAGGCATGTAGCGGCGCACCGGATCGTCGACCGCCCGGATGAGGCCGTCGTCGAGCGCAACCCCGAGCAGCAGCGCGAGATAGCTCTTGGCGACGGAAAACGACGTATCCGGTCGGTCGATGTCGCCCCACGAGGCAACGGCCCGACCGCTGCGGACGACGAGGCCGGCGGCAGGCCCCCGCGGCCGGACGATCCCGATCGGGCAGTCGTGCGGCGGTGCATCTGCGGCATATGCGTTGCCCACGTATCTGCCGTCGGGCAGGAAGAGGCTCTGCGGCCAGTCGGAATCGTTGGCGACTGCGAACGCGACGGCGGCATCCAGCGCCGCCGGATCCAGGCGGAGTTGTGTCGGATCCGCCCATTGCCAGCCGCGCTGATCGGGGAACAGATCGTCACGAGAATTGCGCAAGCGGCCCCCGCTCTTCACCGACCGAAACGTTTCATCGGATCATCGTCGCGAGTTCCGTATCCACCGCGTTCGACCTCGATCTCTACGCTGCGCGCGTCGATCTTCGGCCCCGAGTCGAGTTGCCCCGTAACGAGATCCGGCCGCACGAGCAGCACGCCGACCATCAGCAACTGCAGCAGCACGAATGCGATCGAGCCGGAGTAGATCTGCGGCGTCGTGACCTTGCGGATCGCACGCTGCGTGACGCGGTCGATGTAGTCGGACTGCGGCGCGACGCTCCGGAGGAAGAAGAGTGCAAAGCCGAAGGGAGGGGTGAGGTACGAGGTCTGCAGATTCATTGCGATCAGCACGCCGAACCAGATCAGGTCGATACCCATCTTGTCGGCGACGGGCGCGAGGATCGGTATCACGATGAACGCGATCTCGAAGAAATCGAGGAAGCAGCCGAGCACGAACACGAGTGCCATCACCGCGACGAGAAAACCAGTCTCGCCGCCCGGCAGTCGGTTGAACAGATGCTCGACCCAGATGTGACCGTCGGCAGCGTTGAACGCGAAACTGAAGACGGTCGCTCCGATCAGGATGAAGACAACGAAGCAGGTGAGCTGCGCCGTGTAGTCGACCGCCTGTCGCAGAAGCGGGAAGTCGAGCCGACGGCGCACGACGGCGAGAACCAGCGCACCGACTGCGCCCATCGCGCCGCCTTCGGTCGGTGTGGCCACGCCGAGGAAGATCGTGCCGAGCACCAGAAAGATCAGGATCAGGGGCGGGATCAGCATCAGCGTCACGCGGACGGCGAGCCGTGACAACACCGGCCGGGGCAGGAAGCGATCGATCGATGCGAGCAGCAGCGCCGTTGCCGCACCGGCCGAAATCGAAAGCACGAGAACCTCGCCTTGTCCCCCGTTGCCGCCGAGCACCGACTCGTGCACGCGGCTCCAGCCGAGCGCCGCGACCGCGGAGATCAGCGAGAGAACCAGCAGGGATCGATGGCCGGTCGAACCGTTCGCCTCCCGGAAGTTGCGCGCTTCTGGCGGCAGCGCAGGCACCCAGGCCGGTCGAACGAAGGCGAGCCCGACGATGAAGATCGCGTACACGCAGACGAGCAGGAGCCCCGGCACCATCGCACCGGCGTACATGTCGCCGACGGAGCGGCCGAGTTGATCGGCGAGGACGATCAGCACGACCGACGGCGGGATCGCCTGCGCGAGCACGCCCGATGCCATGATCACGCCGGTGGCTATGCCGCGGTTGTACTGGTACCGCAGCATCACGGGAAGCGAGATCAGTCCCATCGACATCACCGCTGCCGATACCACCCCGGTGGTGGCCGCGAGCAGTGCCCCGACGGCGATCACCGAAAGGGCCACGCCGCCGCGTAGCGGTCCGAACACCTGTCCGGCGGTCTCGAGAAGATCCTCGGCGATTCCGCTGCGCTCGAGGACGATCCCCATGAAAGTGAAGAACGGGACCGCGAGCAAGGTGTCGTTCTGCATGATGCCGAAGACGCGCAGCGGCAACGCCTGGAAAAGCACCGGTGGGAAGAGATCCAGCGCGATCCCGAGCAGCCCGAAGCTCAGGCCGGCAGCGGCCAGTGCGAAGGCGACGGGGAATCCGCTGAGCAGGAAGCCGAGCAGGCCGGCGAACAGCAGCGGAACGAAATTATTCGCAGCCCATTGCATGCGATCGATCCGGTACGTCGGCGTTCATGCATTCCCGCAGCGTCAATCGGCGGACGCCGGTTCGGCGTCGTCGGCCTGCATGTTTCCAATCGGAACGGGATCAGGGATGGCACCGTGCAGGAAGGCGAGCCGCTTGATCAACTCGGAGACGGCCTGCAGCAGCAGGAGCGACATGCCCGCCGGAACCAGCAGGTAGACGGGCCATCGCACGAGGCCGCCGGCGTTCGGCGACGTCTCTCCGCTTCGCCATGCGTCGACCACGAGGGGCCAGGAATCGAGGATCAGCAGCAGGCAGAACGGGACGAGGAAGACGACGATTCCGGTTACGTCGACCCAGGCGCGTCCGCGGGCCGACAGCCGTGACGAGACGAAGTCGACTCGGACGTGCGCGTTGCGCAGGAAGACATATCCCGCGCAGAGCAGGAACACGACCGCAAACAGATACCACTGCACCTCGAGGAGCGCATTCGAGCTGATGCGGAAGCCCTTGCGGACGATTGCGTTGCCGGCGCTTATCAGGACGGTCAGCAGGATGAGCCAGCGCACCGCGTGTGCGATACGCCGGTTCATCGCGTCGATACCTCGCGACAGAACGAGCAGGGCGCCCATTGCCGGGGCTGTGCGTCAGCGCTGCTGTGTCTGGTTGAACTCGTCCAGGCTCGCCTCGGCGAAGCTGAACCAGAGGTTCTGGTCGTCCCGGAACGCGGAGTAGTCGTCCCAGACCTTCTTGAATCGGGGGTTGCGTGCGGCGATGTCGTGGTACATCGCCATCGCCTCCTTGTATCCCGCGGTGATCACATCCTTCGGGAAGCGGTGCAGGATGGCACCGGATGCGACGAGCTTGCGCAAGGCCGGCGGATTCCGCGCGTCGTACTTCGCCTGGACGAGAAGGTGCGTGTGCGACGCGGCGGCTTCGACGATCGAGCGATACTCGGGGGGGAGCGCTTCCCACGCCTTCGTCCCGACGAACAGATCGATCTGCGGGCTGCCGTCGTGCCAGCCGGGGTAGTAGTAGTGGGGTGCGACCTTGTAGAAGCCAAGCTTCTCGTCGTCGAAGGGGCCCGAGAACTCGACCGCGTCGATCGTCCCTTTCTCGAGCGACTGGTAGATCTCGCCGCCGGGGATGCTCTGGGGAACGACACCGAGCCGTTCGTAGACCTTCCCGGAGAGCAGGCCCGAGACGCGCAGCTTCAGGCCCTTCATGTCGGCGAGGCTCTTGACCTCGTTGCGGTACCAGCCTCCCATCTGCGCCCCGGTGTTGCCCATCGGGAAATTGATGATGTCGTAGTTCCGATAGAACTCGCGCATCAGCTTCAGTCCGTTGCCGTCGAACTGCCAGGCGATCATCTGGCGGGAGTTCAGGCTGAACGGAATGCCATTGAACGCGAAGGTCTCGTCTTTGCCGGCGAAGAAGTTTGACGCGGTATGCGAGCACTCCACGGTGCCGTTCTGGACGGCGTCGAGTACACCGAACGCCGGCACGATCTCTCCCGGGGCATGCACTGAAATCGTGAACTTCCCGCCGGACATCTGGCCGACCATCTTCGCAAAGGCCTCGGCGCTTCCGTAGACGGTATCGAGCGACTTCGGAAAACTGTGGGCGAGCCGCCAGCGAACGGACGATTGCGCGTGGACGGCGGGTGCCGTGCCTGTTGCGAGGATGCCCGCGAGCCCCGCTCGCTTGATGACAGTTCGGCGGTCCATGTCTCCTCCTTGGCCGGTTCGCCTGGTCCGCGAAGCTCGGCAGACGGTCGGTTCAGCGGATGGCGGCTCCGGTTCGGCGGGCTGCCTTCTTGTGTACCAGATGTTGCTACCTGGTATACCGCTACGATAGTATGAGACGCATGCCGATGCAACACTCCGACTCCGCCCCTCGCACTACTTCGCTTCCTGCAGCGGTCGAGGGTGCATCGAAGTCAGCCCTGCGCGAGAACCACGACGTTTGGCCGGCCAGTGCTTCCGACCGGGGCACCGGACTCGGTGAACGCCTGCGTCTCGGAATCGAGGAAGACATCCTGGCCGGGCGGCTCGTTCCCGGCGACCGCCTCGAGGAACGCGCGCTGGCGGCGCGCTACAACGTTTCGCGCACCCCGGTCCGCGAGGCGCTCCTGCAGTTGTCTACGCTCGGCCTCGTTTCAATGCGTCCGCGTCAACCGGCCTACATCGCGTCGATCGAACTCGAGGCACTGATCGACATGATCGAGACCATGAGCTTCTTCGAGGCGCAGCTTGCGCGGCTGGCCGCGCGTCGGATGACCGATGCGCAATGCGATGAGTTGCTGCGCATCCAGCAGGACGCGCAGGAAGTCGTCAGGAACGGTGATGCCGGCCGCTTCAACGAGGCGAACTGGAAGCTGCATCTGGCGATCTTCGCGGGAAGCCGCAACCGCTATCTTGCGGCGCAGGCGCGCAATCTCCGTTTGCGGCTGCATCCGTACCGCTGTTATCTGGTTCGAATGACGCGGCGGATCGCCGCCGCACATGTCGAGCATGACGACATCGTGCAGGCGATCGTCGCCGGGGACGGCGAACGCGCATTCGAGGCGATGCGTGCCCATCTCGCCTGGGATAGCGAGCGGCTCGCCGACCTGACTTCGACCGTGTCGCGTCGGCGGCATCCGTCGACGTCGCGGACCCGGCCGTCGACCGCCCACGAGAACACGAATCCCGCCCCCTGAGCCGAGACCGGAATCCCGATGACTGCTCAACGAGTCGCCGCCGAAACGCCATCCTCCGGAACGAAGATCGTGCGCGTGAGCGCGACGCCGCTTCTCGTTCCGATCCGTATCGAGGCCGGTGGCGCTGCGCGCGACACCAGCCTCTCGGTGTGTCTCACGGAAATCGAAACCGCGGACGGAATGATCGGGCACGGATTCACCGGCATCACCGAGGAGGAGGTGATCGCGGAGGTCATCGACGAGATCGTCGAGCCCGCTCTGATCGGCGAAGATGCACTCGCACACGAGCGCATCTGGAACAAGCTCTACTGGCTGCTCACGCCGAGAGGGCAGACGGGCTATGCGTCGCATGCGATCTCCGCCATCGACATCGCGCTGTGGGACATCAAGGGCAAGACATTCGGACAACCGGTCTGGCGGCTGCTCGGGGGCGCGCGCGAGCGCGTGCCGGTCTACACGACCTTCGGCTTCGCCTTTCTCGATCGCGAGGCGCTCGTTGCCGCTGCACGCGAGTGGGTGGGGAAAGGCCACAAACGGTTGAAGATGACGGTCGGGGCCGAAGCGCTTCAGCGCCGCGATGCGCCGCGCCCGCAGGCCGAGGTCATTGCCGAGGACGTGCGGCGGATATTCGCGGTACGCGAAGCCGTCGGGCCCGACGTCGAGTTGTTCATCGACGCGAACTGCAGCCTCGATCCCTACCATGCACTTCGCCTCGCTCGCGAAGTCGAGTCGGCGCGGATCGGCTTCTTCGAGGAACCCATCACGCAGAATGATGTCCGCCGGATGGCCGACCTGCGGCGTCAGGCGCCGTTGCCTCTTGCCGCGGGGCAGAACGAGGGGCAGTCCTTCCGATTCCGCGACCTGCTCGTGAACGATGCGGTCGACGTGCTGCAGCCGAACGTTGCGATCAGCGGCGGATTCACCGAGTGCGTGCGCGTGGCGGGAATGGCGGCCGCGTTCAATGTTCCGATCGCCAATGGAGGCGCCTGGCCCTTCCACAACATGCATCTGCATGCCGGCATCGCACATGGCGGACTGGTGGAGTACCACTATCCGGCGGTGCTGCTGTGCCGACAGATCTTCGGTCGCCTGCCGGAGCCCGACGACGGGTATCTCACGATGCCGAATACACCGGGCCTGGGCTTCGCGCCCGATGCCGGCGCCGTCCGCGATCTCGCACGAAACGGAACTTCCCATGGGCGGGGCAAGGGTTGACGCCGATGCATCCCGATGCACCGGGCAGCAACGACGGCATCGTCCCCGTTCACCTGCTCCTCGCATCTTCGGCGAAGGTGCTCTGCTCGGCGCTGTTCGTATCGAATCGGGATGAGGAAGAGGCATGGCGCAACAGCGCATTCCACGCCTTGCAGATCCATCATCTGACCGAGGTGACGTCTTCGCTGAGTCGCGCCCACATTGATCGCGACAGGCGCGAAGTGCGGATCGAGATGCGCGTCGACGCCGACGGGGCGCGGCGGCTCGTCGACGCATATCGCGCGCTGCATCGCGATTTCGATGCCGACTGGGAAGCGGAACGAAGGCGACTCGCTTCGTTCGGGGCAGTTTCGCGCAGTGCGCGCATGGTCGGCGACCAGGGCAGCGTGATCCTTCCGCGCGATGCCGGCGAATTGCGTTTCCATCCCGAGCCGGTGACGACGAGCCTGCCGCCCGCGACCGGGATGTACTGGCCGATGGGAGACAGACTGCGCGGCGATTCCGCTCAGCGCGTCGCGAAACGCCCCGCGATCGAGCACGCACTCGACGAAGCCTTCGCGGACGCCGATGCGCACACCGCGGCGGTCGTCATCGTGCATGGGGGTGAGATCGTCGGCGAACGCTATCGACGCGGATTCGGGATCGATACGCAGTTCGAAAGCTGGTCGATGGGCAAGAGCATCACGGCCACGCTGATCGGACTGCTGGTCGGGCGCGGGCTGTTGCGACTCGACGACCCGGCGCCGATCGACGCGTGGCGAACACCGGGTGACCCGCGGGGTGCCATCACGATCCGGAACCTGTTGAACATGAACGCCGGATTGCAGTGCTCGGGACCGGAGGATCCGCGGGAGCATTGGCGCTACGGTCTTCCCGATCACTTCTGCGTGTACGGGGACGCGTTCGACGTCTTCTCGTTCGCGACGCGACGTCCCCTGCAGTTCGCCCCCGGCACGGTTGGCCGGTACCGCAACTGCGACACGCTCGCGCTCGGCGCGATTCTTCGGCGGGCGGTCACCGAAACACTGGGAGAAAGCTACCTGCGATGGCCGCAGACGGCGCTGTTCGACCGGATCGGGATCCGACGACAGGTGCTCGAGACCGACCTCTTCGGCAACTTCGTGATGACGGGCTTCGACTACGGCACGGCTCGAAACTGGGCCCGCCTCGGTCTGCTCTATTTGCGGGACGGAATGTGGGAGGGCGAAAGAGTGCTGCCCGAAGGGTGGGCCGATTTCGTGCGAACGCCTGCACCGGGGTGGCCCGATGCGAACTATGGCGGACAGTTCTGGCTCAACTCCCGACGCGAGTTTTCGCTCCCGACGGACACCTACTCCATGTATGGAGGCGGTGAGCAGCGCGTGTTCATCGTCCCTGCGGCAGATCTCGTCATCGTTCGATTGGGACATCAGGCCGGGCATGTGATCGCCAAACGATCGGTCGATCGTCTGGTGCAGCGGGTATTCGCCGCGTTGGTACCCCAGGCCGGGGCCGTCACCGCACGTTTCCCGGCGCATTGAATCGCGCCACCGACATCCCTGCCTCGATCGCCTTCCCTGGTCGCGCCGGCCCTGGCGGACCGTCGTCGCGTCCGATGCTCTTTCGTTGCTTCGGTGATTCCGCCGCCGACGATGACGATGTCGGCCTGCTGGTCCCGGTCGGGCTGCGGCCACGCGGCCATGGGTGCGATGTGATCCTCCGAACCCGCCCGTTCTCGGGCGAACGCTGTGCTAGTCTGCCCGCGCCACGGTTCGAGCATCGATCGCATGTCCAGCAGCGCCGTTTGCCGGTATGAGCAGACCGACGCGGGCAGCCGTCTGCGGCTGTCCGGCGTCTGGCGCCTTTCCACGCTTGCCGAACTCCACGATTCGCTGCTGGGCTGCCTGCCGCAAAGCGGCATCGGCGCCCCGGTCGTCGTCGACGGATCGGCGCTCGAGGAGATCGACACCTCCGGAGCGCTGGCGCTGTGGCAGCGGCTGGAATCCGCCGGGGCCGAACCGAACGAGGTCGAGCTTGCCGGCTTCGGTGACGCGCAGCGCGCCACGCTCGATCTGGTGCGCGCGCGCCTGGACGAGGTGATCGGATCGCGGGCCGTCGGCAGGCTCGCACTCGACGCGCCGGCGGTCGACCCGTTGCGCATGGTGGGCGAGGGCGCGGTTTCACTGTGGCGGCTCGTCGTCGGCAACGTCGAATGGCTCGGCCGCGTCGTGACCGCGCTCGCGCAGACGGTGCTGCTGCCGCAGCGGCTTCGGCCGCGCGAGCTGTTCGCGCAACTCTCGCAGGTCTGCGTCGCCGCCATACCGGTCGTCGCGCTCGTCTCGTTCCTGATCGGGCTCGTCGTCGCCTACCTGCTCGGACTGCAGGCCACGCAGTACGGCGCCAACATCTTCGTCGTCGACGGCGTGGCGCTCGGGCTCGCGCGCGAGTTCTCGCCGCTGATCGTCGCGGTGATCCTCGCCGGACGTTCGGGCTCGGCCTTCGCGGCGCAACTCGGCACGATGAACATCACCGAGGAGATCGACGCGATCCGCACGCTCGGGCTGTCGGTGGAGCAGGTGCTCGTCGTGCCGCGCGTGCTCGCGCTGGTCGTGGCGATGCCGCTGCTCGTCTTCGTCGGCGACGTCGTCGGCCTGCTCGGCGCGATGACGATCGCCGACCACATGCTCGACATCGGTCCCGGCCAGTTCCTCGAGCGCCTGCGCTATGCGCTCGCGCCGCGCCACCTGGTGATCGGCCTGGTGAAGGCGCCGGTGTTCGCCTTCGCGATCGCGCTGATCGGCTGCCGCATGGGGATGACGGTGAGCCGCGACGCACGCTCGATCGGCCGCAACACGACGTCCACCGTCGTGCAGGCGATCGTTCTCGTCATCGTGCTCGACGCGCTGTTCGCCGTGCTGCTGCAGGCGCTCGGCCTGTGAGCGGGCCGGCCTTTCGCGATGCCGCCTCGTCCGACGAGCCCGTCGTGGCGATCGACTCGCTGCATACGCGCTTCGGCGCGCAGGTCGTGCACGAAGGCCTGGATCTGCGCGTGCGACGCGGCGAGCTGGTTGCGCTCGTTGGCGGCAGCGGCAGCGGAAAGTCGGTGCTGCTGCGCGAGATCATCGGCCTGCATCGTCCGAGCGAAGGCCGCGTGCGCCTGCTCGGCACCGACGTCTGGTCCGCACCGCAGGACGAACTCGAGGCTGCGCGCCGCCGCATCGGCGTGCTGTTCCAGGACGGCGCACTGTTCTCCTCGCTCGACGTGGCCGGCAACGTTGCCACGCCGATGCGCGAGTACGGTCGCATTCCGCAGCCGATGATCGGGCCGCTCGTGCGGCTGCGCATCTCGATGGCCGGCCTGCCGCCGGAGGCGGCGACGAAGATGCCTGCCGAGCTGTCGGGCGGGATGCGCAAGCGCGCCGGGATCGCGCGCGCGCTCGCGCTCGAGCCCGAGGTGCTGTTCCTCGACGAGCCGACCTCGGGCCTCGACCCGGTGACGGCGCGCGAACTCGACGCGCTGCTCGCATCGCTGAACCGCGACCTGGGCATCACGATCGTGCTCGTCACGCACGACATCGACACGATCCTCACCATCACGCAGCGCATGATCGTGCTGCGCGACGGGCGCATCGCCGCCGACGGAGCGCCGGCAGAACTCGCGCGCTCCGACGACGAATGGATTCGCGGCTGGTTCGACGGCCGTAGAATGGCCCCGCCCCTTCCGCGGAGCGCAAGCGATGGAGCCTGAATCCCGCTACACCCTCGTCGGCGCCGTCGTACTCGCGCTGGCCGCCGTCATGGTCTTCGGCTACGTGTGGCTGGCGGGCATCGGATCGGCCGACGACTTCCGCTACTACGCCATCCACTTCGAGAAGCAGTCGCTCGAAGGCCTGCAGATCGGCAGCGACGTCAACATGCGGGGCGTGAAGGTCGGCCGCGTGCAGCAATATTCGATCTCGCGCGAGAACATCAACCGCGTCGACGTCGTCGTGCGGGTCGATCGCGAGACGCCGGTCAGCGTGAACACCCGCGCGGTGGTCGGACGCAATCTCGTCACCGGCGTCGCGCGCATCGATCTCGATACGCCGGGAACGCCGGGGCCCGAGCTGGCGACGGTGCCTCCGGGCGAACGCTACCCGGTGATTCCCGAGGGAACGTCCGACATCGCGCAGATCGCGGGCGCGATGAGCCGGCTGGCAGTGAGCGGCGAGGCCGCGCTCGACAGCGTGCAGGCGCTGCTCGACGAGCAGAATCGCGAGCAGCTGATCGGCGCCGTCGTCGCGGTGCGCCGGCTGGCCGAGGGAATCGATGCGCGCCTGGCGCGCGCCGACCGGGCGATCGACGGCGTCGTGCAGGCCGCCGCGTCGATCCGCGACGCGAGCCGGCACGTCTCCGATTCGCTGGCGAGCTTCACGGCGCAGGGCACCGACCTCGTTCGCCAGCTCGGGCCTTTCGTGCAGCAGGGAAAGACGGCGCTCGAAGCGATCACGCAGTCGGCGCAGGCGCTGGAACGCACGACGGGCCAGCTGTCGCAGCGACTCGGTTCGGCCGCCGACAACGGAACGCGCGAACTGCAGGCCACCGCGCGCGAACTGCGCCGCAGCGCCGAGCAGCTGTCGCGCGCCGCCGATGGCCTGCGCGATCCGCGTTCGGCGCTGCTCGGGCCTTCACCGCAGCAGCTCGGCCCCGGGGAGCACCTGCCGTGAGCCGCGCAGCATCGTCGCGACAGCGTCGCCTGCTGCTGCTCGCGGCATGCGTCGCGCCGCTTGCCGCCGGATGCGTGAGCATCGGCCGCGATGCGCCGGCGCGCGTCAGCTACGAGTTGCACGATCTCGGCCGCGCGAAGCCGGCGCCGGGCGCGCCGCTCGATCTCGTCGTCCTCGTCGGGTGGTCGTCGGCGAATACCTTCTACGACTCGACTTCGATCGTCTACAGCCGCACGTCCGGCGCGCTTGCCTGGTACCAGTTTGCGAGCTGGAGCGAGCGGCCCGCCGAACAGCTCGGCAGGCTCTTCGTGCGCCGCCTCGCCGGCTCCGGCGTCTTTCGCGACGTGGCGACGCTGTCGGGGGCCGTGCGCGGAGACTGGCTCGTCGAGTTGCAGCTCGAGCGGATGCTGCACGACGACGCGAATCCACCGGGCGTGGCGCGCATATCGGTGTTCGCGCGCATCGTCGATCGCGCGAATCACCGCACCGTGGACAGCCGGCGCTTCGACGAGGAGGAACCGCTGGCGACGGAATCGGCCGCGGGCGCGGTGAAGGCTTTCGACGTCGCGGTCACGCGCCTGCTCGACGCGTCGGTTTCCTGGGTGGCGGAACGCGCTACGCGCGCGCTGCCGGAAGCAGCGCGCTGATCGCCCAGCTGATCAGGCTGTAGACGATCGCGGCGAGCACGGCCCACCAGAAGCCGCGCACCGAGAAGCCTTCGAGGAAATTCGCGGCGAGCCAGAACAGGAAGCCGTTGATCACGAAGGTGAACAGCCCGAGCGTGAGCAGGTTCACCGGCAGCGTGAGGATCAACAGCACCGGGCGGATCAGCGCGTTCAGCAGCGCCAGCACCAGCGCGGCGACGAGCGCCGTGCCGAAGCTGCGCACCTGTACGGCGGGCATCAGCCAGGCCAGCGCGAGCAGGCTCACGGCATTGACGATCCAGGCGACGATCAGCGAGAGCATGTGGATTTCTTCTTTTCGTCGGGGCCCGGCGCGGGGACCCTCATTTCACGAGCAGCACGGGGATGCGCGAGATTTCGCTGACGCGACGCGCGACCGAACCGATGAGCAGGTCGCGCAGGCCGGTTCGGCCCTTCGAGCCGAGAACCACCATGGCGAACTGGTCGGGGTCGGCCGCCTGCGCGATCTCGTTGGCGATCGCGCCGATGCGGATGATCTGGTCGTGCGCGATCTCCAGGCCGTCGAGCAGCTCGCGCGCGCCGGCGAGGTCCTGCTCGGAGAGATCGCGCAGGTATTCGTCGACCACCTGCTTGCCGACGAAGCGGCGGGCGTTGCGCAGCGCGACGTCGTCGTGCACGCTGATCAGCGTGATCGAGCCCGGGTTGCGCAGCTGCCCGAGCAGCGACGCGGCGAAGCGCGCGGCGCGCAGCGAGTTCTCCGAACCGTCGATCGCGACGAGCAGCTTCATGCGCGGATTCCGGTGAGCGATCGTGCGCGGCCCGCGCGATCAGGCCTGCGCTTCCTGCGGGATGATCTTCTGCAGCTCGCCCGATTCGTACATCTCGGTCAGGATGTCGGCGCCGCCGATGAACTCGCCGCCGATGTACAGCTGGGGGATCGTCGGCCAGTTCGAGTATTCCTTGATCGTCTGGCGCACTTCCTCGTCCTCGAGGATGTTGACCGTGACGAGGTTCTTCACGCCGCAGGCCTTCAGGATCTGGATTGCGCGTCCGGAGAAGCCGCACTGCGGGAATTGCGCCGTGCCCTTCATGAAGAGAACGATCGGGTTCTCGGTGACAGTCTTCTCGATGAATGCTCTGGCGTCCATGGGGCCTCCGTTTCGCTTCGCGCGCCGGATGCTTCCGGCGCAGTGCAGCCTTTCATTCTATAGGAAGGGTCGCGCGCAAGTGATCCGGGGCCGGCCGGTCTCGTCGGGCCGGGTCGCAACCTCGCGCCAGCCCCGGCCGGCGAGCAGCGCGCGCACCGCTTCGCCCTGCTCGTGTCCGTGCTCGAGCGCGATCCATCCGTTCGGGGCGATGTGCGGCGCGGCGCCGTCGACGATCGCTCGCAGCGCGTCGAGCCCGTCGGCGCCGGCGGCGAGCGCGTCGCGCGGCTCGAAGCGCAGGTCGCCTTCGCGCAGGTGCGGATCGTCGTCGGCCACGTACGGCGGGTTCGACGCGACGAGGTCGAAGCGTTCGTCGCCGCCGATGCAGCTCCACCAGTCGCCGGCGCGCAGCTCCAGCCGCCCCGTGGCGAGCGCGTGCGGGCACAGCGCCTCGGCGTTGCGGCGCGCGATGGCGAGCGCCGCTTCGCTGCGGTCGGTCGCGACGACGCGCAGGTCGTCCCGTTCGCAGGCGAGCGTGATCGCGATTGCGCCGCTGCCGGTGCCCAGGTCGAGCACGCGGCCTCGCTCCGGCGCGTTGGCGAGCGCGAAGGCGACGAGCGTCTCGGTGTCCGGCCGCGGAACGAGAACCGCCGGCGTCGCCGCGAAACGGCGACCCGCGAATTCGCGCGCCCCGACGAGATAGGCGATCGGTTCGCCGCCGAGGCGGCGCCGGGCGAGCGACTCGAAAGCCGCGGCCGCCGACTCGTCGGCCGGCTCGTCGCCGTGCGCGATCAGCCATTCGCGACGCCGTTTGCTGGCCGCCTCCAGCAGCACGCGCGCCTCGAGCCGGGGCAGCGGACAGTCCAGCACCAGCCGCTCCCAGCTGCGCGGGAGGACGCGCGTCACGCCGCGTCTTCGCCCAGTTCGGCCAGCAGCCGCGCCTGGTGCTCGGCCGACAGCGCGTCGAGCAGCTCGTCGAGGTCGCCGTCCATCACCTGCTGCAGCCGGTACAGCGTGAGATTGATGCGGTGGTCGGTGACGCGGCCCTGCGGGAAGTTGTAGGTGCGGATGCGCTCGGAGCGGTCGCCCGAGCCGACCAGCGACCTGCGCTGCGCCGCCTCGCGCGCCTGCGCCTCGCTCGCGCGCCGGTCCTTCAGCCGCGCGGCGAGCACCTTCATCGCGCGATCGCGGTTGCGGTGCTGCGAGCGGTCGTCCTGGCATTCGACGACGATGCCGGTGGGCAGGTGCGTGATCCGCACCGCCGATTCGGTCTTGTTCACGTGCTGGCCGCCCGCGCCGGACGAGCGGAAGACGTCCACGCGGATCTCGTCGGGGTCGATCTCGATCTCGCCGAGTTCGTCGGCCTCGGGTAGCACGGCGACCGTGCACGCCGACGTGTGGATGCGCCCCTGCGCCTCGGTTTCGGGGACGCGCTGCACGCGGTGCCCGCCCGACTCGAACTTCAATCGCGAATACGCGCCGGCCCCGGCGATGCGCACGATCACCTCCTTGTAGCCGCCGAGGTCGGATTCGCTGGCGGAGACGATCTCCGTCTGCCAGTGCTGGCGTTCCGCGAAGCGCAGGTACATGCGCAGCAGGTCGGCGGCGAACAGCGCCGACTCCTCGCCGCCGGTGCCGGCGCGGATCTCGACGAAGACGCTGCGCTCGTCGTCGGGGTCGCGCGGCAGCAGCAGCTTCTGCAGCCGCAGCGTCTGCTGCTCGGCGCGCGCCTGCGCCGCCGCCGCTTCCTCGTCGGCGAAGGCGCGCAGTTCCGGGTCGGCGCGCATCTGTTCGGCCGTGTCGCGGTCGGCGATCGCGCGCTTCCACTCGTGGAAGCATTCGACGATCTCCGACAGCTCCGCATGCTCGCGCCCCGCATTGCGAAAGGCGTCGAGGTCGTGCGCAGCGTCCTCGCTCGACAGCATCAGGTTCACTTCGGCCAGGCGTCGCTCGAGGTTCTCGAGCTTCGCCTGCATCGAGGCCTTCATCGCGCTCGCGTCCTCAGGTTCGTACCTCGGGTTCCTTCAGCGCGACGGTTCGCGCTCGACGCGATGGCTGGCGAGGGCGCTTTCGGCAGGCGCGCGCTCCACGGGCGCGACGCGCTCGGGCAACAGCTGCTCGATCAGCGGCAACAGCTGCTCGCGCTGCGCGGCCGAGCCGTGCAGCAGTATCGTGGGCCCGTGCAGGAACTTGCTGGTGAGCGCGTGCGCGAGCGACTCCAGCACGCGGTCGGCGTTCTCGCCGGCGGCCAGCGCGCGCCTGGCGCGTTCGAGCTCGGTGCGCTTCAGCGACTCTCCGCGCGAATGCAGCGTGCGGATCGCCGGCACCGCCTCGCGCGAGCGCATCCACTGCATGAACGCGTCCACCCGCGTCTCGATGATGGCCTCGGCCTGCGCGACCGCCGCCAGGCGGTTCTCCTGGCCGGACGCGACCTGGCGGCCGAGATCGTCGATCGTGTAGAGGAAGACGTCGTCCAGCCGCGCCACCTCGGGTTCGATGTCGCGCGGAACCGCCAGGTCGACCATGAACATCGGCCGGCGCCGGCGCGCGCGCGTGGCGCGCTCGACCATTCCGAGGCCGATGATCGGCAGCGAGCTGGCCGTGCACGAGACGACGATGTCGAATTCGTCGAGTCGGTCGCTCAGCTCGGCCAGCCGCAGCGCTTCGGCGCCGAAGCGCTGCGCGAGGCGGTTGGCGCGCTCGACGGTGCGGTTGGCGACGACGATGCGCTTCGGATGCTGCGCGGCGAAGTGCGTGGCGGCCAGCTCGATCATCTCGCCGGCGCCGACGAACAGCACCTGCGTTTCGTGCAGATCTTCGAAGATGCGCCGCGCCAGGCGCACGGCGGCAGCCGCCATTGACACCGATTGCGAGCCGATGGCGGTGGTCGTGCGCACTTCCTTGGCCACCGCGAACGAGCGCTGGAACAGTTGGTGCAGGTTCGAGCCGAGCGAGCCTTCGCCGTGCGCGATGCGCATCGCCTCCTTCATCTGCCCGAGGATCTGGGTTTCGCCGAGCACCATCGAGTCGAGGCCCGAGGCGACGCGAAACGCGTGTCGCACTGCTTCGTTGTTCGGCAGCGCGTACAGGTGCGACTGCAGCGCGTCGGACTCGCCGTGGCGTCCGTCGAGCCACTCGGCGATCCGCGCCTGCGCCTGCGCCGGCTCGGGGGTTGCGCAGTAGATCTCGGTGCGGTTGCAGGTGGAGAGGATCGCCGTTTCGGGGGCGGCCGGTTGCAGCCGCGCGCGCAGGTCGGCCAGCGCACCGCGCAAGGCTTCGCCCGGGAACGACACGCGCTCGCGCAGGCGCAGCGGCGCCGTCCGGTGGTTCAGCCCGAGCGTCAGCAGTTCCATAACTGGCTGAATTTTAATGGACTTCGCCGTTCGCGTGTGCGCCGAGGAAAAGTTTGTAGCCGGGGTGCCGGGATTCGTCGCGGTAGGGGTAGCCGAGCGTGTCGAGGAAACGGGCGAACTTCTCGTCGTCCCGGGCCGGAACCTGCATGCCGACCAGGATGCGCCCGTAGTCGGCGCCATGGTTGCGGTAGTGGAACAGCGAAATGTTCCAGTTCGGGCTCATGCTCGACAGGAAGCGCATCAGCGCCCCCGGCCGCTCGGGAAACTCGAAGCTGTACAGCCGCTCGTCGCGCGCCAGCGGCGAGTTGCCGCCGACCATGTGGCGCAGGTGCAGCTTGCCCAGCTCGTCCTCGGTGAGGTCGACCGTGCGGAAGCCGGCCTCGGTGAAGGCGCGTGCCAGCTCCTGCCCCTCGTCGGCGCGCGAGGTCTGGATGCCGACGAAGACGTGCGCCTCGGTCGGGTCGGCGATCCGGTAGTTGAACTCGGTGACGCTGCGCGGCCCGACGATCGAGCAGAAGCGGCGGAAGCTGCCGCGCTCCTCGGGGATGGTCACCGCGAAGATCGCCTCGCGTTTCTCGCCGATCTCGGCACGCTCGGAGACGAAGCGCAGCCGGTCGAAATTCATGTTCGCGCCGCTGGTCACCGCCACCAGCGTGCGCCCGTTCACGCCCTCGCGCGCGACCCAGGCCTTCAGCCCGGCTACCGACAGGGCGCCGGCCGGCTCGAGGATCGAGCGCGTGTCCTGGAAGACGTCCTTGATGGCCGCGCAGATCGCGTCGGTATCGACGACGACGATGCCGTCGACCAGCTCGCGGCACAGCCGGAAGGTTTCGACGCCGACCTTCTTCACCGCGGTACCGTCGGAGAACAGGCCCACGTCGTGCAGTTCGACGCGCTCGCCGGCGGCGATCGAGCGCGCCATCGCGTCGGA
>CALCZN010000406.1:0-3145 GCA_937903095.1 uncultured Burkholderiales bacterium
TCGGCCGCCGCGTCGCGCGCCTTCGAAGCGGCGCGCCGGCGCGCCTTCTCCCACTGGCCCGAGCCCAGCTCGTGCAGCGGCGCGTCCTCGGGAGCGGTGCCGCTGTAGCGCGAGATCACGTGCAGCTGCGCGACCGGAACGTACAGCGTCGCATCCTTCGCGTAGCGCAGGTGCAGGAACTCGGTGGGCCCCTCGTCCAGCTCCATCGTGACGAGGCCTTCGTAGCGGCCGATGCCGTGCTGCGCATGCACGACCGGGTCGCCGGCCTTCAGCTCGGAGAGGTCGCGGATGATCGAGTCGACGTCGGTCTGCGCCTCGCGCAGGCCGCGCCGGCGACGCCGCGGGGCGCCGGCGAACAGCTCGGTTTCGGTGGCGACGGAGATCCGCGCACCGGGAACGGCGAAGCCGTCGAAGATCGGTCCGACCGTGATCGCCTCGCGCAGTTCGCTGTCGGCGAAGCGCTTCCAGTCGTCGACCGCGGGCAGGCGCAGGCCGTTCTCGGCGAAGAGCTGCTCGAGCGTCTCGCGACGGCCCGGCGACTCGGCGACGACGAGCTTGCGCGTTCCGGGCTCGGCGAGCCAGGCGCGCAGCCGTTCGAGCGGGTCGGGCGCGCGGCGTTCGATCGCGACGTCCGCCGGCGGGAGCGCGAAAGGCGCGCCGCGCTCGCGCGCTTCGCCGGCTTCGTGCGCCGCACTGCCGTCGCGCGCCGCACTGCCCGCGCCGTCGCCGTCCGCTTCGCCCGGGGCGGCGATCGACCAGCGGCCGAACTCCTTCGCCTGCGCGAACAGCGTCGCGCTGTCGAGGAACAGCTCCTCGGGCTTGAGCAGCGGGCGACTTCGATCGTGCGACAGGAACCGGTAGCGTTCGGCGGCTTCCTGGCCGAAGCGGCGCGCCGCCGCGTCCACGTCGCCGTGCGAGACGACGATCGCGTCGTCGGGCAGGTAGTCGAACAGCGTTGCCGTGTGCTCGTGAAAGAGCGGTAGCCAGTACTCGATGCCGGCCGGCGCGATGCCGTTGCCGACGTCGCGGTAGATCGTGCTCGCCGAGGGGTCGCCTTCGAAACGCTCGCGCCAGCGTCCGCGAAAGGCCGTGCGCGCGGCTTCGTCGAGCGCGAACTCGCGTCCGGGAAGCAGCCGCACGCGATCGATCGGATACAGGCTGCGCTGCGTGTCGGGATCGAAGGTGCGGATCGAGTCGATCTCGTCGCCGAAGAGGTCGATGCGGTACGGCAGGTTCGAGCCGGTGGGGAAGAGATCGATCAGCCCGCCGCGCACCGCGTATTCGCCGGGGCGCACCACCTGCTTCACGTGCTCGTAGCCGGCGAAGGCGAGCTGGCGGCGCAGCCGCGCCTCGTCGAGCTGCTGCCCCTTGTGGAAGAAGAACGTGTGCGAGGCGAGGTACCGGGCCGGCGCCAGGCGCTGCAGCGCGGTGGCGACCGGCGCGAGCACGACGTCGCAGTCGTGCTGCTGCAGCGCGTACAGCGTAGACAGTCGCTCGGAGACGAGGTCCTGGTGCGGCGAGAACGCGTCGTAGGGCAGCGTTTCCCAGTCGGGCAGCAGCAGCACGCGCAGCAGCGGCGCGAACCAGCGCATCTCCTGCGCGAGCCGCACCGCGTCGCCCGGCTTCGCCGTGATGATCGCCAGCGCGCGGCCGTGCGCGGTGGGCGTCGCGGCCTCGGCATCGGCGGGATCGGCGGCGCGCAGCGCACGCGCGCTCTCGCGTTCGGCGAGCGCGGCGAGCAGCAGGGCGTCGGCCGAACCGTGGCAGCGCGGAAGGGTGCGCACCTGCCCGCGACCGGGCGCGG
The DNA here is from genome assembly GCA_937903095.1 of uncultured Burkholderiales bacterium. Taxonomy (GTDB): domain Bacteria; phylum Pseudomonadota; class Gammaproteobacteria; order Burkholderiales; family Burkholderiaceae_E; genus Zeimonas. The sequence continues at coordinate 1,805 of CALCZN010000406.1, forward strand.
GGATCGAACCGAGCGCATCGGCGCGATCGCCGGGCAGCCCCTGGGGCGTTGCTGCGGCGGGGGAGGTCGTCGGAAACTCGGTTCGCAAGCCTAGAATTCTATCTTTTCGCCGGAGGGCAGGTTTCGATCGATGTCCGCATCTCCTCCGCAAACGCCGCGCCACGTGGCGCTGATTCCCGCAGCGGGGATCGGCCTGCGCGTGGGGGGGCCGCTGCCGAAGCAGTACCTGGCGCTGGGCACGCGCTCGATGCTGGAATGGAGCGTCGACGCGCTGTGCGCGGCGCCGTGGATCGAGCGCGTCGTCGTCGTCGTTGCGCCCGACGACCAGCGCGCCGCGATGCTGCTGCACGGCCGCGCGCGCGTCGAGGTGCTCGCGCGCGGCGGCGCGACGCGGCGCGACAGCGTGCTCGCCGGCCTGCGGTCGCTGATGCGCCGCCACGACGCGCACGACTGGGTGCTCGTGCACGATGCGGCGCGGCCGGCGCTCGATGCGGCGGCGCTCGAACGACTGCGCGGCGCGGTGAGCGCGTCGCGGGTCGGCGGGCTGCTCGCGCTGCCGGTCGGCGATACCGTGAAGCGCACGGCCGGCGACCGACGCAGCGTGGCGGCGACGGTCGATCGCGAAGGCTTGTGGGCCGCGCAGACGCCGCAGATGTTCCGCCTGGGGCTGCTGCTCGATGCGCTCGCCGCGCACGCCGATGTCACGGACGAGGCGTCGGCGGTCGAGCGCAACGGGCACGCGCCGCTGCTGGTCGAGGGTGCGCGCTCGAACTTCAAGGTCACCAGCGCCGAGGACGTCGCGCTGATGCGCCTCGTGCTCGCCTCCCGCACGGGTGAGGCGCAGCCGCGGTGAGCGAGCACCCGAGCACCGCCGCCGCGCCGGCGCCGATCGCATCGCCGGGCCTGCGCATCGGCCAGGGCTGGGACGTGCATGCGCTGGTGCCGGGCCGCCGCCTGCGCATCGGCGGCGTCGACGTCGAGCATCGCGCGGGCGCGCTGGGGCATTCCGATGCCGACGTGCTGTTGCACGCGATCACCGACGCGCTGCTCGGCGCCGCCGCGCTCGGCGACATCGGCTCGCATTTCCCCGACACCGACCCGGGCTGGCGCGGCGCGGACAGTACGCTGCTGCTGCGCGAAGTCGCGGAGCGCGTCCGCGCCGCCGGATGGCAGGTCGCGAACGTCGATTCGACGGTGATCGCGCAGGCGCCGCGCCTGGCGCCCTTCGTCGCCCGCATGGCGGCCAACGTCGCGTCGGCGATCGGCATCGGTGCCGCGCAGGTCAGCGTCAAGGCGAAGACCGGCGAGCGGCTCGGCTTCGTCGGTCGCGGCGAGGGAATC
>CALCZN010000407.1:0-3087 GCA_937903095.1 uncultured Burkholderiales bacterium
CGCCGAGCAGGCCGAGGCCGCGGCAGCGCGCGAGCGCGTCGTCCCCGCCGGTGCGCTTCCCGACCCGACCGTCGGGGTCGAGCTGATGGACTTCGGCAACGCGATGCGCAACCGCTCGGCTTCGCTCGTTCCCGGCCAAGTCGGCGAGACCCGCTACCAGATCTCGCAGCCGCTGCCCGGATGGGGAAAGCGCGACCTCGCGGCGCAGGCGGCGCAGGCGCGAGCCGAGCAAGCCGCGGCGACACGCGATGCGGCATGGACCGAACTCGTTGCACGAATCGAAGCCGCCTGGCTGCGCTACTACGTGGCCGGACGCGAGCTCGCGCTGACCCGCCAGGGGCTCACGCTGCTGCAACGGCTCGAAGAACTCAGCCTGAAGCGCTTCGAGCTGGGGCTGGTGTCGCAACAGGCGGTGCTGCGCACGCAACGCGAAATCACCGCACAGCGCGTTGCGCTGCTCGAGGCGGAACAACGCAGCGAGGGGCTGGCAGCGGCGCTGAACGGGCTGCTTGCGCGCCCGCCGCAGGCGCCGCTCGCCGCCGCGTCCGCACCGCCTTCCCTGCCCGAGCAACTGGAAGCGTCGGCGCTCTTCGATGCCGCGCGCGCTCGCAACCCGGGAGTCCAGACGAGCACCGCGGGGATCGAGGTCGCGCGAGCCGAGCGCGAGCGCACGTACCGGGATCGCCTGCCGGACTTCCAGGTCGGGCTCAGGAACGACCGTCCCTACGAGGGCAAGAGCTCGTGGGCGCTGATGTTCGAAGTGATGGTTCCGTTGCAGCAGGCGAGCCGCCGCGCCAGAGAGCGCGAGGCGGAATACATGCTCGCCGCTGCCCCAGGCGCGGCGCGCCGACGCTGAGGCTCGTGCCAGCGGTGAGCTCGGTCGCGTCTGGTCGGCGTTCGCGTCGAATCGAGACAGCCTGCGACTGCTCGAACGGACGCTGCTGCCGCAGGCGATCGCCACTCGGGACGCTGCTCGTGCCGCACTGGCCAGCGGCAAGGTCGACTTCGACAGCGTGATCGAGGCCGAGCGCCAGCTCATCGACATCCGCACGCGGGCGTTGCAGGCCGAACTCGAAGCGCGCCTGGCGCTGGTCGAGATCGAAAGAATCACGGGAGCACCGAAATGACTCCGACCCGGACCGCGGCCTTCGTTGCGGCCTTCGCGCTGGCGGTGGGAGCCGGCTACTGGATGGGCAGCGGGAAGCCGCTCCTTCCCGCTGTCGTCTCGAGCGTCGCGCAGCACAGCGCGGAATCGGCCGGCTCGACGGCCGCTCCCGCGAATGCCCCCGCAACCGATCCAATGACGACGCTGGGCGGCACCGCCCCCGCCGGCGAACGCAAGATCCTCTACTACCGCAATCCGATGGGCTTGCCCGACACGTCGCCCGTGCCGAAGAAGGATTCGATGGGGATGGACTACATCCCGGTGTACGCGGACGACAATCCCGGCGACGCCGGCGTCGTCGTCGTGAGCCCGGCGCGCGTCCAGACGCTCGGCGTGCGCACCGCGCTGGTCGAGGAGCGCGCGCTCGAGGCGATGGTGCGCGCAAGCGGCCGGGTCGAAGTGGACGAGCGTGCGCAGGTCGTCGTGGCACCGCGCTTCGAAGGGTGGATCGAGCGCCTGCACGTCAGCGCCGTCGGCGACAAGGTACGCAAGGGGCAGGCGCTCTTCACCACGTACAGCCCGGAGCTGCAGTCGGCCGGCGAAGAGCTGCGCATCGCCGAGCGCCTGGCCCGCGACAGCGAAGGCAACGACGCGATCGCGAACGAATCGGCCCGGCGGCTTGCGGAGGCAACGCGCGGCCGACTGCGCAATCTGCAGGTCGCCGACCAGACGTCGCCGCGCCAGACCTTTCATTCGCCCGCCAACGGGATCGTGCTGGAAAAGCCGGCGATCCAGGGAGCGAGGTTCGAAGCGGGCGAAACACTGTTCCGCATCGCCGATCTTTCCCGCGTCTGGATCATCGCCGACGTCTACGAGCGCGACCTGGCGCGTGTGCGCATCGGCCAGCCGGCCCGCGTCACGCTCGACGCCTTCCCCGACCGACGATTCGAAGCCAGGGTCGCTTACCGCTATCCCACGTTGAACGCGACGACGCGCAGCACGCCCGTTCGTCTCGAGCTCGACAACCGGGAGGGGCTGCTGCAACCGGGAATGTTCGCGCAGGTCGAGCTCGACACCGGCGGCTCCAAGCCCCGAACGACCGTTCCGGCCACGGCGGTCATCGACGACGGCCAGCGGCAGGTCGTGCTGCTCGCGCTCGGCGAGGGTCGATTCCAGCCACGCCCGGTGCAGTTGGGCGAGCGCGGCAGCGACGCCGTCGAGGTGCTCGAAGGGGTGAAACCGGGGGACCGGGTCGTCGTGTCGGCGAACTTCCTCATCGACTCCGAAAGCCGGCTCCGCGCCGCGCTCGCGAATCTCGTGGACACCGCCGCCGGGCAGATGGGCAGCGATGCGCGAGGCGACGGCGAACAAACTGGCGCAGGCACAACGCATCGCGCGGAAGGGAGGATCGACGCGATCGATCGAGCCTCCGGCAGCGTGACGGTCACGCACGGTGAAATCCCGTCGCTGAAGTGGCCGGCGATGACGATGGACTTCACGCTCGCCGACTCCGCGCTCGTCGACGGCATCACGCCGGGGACCGCCGCGCGCTTCGAGTTCCGACAGGGTGAACCAGGCGAGTTCCTGATCACGCGCATCGAGCGGTTGCCCGCCGGCAATGCTTCGGGTGGCACAGGGCACAAAGGCCATTGAGATGACTGCGAGACGCGACGAAGCCTCGGCCAACGACCACTCGGGCGTACTGGGCCGGATCATCGAATGGTCCGCGCGCAACGTCTTCCTGGTGCTGCTGGCCACGCTGTTCCTCGTGGGCGGGGGCGTCTATGCGGTACGGCACACGCCCGTCGATGCGCTGCCCGACCTCTCCGACGTGCAGGTCATCGTCTATACCGAGTATGCAGGCCAGGCGCCGCAGGTCGTCGAAGACCAGGTGACCTACCCGCTGACGACGGCGATGCTCGCCGTGCCGCGCGCGAAGGTCGTGCGCGGCTTCTCGATGTTCGGCGCCTCGTACGTCTACG
>CALCZN010000408.1:0-6908 GCA_937903095.1 uncultured Burkholderiales bacterium
GCGCGGCCATTCGATTCCCGCGGCGAGCAGCGCGGCGACCGCGTCGCGATTGTGCGGCTCGCCGAAGAAGCGCTGCACGCTGGCGACGATCTCCGGACCGACGCCCTCGAGCGGCACCGGCTGCGGCGCTTCGCCGCGCGCGCGCCGGCGCACGTTCTCCTTCTGCACGGCCGCCTTGCGCACGGCGAGCGCGCTCCAGTCTTCCCGCAGCAGCGCGTCGACGTCGCCGTAGTGCGCAGCGAGCACGCGGGCCACCTCCTCGCCGACGTGACGGATGCCCAGCGCGAACAGGAAACGCGCGAAGCTCGTGTGTCGCGAGCGATCGATGGCGGCAACCAGGTTGGCCGCCGATTTCTCGCCCATCCGCTCGAGCGCGGCGAGCGCAGGCACGTCGAGCGCATACAGGTCGGCCGGCGTTCGCACCCGCCCGCTGTCGACCAGTTGCTCGACGATGCGCTCGCCCAGGCCGTCGATGTCCATCGCGCGGCGCTGCGCGAAGTGCAGCAGCGCCTGCTTGCGCTGCGCCGGGCAGTACAGGCCCGCCACGCAGCGAGCATCGGCCTCGCCCTCCTCGCGCACGACCGCCGAATCGCAGACCGGGCAGCGCGTCGGCATCCGGAAGGCGCGCCGCGGCGAACCCGGTTCGCGGCTCTCGACCAGCGCGCGCACGACCTCGGGAATGACGTCGCCCGCACGCCGCACGACGACCCGATCGCCGATCAGCAGGTCCTTGCGCCGGATCTCGTCCTCGTTGTGCAGCGTCGCGCTGGCGACGGTGACGCCGCCGACGAACACCGGACGCAGGCGGGCCACCGGGGTGAGCTTGCCGGTGCGCCCCACCTGCACCTCGATGTCCTGCAGCTCGCTGATCGCTTCCTCGGCCGGGAACTTGTGCGCGATCGCGAAGCGCGGCGCGCGCGCGACCATGCCGATCGCGTCCTGCCAGCCGCGCCGGTCGACCTTGTAGACGACGCCGTCGATGTCGTAGGGCAATTGCGAGCGGCGCGCGAGCAGCGCGGCGTGGAACGCGAGCAGGCCCTCGACGTCGCGCGCGAGCGCGCGCTCGGCCGACACCGGAAAGCCGATCCCGGCGAACCAGTCGAGCAGCCCCGCCTGCGTGTCCGGCAGCGCCGCGGCGCGGACTTCGCCCAGTCCGTAGGCGAAGAAGCGCAGCGGCCGCCGCGCGCTGATCGACGGATCGAGCTGGCGCAGGCTGCCGGCGGCGGCGTTGCGCGGATTGACGAACTCGCGCTCGCCGGCCGCGCGCTGCCGCTCGTTGATCCGCGCGAAATCGCGCCGGTACAGCAGCACCTCTCCGCGCACCTCGAGCACGTCGGGCGCAACGCCCGCCAGCCTCAACGGAATTGCGCGGATCGTGCGCACGTTCGCCGTGACGTCCTCGCCGGTGCTTCCGTCGCCGCGCGTGGCGGCCCGCACCAGCTCGCCGCGCTCGTAGCGCAGCTCGATCGCGAGCCCGTCGTATTTCGGCTCCATCGCGTAGGCCAGCGAGTCGACCGGCAGTCCGAGTTCGCGCAGCCGGTCGCGCACGCGGCGATCGAAGGCGCGCACTTCGTCGTCGTCCAGCGCGTTGGCCAGCGACAGCATCGGCACCGAATGCCGCACCGAAGCGAACGCGGCGCTCGGCGTGCCGGCCACGCGCTGCGTGGGCGAGTCGGCGACGACGAGCGTCGGGTCGTTGCGCTCCAGCTCCTGCAGCTCGCGGAACAGCCGGTCGTATTCGGCGTCGGGAACGCTCGGCGTATCGAGCACGTAGTACTCGTGGTCGTAGCGGGCGATCAGCTCGCGCAACCGGGCTGCGCGCTCGCGCGGCGTCGGCACGGCGGTTCCGGGGAGGTCGTGCGCCCGGTGCGCGCTCAGTTGAACACCTTGCAGGCGAGGGTCGAGCCGGCCGGCAGCCCGATCGCTTCCAGCGACTCGTAGCGTTGCGCGAGCTGGCGGGCGATCTGCGCCAGCGAAGCCTGCGTCAGCGGCTTGCCGCTGTCGTCGACGAGGCGCGCGCCGAGGCGCTGCGCGCAGGCGCCCGCCGTCTGGACCATGCGCGCGAAGGGTTCGAGGGAGGCCGCGACGCGGGGCACGTCGAGCAGGAAAGTGAGCCGGCTCGGCGAATCGGAGAAGGCGAGCGTGAACAGCGGCTCGCCCTGCGGCCCGGGGCGAACGTAGCGGTGGCTGCCGCGCTCGACGAGCGCCAGCGCCGGCGCGAGCGCCGCGAGCTGCGCCGGGTCGACGGCCTCGGGCGCCTCGACGTTCACGCCGATCTGCACGTCGAGCTGCGCACAGGTGGAATCGAGGTCGCGCGCGCGGGCGAGCACCGAACCCATCGCCGGCGCGTCCAGCCGTGCCGGCAGCGTCTCGGCGATCGCCTGCACCGCGCTGACGAACTCGGAGAACTCCATCGCGTTCAGCGGACCGTTGCGGTTCGCCAGCAGGATGCCGACGCGCACGAGGTCGTAGCTGCGGCCCGCCGTCAGCGGCCCGAAAGCGTCGTCGGCCCTCGCGCGCGCATCGAAAGCGACCGGCTTGGACCCGGCGCGGCGAAAGCGCTGCGCGATGGCCAGCACCCGTTCGCCGGGCAGCCGGCTGGCGGGCACCAGCTCGATGATGCAGTCGCAGGCTTCCGACAGCGCGGGGCCGGCGGCGACCGGAGCGGTTGCCGCGGGCGCGGGCGGTGCTGCCCCCGGCGCGGGCGCCGGGGCCCCCGGCGCAGGTGCCGGGGTCATCGACGCGGACGCCTGGGTCATCGACGCGGGCGCGGCGCTCGTCTGCGCGGCCGCCGCCGCCCCCGCGCGCGCCGCCGCCGGTTCGCGTCCGCCCTCTTCGCCGGTGCGCCCGGTGGCTGAAGTGAAGGCCGGCGCAGGCGAAGGCGACGGGGAAGCCGCCGACGCCGCTGGCGCCGACGCAGCCCCCGGGACCGAAGGCGATGCGCCGGACGCCGCGCCCGCCGCGACGCCTCCGCTGCCGGAGGAGCGCTCCTCGCGCGGTCCGGGCGCGCGCTCTTCCCGCGCGCTCTCGCGCATGCGATCGATCGTCGCGGGCGTCGCTGCCGGCGCTTCGCCCGACTCGTCGTCGCCGCCCGACCACTGCGAAGCGCTCCGCGCTTCGCCGCCGTCCACCGCTGGAACGTCCCCCGCTGCCTCGAGACCGGCATCGAGCCGCGGCTCGCCGCTGCGCCGCCCGTTGCCCGCCGCGGCCTCGCGCCGGCCGGAACGGTCGGCGTGCCCCTTGTTGCCCGAGGCGCGCTCGCGCCCGAGCATGCGCCGCAGCGACTGCTGCCAGCGCGGCCACGTTCCCTGCCGCAGGTTGTAGGCGACGGCGATCGCAATCGCGACGACGAGGAGCAACAGCAGGCTGACGGCGAGGCTACTCATGCGGCCTCCGCGTAGCGCGCCGCCGCGTCGAGATCGACCGCGACGATGCGCGAGACGCCGCGTTCCTGCATCGTGACGCCGACCAGCTGCTGCGCGAGTTCCATTGCGATCTTGTTGTGCGTGATGAACAGGAACTGCGTCTGGTCGGACATGCGCCGCACCATCTCGCAATAGCGCTCGGTGTTGGCGTCGTCGAGCGGTGCGTCGACCTCGTCGAGCAGGCAGAACGGCGCGGGGTTCAGCTGGAACAGCGCGAAGACCAGCGCGATGGCGGTGAGCGCCTTCTCGCCGCCCGAAAGCAGCTGGATCGACGTGTTTCGCTTGCCCGGCGGCTGCGCGAGCACCTGGATGCCGGCGTCGAGGATTTCGTCGCCGGTGAGGATCAGCCGCGCCTCGCCGCCGCCGAACAGCTCGGGGAACAGCTTCGCGAAATGGCCGTTGACCGTGTCGTAGGTCTGCTGCAGCAGCTCGCGCGTTTCGCGGTCGATCTTGCGGATCGCGTCTTCGAGCGTGGCGATCGCCTCTTCGAGGTCGCTCGACTGCGCATCGAGAAAACCCTTGCGCTCCTCGGCCTGCGCCAGCTCCTCGAGCGCGGCGAGGTTCACCGCGCCCAGCGCGACGATCGCATTCGACAGCCGCGTGACCTCGCCCTGCAGCCAGGACGGGCGCGGCGCGTCGGCGAGCGAAGCGCGCAGCGCCTCGATCGCGGCTTCGTCGAGCCCGGCCTCGGCGAGCGATTGCGCGAACTGCTCGCGATTGAGCCGCGCCGCCTGCTCGTCGAGCTGCAGCTTGCCCAGGCGCTGGCGCAGCGGCTCCTGCGCGCGCTCGGCGACCAGCCGCGACTCCTCGCGCGCGCGCAGCGAATGGCCGAGATCGTCGAGCTGCGCGCGCGCCTGCGCGAGCGCCTGCTCGGCGACCGTGCGCGCCTCGAGCGCTTCCTGCAGCGCATGGCGCGCGCTGGCGTCGGTCAGCTCGTCGAGCTTCGCGCGCAGGCTCGCCCGTTCGGCCTGCGCCTGTTCGCCGAGCGCGATCGCCTGCTCGATCAGCGCATCGAGCCGCTCGATCGACGACTCGGCGGCGCGTACGGCGAACGACGCTTCCTGCGCTTCGCGCTCGTCGCGCCGCAGCGCCTCGCGACGCTCGCCGAGCGCGCGCTCGGCGTCCTCGAACGCAAGCTGCAGCGACTCGGCCTGTTCCTGGTGCTGTGCAAGCTCGGCATCGAGCGCCTCGAAGCGCTCGTTCTCGGCGGCGATCGTCGCCTCGTGCTCGTCGATGTGCGCGGCCAGCTCGGCCAGTTCCGCGTCGATGCGCTCGCGGCTCTGCGCGGTGGCGTCGCGCTCCTGCTCGAGGCGCTGCACGTCGAGCCGCAGCGCGCTGATGCGCTGCAGCTGCCGCGCGTGATCGCCGCGCAGCCGGGTAAGCTCGGCCAGCCGCTCGGCCGCGCCGCTCTCGATCCGCGCGGCTGCGCTGCGCGCCTCGTCGGCGAGCAGGTCCTGCGCGCGCAGGCCGCGCTGCAGGTTCTCGATCTCGTGGCGTCGCGCGAGCACGCCCTCCTGCTCGGAATCGGCGGCGTACATCGCGACCGATTGCCGGCCGACCACGTGGCCGTCGGCAACGACGAACTGCCCGCCCGGCGGCAGCGAAGCGCGCTGCGCGAGCGCCGATTCGAGCGAGTCGGCGGCGAAGCAGCCGGCCAGCCATTCGGCGAGCAGCGACTGCACGCCGGCATCGGCGGTGTGCACCAGCCGTGCCAGCGGACGCAGACCGGCCGGTGCGGCGGCGTCGGCCGCGGCCGCAGCGCTGTCCGCCGCCGGCAGCGCCGTGAAGAAACCGACCTTCGAAGGCGGCGCGTCGGCGGCAAGACCGGCGACGGTGTCGAGCCGCCCGACCTCGAGCGCAGCGACTCGTTCGCGCAGCACCGACTCGATGGCGCTCTCCCAACCGTCGTCGATGCGCAGCTTCTCGTACAGGCGCGCCAGCCGCTCGAGCCCGTGCCGCGCGAGCCAGGGCTGCACCTTCGCCTGGCTCTCGACGCGCTCCTGCAGCTGCCGCAACGCGTGCAGCCGTCCGTCGATCTGCGCGCGCTTCGCCTCGGCTTCGCGCAAGGCCTGCTGCGCCGGCTGGCGCTGCGCCTCGAGTTCGCTCCATTGCGGCTCGACGAGCGCGAGCCGCTCGACGACCAGGCGATCGGCTTCCTCGGCTTCGGCGAGCGACTCGACGGCGCGCTCCAGCTCGAGCGCATCGAAGGGATGCAGCGCATCGGCCTCGGCGCGCAGGCGCTCGCGCCGACGCGTGGCAACGTCGAGCGCTTCGCTCGCCTTGCGCTCGTGCAGCGCGCACAGCTCGATCGACTGCCGCGTCTGCCCTACCCGCTGGCGAGCTTCGTCCACCCGCGCGCGCGCCTCGCGCGCCTGCGCCTCGAACTCGGGCAGCGCCGCCGCCTGCTCGGCGACGACGCGCGACAGTTCCTCGGCGTGCCCGTGCGCCTGCGTGAGCTGCCCCTGCGCCGCCTCGCGGTCGCGCCGTGCGTGCGCCTGCTGCTCCTGCGCGCGCTGCGCAGCCCGTTCGACGCTATCGAGCCGCTCGCGCAGCTGCCCCTGCGTCTCCGAGACGAGCCGGATCTCGCCCTCGATGCGGCCGACCTGCGCGTTGCACTCGTAATAGCGCCCCTGCGCCGCGTGCACCGCGTCGCCTGCGGCGTAATGCGCGCTGCGCAGCGTCTCGATCTCGGCCTCGATCGCGCGCTGCTCGGCCAGCCGCGCCTCGACCTGGTTCGCCGCGTCGGCCGCCTGCGCGGCGAGCCGGCGCTGCTCGGCATCGGCCTCGTCGCGACGCACCAGCCACAGGCTGTGCTGCCTGCGCTCGCGCTCGGCTTCGAGCGAACGGAATTCGCGGGCGACCTCGGCCTGGCGCTGCAGCCGCTCGATCTGCGTCCCCAGCTCGCGGCGAATGTCGTCCACCCGCGTGAGGTTCTCGCGCGTGTCGGCGAGCCGGTTGGCCGTTTCGCGGCGGCGCTCCTTGTATTTCGAGACGCCGGCCGCCTCCTCGAGGAAGACGCGCAGCTCCTCGGGCCGCGCCTCGATGATGCGCGAGATCATTCCCTGCCCGATGATCGCGTAGGCGCGCGGGCCCAGGCCGGTGCCGAGGAACATGTCGTGCACGTCGCGACGGCGCACCGGCTGGTTGTTGATGTAGTAGCTCGACTGCCCGTCGCGCGTAAGCACGCGCCGCACCGAGATCTCGGCGAACTGGCTCCAGCTGCCGCCGATGCGGCCGAGCGAGTTGTCGAATACCAGCTCGACCGAGGCGCGCGCCGCCGGCTTGCGCTCCGAGGAGCCCGAGAAGATGACGTCCTGCATCGACTCGCCGCGCAGCTCCGACGCCTTCGATTCGCCGAGCACCCAGCGCACCGCGTCGATCACGTTCGACTTGCCGCAGCCATTGGGACCTACGACGCCGACCAGCTGGCCGGGGACATCGAAGGAAGTGGGATCGACGAAGGACTTGAAGCCGGCGAGTTTG
>CALCZN010000409.1:0-3866 GCA_937903095.1 uncultured Burkholderiales bacterium
GTGGTGCCGCCACCGGTGCTGGGCGTGGACAACCCGGCGGTGCTGGGCCGCCCGCCGACGGTGCTGGGCCGCCCGCAGGCGGGGCAGGCACGTCGGGCGACACCAGCGCCTCGGGCGTCGGACGCGAGCGTCGCACCACCTGCGGATCGTCCCACGGACCGGTCACGTCGTACTCGAACGCGAACATCCGCTGCAGGGGCTCGCGCAGCACCATCTGCGCCACGAAGGATCCGAGCCCGAGCGCCGGGTTCGCCAGCGCGGCGTAGGCGAGCGAAGCCAGGCCGGCGTTCAGCTCGGGGCGCACCTCGACGACGAGCGACTGCGTCTCGGCGGGAATGCTCGCCTCGCCGCGGATCAGCACCTGCGCGGCCACGCCGCGCATGTGGAAGTCGTCGGTGCGCGCGACGCCGTCGCGGACGTGGACGGCGCCGTCGATCCGGTCGAAGGCGAAGCCCTCGGCGAACACGTCGCGAAAATCGAAGACCAGGCGCCGGCGCAACGACTGCAGGTTGACGACGCCGATCAGCTTCGCGATGCCGGGGTCGCTCTTCAGGAACTGCCCCTTTCCGAGCGACAGCGCGATCTCGCCGCCGAGGGAACGCGCGTCGAGCCGCATCGGCGAGCCGTTCCAGTGCACCTCCCCGCTCAGCCCGCCCGCGCCGCCGCGCAGCACGTCGCGGAAATCGAAGAGATCGAGCAGCCGGCCGGCGTCGGCCACCGACAGGTTGAAGCGCATCGTGCTCAGCGGCTTCGCGTCGCCGCTGCGAGCGCGCCAGGTGCCGGAGGCGTCGAAGGTGGCAGCGTCGTTGCGCAGCTGCAGGTGTTCCAGCCGCCACAGCTGCGCATTCCCGGTTTCGTCGTTCCGCGCGCGCAGCTGCAGCGCGCCGAGCGCGCGCGCGCCGAGCACCAGCTCGTCGGCGACGACGTCGAGCGCGGGCAGCGAGCGCGGCGTCGCATCGAGCAGCTGCTCGATGTCGTCGATGCGATCGTCGGGGATCGACAGCCGCGTGAAGCGCGCCGACAACCGCCCTGCCGCGGCGCCCGCTTCGGGGGCGCTCCACCGCAGGTAGCCATCGATGCCCTTCGCATGCAGGTTCGCGCGCCAGGCGGCATCGACGCGCGTGGCGCCGACGACCACTTCCTCGAAAGTGCGCCCGCCCAGGCGCACGCGATCGGAGACGATCGAGATGGCGTCGGGCACGAACGACGGCGAACCGGAGGCGGCCGGTGACGGCGCAGCGAACGCGCCCGCCGACGGCCTGGCGGACGCCGCCGATGGCGGCCGTCCATCGCCCGCGCTGGCCGGCGTTTCGTCGAGCAGCGCGTTCCATGCATCGAGATCGAGCTGCGGCGAATGCAGGCGGACGGCGATGCCGGCGTCGGGCAGCACCGCGTCGGTGTTCAGCGCGAGCACGCGGCGGCGCAGCTTCGCCGCCGCAAGATGTGGCTCGCGCTCGCGCTCGGGTGGCTCGCGCGCGCGCTCGGGTGGCTCGCTCTCGGCCGATGCGCGCTCGCGCTCGAGCACGAGCTGCACGTCGTCGCGCAGGCGAACGCGCAGCGTCTCGACGCCGTCGGCAGACGTGGCCGATTCGATGCGCAGCGGCCAGCGCTCGTCGGCGCTCTTGGCGAAGGGCGGCGGCAGCGCGCTCGTCAGCCCGGCGAGCGTCGAGTCGATCGACAGCTTCGAGCGGCGCTCGCTCAGTTCGAAGCGCGCCTCGAAGGCGAGCGAGCCGCTCAGCGCCGCGCCGATGCGGGCAGGCAGCGCAGGCCCGAAGGACGGATCGCGCCATTGCGCGAGCGAAGCGGCCGGAACCGATCCCCGGGCGCTCAGCTGCAGCTGCCCGGGGCCCGGAGCGTCGCCCTGCAGCTGCAGCTCGCCGCCGAGGAACCGCGCGCGCAGCGCGCGCAGCGCGAGCCGGTCTTCGGTGAACTCGAGACGGCCGGCGAGCGACTCGAAGGTCGGCAGCGTGCGGTCGAGCGCGACGTCGTTGCCGGCAAACTGCACGGCGCCGCGCACGCGCGTCGCATCGAGGTGGTCGAGCGGCAGCTCGAGCGCGAGCTGCAGCGCGGCGTCGCCGGCAACCGTCGTCTCGCGCGTGAAGTCGTCGATCTTCGTGCGCAGCGCGCTCTCGTTGACGAAGCGGATCATGTCCTGCGCCGGACCGGCGCCGCTGCCTTCGACGAGCAGCAGCGGCTTGTCGAAATCGGCGATGCGCGCGCGCGTGTCGGCGAGCGCGACGTTCCACACCGCTCCCGACTGCGCGTGGATCTCCATGCCGGCGCGCTCGAAGCGCAGCGAGCCGCGGATGCGCTCGATCGCCGGCCATCCGGGCGCATAGGCGAGCCGCGCGTCCGCCAGGCGCGCTTCGACGAGGAAAGCGCCGGCGGCGGGATCGCGAAAGGGGAAGTCCGCCAGATCGCCCTGCAGCACGAAGCGCACGTCGTCCGAGCGCCCGCCGCGCACCGCGTCGCGCACCCAGTCGCGCACCTGCGCGGGAATCACCAGCGGCAGGTACCTCGAGGTGCGCGACGCCTCGGCGCGCTCGAGCCGGCCGGCGAGATCGACGATGCCGGCGCCCCGGCCGCCGCTGCGCCAGGTGCCGGAAAGCTCGCCGGCCGCGTCGCGGTTCGCGAAATGCAGCGACTCGATGCGCAGGGCGACGCGCGGCGCGCTCTCGCCGTCCGCGGCTTCCGCGATCGTCCAGCTCGCCCGCGCGTCGAGCCGCTCGAGCGGCACGTCGGGCTCGGCGAACAGGCCGGGGAAGCGCAGCACCGCGCCCTGTCCGCTCAGCGTCGCCTCGCCGCCCTCGCGGGTCAGGCGCACATGCCCCGACACGTTGCGGAAAGCCGGCAGGCGCAGCTCTCCGGGGCGCAACTCGCCGTCTTCGTGTCGGGCGAAGGCCAGCTGCTCGAAGTCTGCGTCGACCCGGGTATGGGCTTCGCCCGGTTCTGCCGACCAGTCGAGCGCGACACGACCGATCTGTCCTTCGAGCTGCAGCGGCTCGAGACGCGCGCGCACGTCGGGCGGCAACGGAAAGGCGCGCAGCCAGGCCATCGTGCGCGCGGCGTCGAAGCGTCCGAGCGAAAGGCGCGCGGCGAGCGGCTGGCCTTCGGCGTCCAGGCGCAGCATCGGCTCGCCGGCGATCGCCCCGAAGCTGCCGTACTGCTCGTCGTCGAAGCCGAGCTTCTCGAACACGAGCGTCGTGCGGCCCGCTGCGTCGTGCATCGCGCTCGCCTCCAGCCGCACGCCGGCGATCGGAATCGGCTGCCCGTCGATGCGCGCGCGCAGCGACGCGGCTTCGAGCTTCAGCGCGGTGCGGTTGGCGGCGTCCGGATCGAACTGCGTCCACGCGCGAAAGCCCACCCGGCCCGCTTCGACGGCAACCATCGGCGGCGCTGCCGGCAGCCCGAACACCTGATGCCAGCGCTCCCACTGGGCGAGCGCCGCCGCGAGATCGGCGCTGCGCGCGCCGACGTAGGCCTCGCCGCGCCAGCTGCGCCAGTCGGCGGGCGACGCGAAGGGCGCGTGCGCGAACTCGATCGCGGCATCGACGTCCTGCGCGACCTCGCCCCACGCCGGCACGTGCAGCGACGCACGATGGCGCCGACCGACCGAGCCGATGGCGATGTCCACGCCTGCCAGCGCGACTCGACTTTCGCCGACGCGGTCGATCGCGTCGATGCGCACGTCGTGCAGCCGGATCCTGCGATGCGCGAGCAGGCGCTCGAAGACGCCGGGCACGCCGGGCGCGTCGAGATCGACGTCGAAGCCGCCGATGCGCAATCGGCTCGGCGTCACACGCTCGACGCGCAGCGCCGGCGCCTCGATCTCGAGCAGCGCGAGCACGAAGCGCCCGCGCAATGCG
>CALCZN010000410.1:0-3634 GCA_937903095.1 uncultured Burkholderiales bacterium
CGCACCTCGGTCTGCGCGTCGTTCAGCGACTCGACGAAGAACACGCGATTGGCGGAAACCGATTCCCGGAAGCGCCCGGCCGCCACCTGCGAGACGTCCTCGCGCTGGGCGAAGCGCTGCTGGTATTCGTTCGCCTGCCGGTTCGCCCACGGCGCGACGAAGAAAGCGACGAGCCCGACCAGCAGCGCGATCGGAACCGCCACGCCGAGCACGGGCCTGATCCACGCGGTGAGGCTCATGCCGCTGGCGAACCAGATCACCATCTCGGAGTCGCGAAAGGCGCGCGTGAGCGACATCAGCACGGCCACGTAGACGGTGAGCACGAGCAGCACCGGCAGCACGTTCACCGAATTGAACGCGATCAGCGGCAGGACGCTCGCGGTGTCGACGCGGTCGCTCGCCGCGCGGCCGAGGAAGCGGATCAGCGACGTCGTCAACATGATGACGAACAGCGCCGCGAACACGACTCCGGCAAGATTGAGCAGGTCTCTTCGCAGTGCCTTTTCGAAGAGCATCGCGGGACGACCCTCGTATAATCCGCCGGTCGACTCTCGAGAAAAAGAAGCGATGCAATTTAGCACAACGACTTCCGCTCCCGCTCGCACGCGTGCTGGCTGCGCGCTGGTTCCGGTGCTCGACGGAAAGCTCTGCGGCAGCACCGCGCAGGCCGTCGACGAAGCGAGCGGCGGGCGCCTGTCGCGCCTGCTCGCATCGGGCGATCTCGCCAGGAAGGCCGCTTCCACGCTGTCCACGCACCTCGACGGCTCCATCGCGCGCGTCGTGCTCGCTTCCTTCGGCGAAGGAAAGCAGGCCGGCGAGAAGGCCTATATCGACGCGGTGCGCGCGGCCTACAAGGCGGCCGGCACGCTCTGCGCCGACGACGCGCTTTCGCTGCTGCACGACGTCCCGGTGGCCGAGCGCGATCTCGCCTGGAAAGTCCGCGTGCAGGCGCTCGCCGGGCGCGACGTCGCCTACCGCTTCGAGCAGATGAAGAGCGAACGCGAGCCGAAGCCGCCGCGTCCGAAGCGGGTCTCGCTCGCGCTCGAGCGCGCGAGCGCCGGCGTCGCGGCGCGCGAGATCGAGCGCGCGAGCGCCATCGCCAACGGGGTGGACCTCGCGAAGAACCTCGGCAACCTGCCGGCCAACGTCTGCACGCCCACCTATCTCGCCGATACCGCGAAGAAAATGGCGCGCGAACTCGGCCTGAAGTGCGAGGTGCTCGACGAGAAGCAGATGCAGGCGCTGAAGATGGGCGCGCTGCTCGCGGTCGCCCGCGGCTCGGCGCAGCCGCCCAAGCTCATCGTGCTGCGCTACCAGGGCGCGGGCGCGAAGCAGCCGCCCATCGTCCTCGTCGGCAAGGGCATCACCTTCGACACCGGCGGCATCTCGCTGAAGCCGGCGCCCGAAATGGACGAGATGAAGTTCGACATGTGCGGCGCGGCCTCGGTGCTCGGCACGATGCGCGCCGTCGCCGAAATGAAGGCGAAGGTGAACCTCGTCGTCATCGTGCCCACCACGGAGAACATGCCGGGCGGCCGCGCCACGAAGCCGGGCGACATCGTCACGACGATGTCGGGCAAGACGGTGGAAATCCTCAACACCGACGCCGAAGGCCGGCTCATCCTGTGCGATGCGCTCGAATACGCGAAGCGCTTCTCGCCGGCGGCGGTGGTCGACGTCGCCACGCTCACCGGCGCCTGCGTCATCGCGCTCGGTCATCACCACTCGGGGCTGTTCTCGCCGAGCGACGAGCTGGCCGGCGAACTGCAGGCGGCCGGCCGCGACGTGGCCGACACCTGCTGGCGCATGCCGCTCGACGAGGTCTACCAGGAGCAGTTGAAGTCGCCCTTCGCCGATTTCGCGAACATCGGCGGAAGGCCGGCCGGCTCGATCACCGCCGCCTGCTTTCTCGCGCGCTTCACGAAGGACTACACCTGGGCGCATCTCGACATCGCCGGCACGGCATGGCGCTCGGGCGCGAACAAGGGCGCGAGCGGACGCCCCGTTCCGCTGCTCACGCGCTTCGTGCTCGCGCGCGCCGGCGCGGCCTGAGCGGCGCCCGGCCCGGCGTCCCGGTTCCGCACCGCCGCAGCCTGTCCGCATGACGCGCGTCGACTTCCACTTCAACGCGCCCGACAAGATCGCCTACGGTTGCCGGCTGGTGCGCAAGGCGTATCGAGCGAAGCACCCGGTGCTCGTCTGGTGCGACGACGAAGCGCGGCTCGACGCCTTCGATCGCCTGTTGTGGAGCGACCCGCCCACCGAGTTCGTCCCCCACGTGCGCGCCGGCGACCCGCTCGCGGCGCAGACGCCGATCCTGCTCGCGCACGACGCGGTCGACACCGACGCCCACGACGTGCTGGTCAATCTCGGACGCATCACGCCGCCGATGTTCGCCCGCTTCGAGCGGCTCATCGAAATCGTCGGCACCGACGAAGACGACCGCGCCGCGGCGCGCGAGCGATGGCGCTTCTATCGCGATCGCGGCTACCCGATGACGCGGCACGACGTGGGCGGCGCTCCCGGCTGAGCGCGAGCATGGAAAGCGACGACGAGCTGCAGCGCCTGGTCGCGCAATTGCGCTTCGCGGCCGACGCCGATGCGAAAGCCGACCCGGGCGACGACGCCATCCCGATGCTCACCGAGATCGTCGAGCTTCCGCGCTACGACGCGGCCGAACTGCCGCACGCGCTCACCGACGTCGACTGGGCGCACCTGGCGCTGCGCGTGCAGGAGAACGTGCTCGAGCGGCTGCTCGGCCGCTCGGAAACGCTGATCGACGACGAGATGCAGGCGGGGCTCGAAGCCGTGCTCTCGCGCGCCACCGAGTCGCTCGCCTCCGAACTGCGCCTGACGCTCGCGCAACTGGTGCGCGACCTGGTCGCGCGCGCCGTCACCGACGAGCTGACGCGGGTGCACGACGAGATCATGGGGGAACGGGGGCGGGAGTGATCGGATGCCCCTGATATAGTGGTTCGATGCCAAAGCTCAGCATCCACGCCGACGAAGAAACGCTGCGGCGCGCGCGCATCGAAGCTGCACGGCGAGGAATGAGCGTTTCCCAATACGTCGGTGCGATTCTCGAGGAAAAGCTCGGCAAAGACGACGAATACGAGCGCGCGATGCAGGACTTCTTCTCGCGCCGCCCCTATCTGCGCCAGCTTGGGCACGACGATGCGCGCCGGCGGCCGCCCCGCGACGAAACCCACGAGAGAGGCCGATGAGCCGGTCGTCCCCGGCGGCCTGATTGCAATTCCCCTCCCTTTCCGAAATGAGCATTGCCCGCCCCTCGAATTCTCCGACTGCTCCCGTTGACGATGGGGCGGTAAGCGCGCCAGTGGCCCCGAACGATCTCGCCAAGAGCTTCGAGCCCGCCGACATCGAATCGCTCTGGTACCCGCTGTGGGAGTCGCGCGGCTACTTCGCTGCCGGCAACACCGAAGGCGCGCCGTCGTTCTCGATCCAGCTGCCGCCGCCGAACGTCACCGGCACGCTGCACATGGGGCATGCGTTCAACCAGACGGTGATGGACGCGCTCACGCGCTACCACCGGATGCGCGGCGACAACACGCTGTGGCTGCCGGGCACCGACCACGCCGGCATCGCCACGCAGATCGTCGTCGAGCGCCAGCTG
>CALCZN010000411.1:0-4053 GCA_937903095.1 uncultured Burkholderiales bacterium
CTACCGCGGCCGGCACGTCGGCCTGCTCGCGCCGCTGGTCGTCAAGCGCAAGGGCGTCTACACCGACCTCGCGAAGTGGGCGAAGGCGCGCGGCTTCACGCACCTGCGCGTCGACGGCACATTCCTGCCCACCGAGCGCTTCCCGCGCATCGATCGCTACGTCGAGCACGACCTCGAGCTGCCGGTGGCGGCGCTGCACGTCGACCCGGCCCACGAGGCGGAGCTGCGCGACGCGCTCGAACAGGCGCTCGCGCACGGCAAGGGCCTGGTGATGGTCGCCGCGCCGCTCGACGCGCTGCACGCGGCGAGCCTCGACGGCGACGGCGACGCGTGGGCGTCGGCCTGCGGCGCGATCGAGACGCGGCTGTTCTCGACCAAACGTGCCTGCGCCTCGTGCGGAACGAGCTTTCCCGAGCCCGATCCGCGCCTGTTCTCGTTCAACTCGAAGGCCGGCTGGTGTCCGTCGTGCCTCGGCACCGGCATCCGTCTGCCCTATGTGCCGAAGATCGTCGACACCGGCCGCAGCGAGGACGACTCGACGAGCCAGTCGGTCGGCGACCAGGCCGAGGCGCTCGCCGACCAGCGCATCGCCGAGACGCGCAGCGCGGCAGATGCCACGCCCGCGGAGGCGGCCGCGCTCGAGCGCAGCGACGACGAAGTCGAGGCCGAGCTGCGCTGCCCGGACTGCGAAGGGCAGCGGCTGAACCGCAACGCGCTCGCCGTGCGGCTGCGCGGCAAGTCGATCGCCGAGCTGGCGCAGCTGCCGGTGACCGATTGCGCGCAATGGATCGATGCACTCGAGCTGGACGGACGCGAAGCCGAGATCGGCCGCGACGCGCTCGCCGAGATCCGTTCACGCCTCGGCTTCCTCGCCGAAGTGGGCCTGGGCTACCTCGCGCTCGAGCGCAGCGCACCCACGCTGTCGGGCGGCGAAGCGCAGCGCATCCGGCTGGCGGCGCAGCTCGGCTCCACGCTGCAGGGCGTCTGCTACGTGCTCGACGAGCCGACGATCGGGCTGCACCCGCGCGACAACGACGTGCTGCTCGACACGCTCGAGGCGCTGCGCGACAAGGGCAACACGCTGCTCGTCGTCGAGCACGACGAGGACACGATCCGGCGCGCCGACCACGTCATCGACATCGGACCGGGCGCCGGACGCCTTGGCGGACACATCGTCGCCAGCGGGCCGCACGAGACGCTCGCCCGGCACCCCGACAGCGTCACCGGCCGCTTCCTCGCGCATCCGCTCGCGCACCCGCTCGGCGCCCACCGGCCGACCGATCCCGACGCAGCGGGCCTCCAATGGCTGACGCTGCGCAACGCCCGTCTGCACAACCTCGCCGGCATCGACGTGCGCATCCCGCTCGCGCGCATGACGGTGGTCACCGGCGTCTCCGGCTCGGGCAAGTCGACGCTCGCGCGCGACCTGCTGCTGCGCGGCGTCGCATCGCTGGTGCACGCGCGCAACCGCCGTGCAACGGCGCCGCGCATCGCCGGCGTCGACGCGATCGAGAACTGGGAGGGCGTCTCACGCGTGCTCGAGGTCGACCAGACGCCGATCGGCAAGACCCCGCGCTCGTGCCCGGCGACCTACGTCGGCTTCTGGGACGCAATCCGGCGGCTGTTCGCCGACACGGCCGAGGCGCGCCTGCGCGGCTGGGGACCGGGCCGCTTCAGCTTCAATACCTCCGGCGGACGCTGCCCGGCCTGCGAAGGCCAGGGAATGCAGACGATCGCGATGAGCTTCCTGCCCGACGTCAAGGTGCCCTGCGACGTCTGCGGCGGACAGCGCTTCAACGCCGAGACGCTCGAGATCGCGCTGCGCGATCGTTCGGTCGGCGACGTGCTGGCGATGAACGTCGACGAGGCGCTCGCGTTCTTCGCCGCGCATCCGTCGATCGCGCACCCGCTGCAGCTGCTGCAGGACGTCGGGCTCGGCTACCTGACGCTCGGCCAGCCTAGCCCCACGCTGTCGGGCGGAGAAGCGCAGCGCATCAAGCTGGTCACCGAGCTGGCGAAAGTGCGCACGACGAACGCCGGCGACGACCCGCGCGTGGCGGCGGCGCGCGAACGCGCGATCGCGCGCGGGCGCAAGCTGCCGCCCGCGTCCAACACGCTCTACGTGCTCGACGAACCGACGGTCGGGCTGCACATGGCCGACGTCGAGAGGCTGATCCGCGTGCTGCACCGGCTGGTGGACGCCGGCAACACGCTCGTCGTCGTCGAGCACGACGTCGACGTCTGGGCCGAGGCCGACTGGATCGTCGATCTCGGACCCGAAGGCGGTGCAGGCGGCGGCCGCGTCGTCGCCGCCGGGTCGCCGCAGGAGCTCGCCGCGCGCGCCGACACGCACACCGCGCGCGCGCTGGCGGAGTTCCGCGACGAGCGCGGCGTGCTTCAGCTCCGGTAGACGTTCAGCTTCAGGCGCTCGCGCTCGATTGCGGCAGCCACCGCCGGCGCCTGCGCGACGCGCTGCACGTGCGCCCAGAGGCGGGGCAGCGACTCGGGATCGATGCCTGCGAAGCCGCCCCATCGCAGCAGCGTAAGCGAATAGATGTCGAGGAACGACAGCCGCTCGCCGAGCAGGAAGCCCTCGCCCGCCTCGACGACCCATTGCTGGATCCGTTCGAGGTAGCCGCGATACAGCCCGATCGCGAAGGCCTTGATCGCCGCCTGCGCCGACGCGTCGTCGGTGAAGCGCTCGGGCATGAACACGTGCGTGAAGGTCGGATGCACGGTGTTGTTCATCCACGCGAAGCGCGACATCGCCTGCGCGCGCGCCCATGTTTCGGCGGGCAGCAGCCCGGCCTGCGGAAAGCGCCGGTCGATCCAGTCGCAGATCGCGACGATCTGGGTAAGCGGCCGGCCGTCGACGACCAGCGTGGGCACCTGGCCGTTCGGATTCAGCGTGAGGTACTCGGGCGTGCGTTGCTCGCCCTTGTGCAGCTTGACTGCGTGAGCGACGAAATCCTGGCCGGTGGCCGCCTTGACGACTTCGAGTCCGGCGTGCGGGACGAAGGAGCAGGCGCCCGGCCCGTAATGCAGTTCGATCATGGAGTCTCCGAAGACGGGGAGCGGCGCACGGAAGCATCCCGCACGCCGTGCGCCGAGTATAAGGGCGGGGTTCCGTCCCGCAACGGCGGCGACGAGCCCGCGCGGCTGTATCACGCGCGCTTCATGTTTCGCGGATGAAACAGCGACGACGCGCCGTCAGATACGCATTTCCCTCGTCGATCAACGACTTGCGTCGCTTCCCTCGACGGCATGGTCCTTGCGTTCGCCGTATGGGGGGAGGACGTGCATTGCGCTTCCTCACCGGGTACCCGTCCCAACAGAACGCAGGAGAGCTCGAATGAGAATGACGCTTCTCGCCAGTGCGATGGCACTGGCTTTCGCCAGCGGTTCGGCTTTCGCGAACCCGACGAACAACTCGGCCGATCCGAACGGAACCAACACGCAGAGCGCGACGGCGACGGCGACGCAGGGCGGTGACGGCGCGCCTCAGGCGAACGAGAACTCGACCGCGTCGCTGATGAACGACAGCAGCACGAACTACAGCAACAACACGAACACGACGACGAACACGACGCAGACGTGGAACACGAGCATCGTCGCCACCGCGAACCTGAGCGCCACGGTCAGCGGCAACACGATCTCCAACCTCGGCAACATGGCCACCAACAGCGGCAACGCGAACGGCGGACGCGCCGGTGACGGCCTCGGCGGAACCGGCGGCGTGGGCAACGGCGGCACCGGCGGCGCGGGCGGCAACGGCGGCAGCGGCGGCAACGCCAGCAATGGCAGCGCGACCAACGGCAGCGCGAGCGCCGGACCGTCGACGAACGGCAGTTCGACGAACTGGGGCGCGAGCGCAGGCAATGGCGGACGCGGCGGCGACACCGGCAACGCGAACGGCGCCTACGGCGGCGATGGCGGACGCGCGCGCGCGGATGGCGGCCTGGGCGGCAACGCGGGCAACTCGACCTCGACCGGAACCGGCACCAGCAACGGCGCGACCGGCGGCAACGGCGCGGTCGGCGCGGTCGGGGCGGG
>CALCZN010000412.1:0-4054 GCA_937903095.1 uncultured Burkholderiales bacterium
GCAGCGCCATCGCGTTCGCGCGGATGCGGTCGGCGATGTCGTAGGCCTGCTGCGTCGCGATGGTGCGCAGCGTCGAACTGCCGGACGCGCGCAGGGTGTTCAGCTGCAGCGCGCCCATCGAGAGCAGAGCGAAGGCGATCACGACGATCGCGATCAGCGACTCGATCAGCGAGAAGCCCCGCTGGCTGGCGCGCATGGACGTCATGGGCAGTTCGCGGCGCGAAGTGCGACGCGTCCGGCGGCATTCCACTCGACGCTGCGACCGTGCGGGCCGCTGCGGTCGTCGCACAGGCGCACGCTCCCGGTCGCCGACGCGACACCGGTCGACTCGAAAGCGATGCGGTCGGTGATGCCGGAGGGCGTCGCCGCCGGCTCGCGGCCGCCGGCAGCCGTGAAACGCAGGATCTCGCCCGCTTCGGCGGCGCCGTTGCCGTTGGCGTCGACGAACAGCAGCCGCCCGGCGCTCCAGTCGGTCGAATCGCATGCCGCACCGGCCGTGCTGGGGCACAGCGATACGGTGCGATGCGTGCGGGCCGCCTCGGTGCGCGCGGTCGTCACGTCGTTGAGCAGCCGCGTGGCCGAGCCGTGCATGCGCTGGTCGCGAAGGAAGTCGCTGAACGCGGGCAGGCCGGCCGAGGCCAGGATCGCCACGATGGCGATCGTGATCATCAGTTCGACCAGCGTGAATCCGCGGTTTCTCGACGCCACCACTGTGCACTCCGTACTCACGGAGTTTCCGATCGGCGCAGTCTGAGCGGGGGCGGGCGCACCGGCCCAGTGACGTCGGACGGGCGGCGGCTCTGCGCCCGCAGGCGGTTCGTCAGGCTTCGTTCAGGACGCGGGCGGCATCGCCTCGTCGACCCATTCGATCCAGTGCCGCACGGGGGTGCCGGTCGCGGCCTGCAGGTGCGCGATGCAGCCGATGTTCGCCGACAGGACCATGGCCGGCGCCTCGGTGTGCAGCGCGGCGAGCTTGTTCGCGCGCAACTGCATCGACAGCTCCGGCTGCAGCACCGAGTAGGTGCCGGCCGAGCCGCAGCACAGGTGCGAATCGGGCACGTAAGCCGGCGCGACGCCGATCGACGCGAGCCAGTTCTCGACGGCGCCGCGGATGCGCTGGCCGTGCTGCAGCGTGCACGGCGGATGGAAAGCGACGCGCGCCGGCACCTCGCCCGCGCGCACGCGCGCGCGCAGCGCTTCGGCGCAAGGGGCGAGCTGGCCCGGCAGCCACTCGGCCGGGTCGCGCGTGGCGGCGACCACCCGCTTCGCCTTTTCGGCGTAGGCGGGGTCGGCGCGCAGCAGGTGCGCGTACTCCTTGACCATCGCGCCGCAGCCCGATGCGTTCACCAGCACGATCTCGACGCCCGCATCGAGATGCGGGATCCATGCGTCGATGTTCCGTCGCACCTGCGCGAGCGCGCCTTCGGTGTCGTTCAGGTGATGGCGGATCGCTCCGCAGCAGCCGGAGCGGCGCTCGACGACCGCCTCGATGCCGAGCCGGTCGAGCACGCGCGCGGTGGCCGCATCGATCGACGGGATCATTGCCGGCTGCGCGCAGCCGTTCAGCAGCAGCACCTTGCGCGCGTGCGTGCGCGCAGGCCACGGGCCGGGATCGCGCCACTCGGGCACCTTGTCGCGCAGCACCGACGGCAGCAGCGGGCGCACGAACTGCCCGATGCGCATCGCCGGATCGAAGAGCCACCTTCGCGTCAGCGTCTCGCGCAGCAGCGCGCGCACGATGCGCTCGCGCAGCGGCCGGCGCACCTGCTGCTCGACCAGCTTGCGCCCGACGTCCACCAGGTGCCCGTACTCGACGCCCGACGGGCACGTCGTCTCGCAGTTGCGGCAGGTGAGGCACCGGTCCAGATGCTGCAGCGTGGCGCGCGTGGGCGTGGCGCCTTCGACCACCTGCTTCATCAGGTAGATGCGCCCGCGCGGGCTGTCGCGCTCGTCGCCGAGCAGCTTGTAGGTCGGGCAGGTGGCCAGGCAGAAGCCGCAGTGCACGCAACGGCGCAGGTTCAGTTCGGCGTCGTCGCCGTCGGGCGTGCCGACCAGCCGGTCGGCGAGATGCGTTTCCACGGCAGATCCGTAGGGCTCGGTTTTTCTCAGAGGTCCGGGTACATGCGCCCGCGATTGAACAGGCCCGCCGGATCGAAGGCGCGCTTCAGTTCGCGGTGCACGCGCCGGTTGGCTTCGGGCAGCGGGGGGAAGACGCCCGCCGAGCGATCGCCGCCGCGGAACAGCGTCGCCGCACTGCCCACGCGCTCGCACTCGGCGCGAATGCGCGCGGCAGGGGCGTCGCTGCGCAGCCAGCGCTGCGCGCCGGCCCACTCGACGAGCACGGCGCCCGGCAGGTCGAGCCGCGGCGCGGTGCAGGGCAGCGACAGCCGCCACAGCGGCTCGCTGCCCGCGAAGAACGGGTCCTGGTGTTCGCGCAGCGCGCGCCAGCGATGCGCGGCTTCGTCGTCGTCGATGCGGGTCGCGCCGCGCTCGCGCTCGAAGCGCGCGAGCGCCGCCTCGACCGCCGGCCTCGCGCCCGAGAAGCGCAGCCACGCCTCGCCTTCGCGCCAGCGCGTGGCCGAGATCGGCAACGGCTCGGCGCACCAGCGGTTCATCGCGCCGATCGCCTCGCTCGCGTCGAGCGCGAAGCGCACGCTCGCCTCGCGCATCGGCCGCGGCACCACTTTCAGCGAGACGTCGACGATCGGCCCGAGGATGCCCAGCGAGCCGCACATCAGCCGCGAGACGTCGTAGCCGGCGACGTTCTTCATCACCTGCCCGCCGAAGCGCAGCACGCGCGCCTGCGCGTCGACGACCGTGGCGCCGAGAACGAAGTCGCGCGCCGAGCCGGCGCTGGCGCGCCGCGGTCCCGACAGCCCCGCCGCGACGACGCCGCCGATCGTCGCCGCATCGCCGAAAGCGGGCGGCTCGAAGGCGAGCATCTGCCGGTGCGCAGCGAGCGCTTCCTCGACTTCGGCCAGCGGCGTGCCGCAGCGGGCCTGAATCACCAGTTCCGTCGGCTCGTACGAGACGATGCCGCGCAGCGCGCGCAGGTCGAGCGCTTCGCCGGTCGGCGCCCCGCCGGTCGGCGCCTCTCCGTAGAAATCCTTGGTTCCACCGCCGACCAGGCGCAACGACCGGCCTTCGGCCGCAGCCGCGCGGATCGCCTCGCGAACGGCACCGAGTGCCCGATCGACTTCGCTGTCGATCACCGTGCTCATCAGAACCTCGGCAGGTCGGGAAAGCGCAGCTGCCCGCCGCGCACGTGCATGCGTCCGTACTCGGCGCAGCGCGCGGGCGTGGGGATGGCCTTGCCCGGATTCAGGATGCCGGCGGGATCGAAGGCACGCTTCACGGCGAAGAACGCGTCGCGCTCCTGCGGCGTGAACTGCACGCACATCGTGCCGATCTTCTCGATGCCCACGCCGTGCTCACCGGTGACGGTGCCGCCGAACTCGACGCACAGTTCGAGGATCTCGGCGCCGAAGCGCTCGGCGCGCTGCCACTGGTCGGCGTCGTTCGCGTCGAACAGGATCAGCGGATGCAGGTTGCCGTCGCCGGCATGGAACACGTTGATGCAGCGAAGCGAGTAGCGATCCTCCATCTGCGTGATCGCCTCGAGCATGCGCCCGATCATGCGGCGCGGAATCGTTCCGTCCATGCAGTAGTAGTCGGGCGACAGGCGGCCCGCCGCCGGGAACGCGTTCTTGCGCCCCGACCAGAAGAGCAGGCGCTCGGCTTCCGAGCCCGAGACGCGGATGGCGGTGGCGCCCGCTTCGCGCAGCACGCGCTGCATGCGCTCGATCTCGTCGGCGACCTCCTCGGGCGTGCCGTCGGATTCGGCGAGCAGGATCGCCGCCGCGTCGAGGTCGTAGCCGGCATGGACGAACTGCTCGACGGCGATCGTCGCCTTGCGGTCCATCATCTCGAGCCCGGCCGGAATGATGCCGGCGGCGATGATCGCCGCCACCGCGTCGCCGGCGGTGACCACGTCGTCGAAGGAGGCCATCAGCACGCGCGCGAGCGGCGGCGTCGGCACGAGAGTCACCGTGAC
>CALCZN010000413.1:0-21098 GCA_937903095.1 uncultured Burkholderiales bacterium
GCAGGCGGCCAAGCAGGTCATCCTGCAGAAGATCCGCGACGCCGAGCGCGAGCAGATCATCAACGACTTCCTCGCGCGCGGCGAGTCGGTGCTCTCGGGCACGATCAAGCGCATGGATCGCGAAGGCGCGATCGTCGAGTCGGGCAAGGTCGAGGCGCGCCTGCCGCGCGACCAGATGATCCCGAAGGAGAACCTGCGCGTGGGCGACCGCGTGCGCGCGTACGTCGCGAAGATCAATCGCGAGGGCCGCGGTCCGCAGCTGTTCCTGTCGCGCACGGCGCCCGACTTCATCCGGCACCTGTTCGCCAACGAGGTTCCCGAGATCGAGCAGGGACTGCTCGAGATCAAGGCGGCCGCCCGCGACCCCGGCGTGCGCGCGAAGATCGCCGTGCACTCGAACGACCGTCGCGTCGATCCGATCGGCACCTGCGTCGGCGTGCGCGGCTCGCGCGTGCAGGCGGTCACCGGGGAGCTGGCCGGCGAGCGCGTCGACATCGTGCTGTGGTCCGACGATCCGGCGCAGTTCGTCATCGGAGCGCTGGCGCCGGCGAACGTCTCGTCGATCGTCGTCGACGAGGACAAGCACAGCATGGACGTCGTCGTCGACGAGGACAACCTGGCCCTTGCAATCGGCACCGGCGGGCGCAACGTACGCCTGGCCTCCGAGCTCACCGGCTGGCAGATCAACATCATGACGGCCGAGGAGTCGCAGGCGAAGAGCGAAGGCGAGCGCGACGCGCTGCGCCAGCTCTTCATCTCCAAGCTCGACGTCGACGAAGATCTCGCCGACGTGCTCATCGACGAAGGCTTCACCACGGTCGAGGAAGTCGCCTACGTCCCGATCAACGAGATGCTCGAGATCGAGGGCTTCGACGAGGACACCGTCAACGAGCTGCGCAACCGCGCCCGCAATGCGCTGCTCACCGAGGCGATCGCCACCGAGGAGAAGCTCGGCACGACGGCCGAGGACCTGCTCGCGCTCGCGGGGATGGATCGCGATCTGGCGGCGAAGCTGGCCGATGCGCACGTCTATACGCGCGACGACCTCGCCGAACTGGCGGTCGACGAGCTGGTCGAGGCCACCGGCATCGACGAGGAGCGCGCGCGCGAGCTGATCCTCGCGGCGCGTGCGCACTGGTTCGAGGAGCCGGCCGCGGCGGCCGGCGCCGGCCAGGAGGGCGCGAGGGCGTAGGGGCGGTAAGGGCGCAAGGGCGGGCGCAGCAGAGGGCCGCGCGCGGGCCGCATGGCAGCGAGCCGCGCGCCGGGCCCGCTCGAAACGGCAGTTGCGCGGGCATCATCGATCAGGTTTCGGGAAGGAAATACATGGCGAGTACGAACGTGGCGAAGTTTGCGGCGGAGCTGAAGATGCCGGCCGAGGCGTTGCTCGAGCAACTGCGGGCTGCCGGTCTCGGCAAGCAGTCGCCGGACGACGAGCTGACCGAGGTCGACAAGGAGCAGCTCCTGTCCGCGCTGCGCCGCGCGCACGGCTCGGAAGACGGATCGCGGCGCAAGATCACGCTCACGCGCAAGCAGACTTCCGAGATCAAGCAGGCCGATGCCACCGGCAAGGCACGCACGATCCAGGTCGAGGTGCGCAAGAAGCGCGTGTTCGTCAAGCGCGGCCCCGGCGAAGGCGCTCCGGTCGAGGTGCCGGCCGCCGAGCCGATCGAGGTCGCGCCGCCGATGTCGGTGGTCGACGAGGAGCAGCAGCGACTGCGCGAGGCCGAGGAGCAGCGCCAGCGCGAGCTGCTCGAGCGCCAGGCCGCCGAGCTGCGCGAGAAGCAGCTGCGCCTCGAGCAGGAGCGTGAGCGCGCGGCGCAGGCTGCCGCGGAAGCGCAGCGGCGCGAGGAGGAAGCGCGCCGCGAGGCCGAGCGCGCCGCCGGAGCCCACGCGGAAGAGGAAGCGGCCGACGCCCGCCGGCAGGCCGAGGAAGAGATGCTCGCCGCCGAGGAGCAGGCGCGTGCGGCCGAGGAGCAGGCCCGCGCCGCCGAGGAGCAGGCGCGCGTCGCCGAGGAAGCCGCTCGCCAGGCTGCCGAGGAAGCCGCGCAGCAGGCGCAGGCGCGCCGCGCCGTCGAGGCCGAGGTCGCCGAGATCAACCGCCTGATGAGCCTGCAGCGCCGTCCGCAGCCGAAAGCCCCCGAGGCTCCGCCTGCGCAGCCTGCGGTGCAGCCGCCGGCGGCGAAGGCCGCGCAGCCCGCGCAGGCGCCGGCCCAACCCGGCGCGAAGGCGGGCGTGCGCGGCACGCTGCATCGGCCGCCCGGAGGCCGACCCGCCCCCGGTGCGCCGGGCGGCGATGCGGCGAAGAAGCACGTCAAGAGCGAGAAGCTGTCGTCCACCTGGTCCGACGAAGCCGGCAAGAAGCGCGGCATCAAGACGCGGGGCGATGCGCCCGACAGCGGCTGGCGCGGCGGGCCGCGCGGCGGCCGGCATCGCGGCGGCGAACGGCACGACGCCGGCGCCGGCGCGTCGTTCTCGAACGAGCCGATCGTTCGCGAGGTGCACGTTCCCGAGACGATCACCGTCGCCGATCTCGCGCACAAGATGTCGGTGAAGGCCGCCGAGGTCATCAAGACGATGATGAAGCTCGGGCAGATGGTCACCATCAACCAGATGCTCGACCAGGACACGGCGATGATCGTCGTCGAGGAGATGGGCCACAAGGCGCTGGCCGCCAAGCTCGACGACCCGGAAGCCTTCCTCGTCGAGGACGTCGCGCAGGGCGACGCGGCCACCGAACCGCGGCCGCCGGTCGTCACCGTGATGGGCCACGTCGACCACGGCAAGACCTCGCTGCTCGACTGCGTCCGGCGCACGAAGGTCGCCGCCGGCGAGGCGGGCGGCATCACGCAGCACATCGGCGCCTATCACGTCGAGACGCAGGGCGGAGTCGTCACCTTCCTCGACACGCCGGGACACGAGGCGTTCACGGCGATGCGCGCGCGCGGCACGAAGGCCACCGACATCGTCATCCTGGTGGTCGCCGCCGACGACGGCGTGATGCCGCAGACGGTCGAGGCGATCAACCACGCCAAGGCGGCCGGCGTGCCGATCGTCGTCGCGATCAACAAGATGGACAAGCCCGAGGCGAACCCGGAGCGCGTCAAGCAGGAGCTGGTCGCGCAGCAGGTGGTCCCCGAGGAGTACGGCGGCGACGTGCCGGTCGTGCCGGTATCGGCGAAGACCGGCGCCGGCATCGACGCGCTGCTCGAGAACGTGCTGCTGCAGGCCGAGGTGCTCGAATTGCGAGCGGTGCGCGAGGGCGCAGCCAAGGGGCTGGTCATCGAGGCGCGGCTCGACAAGGGGCGCGGCGCGGTGGCCACGGTGCTCGTGCAGTCGGGCACGCTCAAGCGCGGCGATATCGTGCTCGCCGGCTCGTCCTTCGGCCGCGTTCGCGCGATGCTCGACGAAACCGGCAAGCCGGTCGCCGAGGCCGGTCCGTCCATTCCGGTGGAGATCCAGGGCCTGCAGGACGTTCCGGCGGCCGGCGAGGAAGTGATCGTGCTCGGCGACGAGCGCAAGGCGCGCGAGATCGCGCTGTTCCGGCAGGGCAAGTTCCGCGACGTCAAGCTGGCCAAGCAGCAGGCGGCCAAGCTCGAGAACATCTTCGAGCAGATGTCCGGCGGCGAGGTCAAGACGCTGCCGCTCATCGTCAAGGCCGACGTGCAGGGTTCGCAGGAGGCGCTGGCGCACGCGCTGCTGAAGCTCTCCACCGACGAGGTGCGCGTGCAGATCGTGCACCAGGGGGTGGGCGGCATCAGCGAGAACGACGTGAACCTCGCCACCGCGTCGAAGGCGGTGATCATCGGCTTCGACGTGCGCGCCGACCAGCAGGCCAAGCGCCTGGCCGAGACGAACGGCATCGACATCCGCTACTACACGATCATCTACGACGCGGTGGACGACGTGAAGAAGGCGATGTCCGGGCTGCTCTCGCCCGAGCAGAAGGAAGAGGCGCTCGGCCTGGTCGAGATCCGCCAGATCTTCCGCGTGCCGAAGGTCGGCAACATCGCCGGCTGCATGGTGCTCGAGGGCGTGGTGCGTCGCGGCGCGAAGGTGCGGCTGCTGCGCGATCACACGGTCGTGTGGACGGGCGAGCTGGATTCGCTCAAGCGTTTCAAGGACGACGTGCGCGAGGTGCGCGAGGGCTTCGAGTGCGGCCTGTCGCTGAAGGGCTACGACGACATCCACGAAGGCGACCAGCTCGAGGTCTTCGAGATCAAGGAGGTCGCGCGCACGCTCTGAGCGTGCGGGCGGCGGGCAATGGCGAGGCAGCGTCCGGGCGGCAGCAGTCGCGGCGTGCGGGTCGGCGAACAGGTGCATCACGAGCTCGCCGAACTCGTGCGCGGCGAGCTGAAGGATCCGCGCGTCGGCATGGTCACGATCACCGGGGTCGAGCTCACCCCCGACTACGCCTACGCAACGGTGTACTTCAGCGTGCTGCCCGACGACGAGACGACGGTCGCCGAAACGCTCGCCGGGCTGCGCCGCGCCTCCGGCTTCCTGCGCTCGCAGCTCGGGCGCCGTGTTCGCATCCATACCACGCCCGAACTGCGCTTCGTGCACGACCGCTCCACCGAGCGCGGCATCGCGATGTCGAAGCTGATCGACGAGGCGAACCGCCGGCATGCCGAGACCGACGATCGCCGGTCCGCCGCCGAGGACGACGCAATCCGGAAACCGCCGGACGCTCACTGATCTCACGGCGGCCGGCGCGCCGCCGCTCCAGCATGACGAAACGCATCCCGACGAAGCGTGATCCCGTCGACGGGATCCTGTTGCTCGACAAGCCCGTGGGCCTGAGCTCGAACGACGCGCTCGTGCGCGCGCGGTGCCTGCTCGAGGCGCGCAAGGCCGGGCACGGCGGCACGCTCGATCCGCTCGCCGGCGGGTTGCTGCCGCTGCTCTTCGGCGAGGCGACCAAGTTCGCGCTCGATTCGCTCGACGCCGACAAGACCTACGTCGCCGGGCTGCGCCTGGGCGTGACCACCGACAGCGGGGACGCCGAAGGGCGCGTGCTCGACGAGCGCGAGCCGGTGCGCGATGCGGCGACATTCGCGGCAGCGGTCGCGGCCTTCGTCGGCCCGATCGAGCAGGTTCCGCCGATGCACTCGGCGCTCAAGCGCAACGGCCGGCCGCTGTACGAGCTGGCCCGCGCGGGCCTCGTCGTCGAGCGCGCGCCGCGGCGGGTGACGATCCACGCGATCGACGTACTGCGCTTCGCGCCGCCGCACGCCGAGTTGCGCGTTCGTTGCAGCAAGGGAACCTACATCCGCTCGCTCGCCATCGACCTCGGCGAGCGCCTCGGTTGCGGCGCGCATCTGAGCGCGTTGCGGCGCGAGCGCGTGGGCGCGCTCGACCTTCGCGACGCCGTCACGCTCGAGGCGCTGGAGGCGCTCGCGCTGGCCGAACGGCGCGCCCGGCTGCTGCCCGCCGACGCGCTGCTGCTCGGGCTGCCGCGGGTCGATCTCGACGCCGCGCAGGGCGCGCGCTTCCGGCACGGCCAGAAGCTGCGTATTGAAACCAACTGCGAAACCGCCTGCGAAACCACCTGCGCGGATGCGTCGCCCCGGCGCGTTCGCGTCTACGGCGCCGGCCAGGAACTGCTCGGCGTCGCTTTGCAACAGGCAGGCGAGCTGCAACCGCAGCGGCTCGTCGCCGCACCCATTCCCGCGCCCCCGGCGGCCGGGACAGGAATCGAACGATGACTCTCGCCATCCGCAACATCGCCATCATCGCGCACGTCGATCACGGCAAGACCACGCTCGTCGACCAGCTGCTGCGCCAGTCGGGCACTTTCCGCAGCAACCAGCAGGTGGCCGAGCGCGTCATGGACAGCGGCGACATCGAGCGCGAGCGCGGCATCACGATCCTCGCGAAGAACTGCGCCGTCGAGTACGAGGGCACGCGCATCAACATCGTCGACACGCCCGGGCACGCCGACTTCGGCGGCGAGGTCGAGCGCGCGCTGTCGATGGTCGACGGCGTACTGCTGCTGGTCGACGCGGTGGAAGGCCCGATGCCGCAGACGCGCTTCGTCACGCGCAAGGCGCTCGCGCTCGGCCTGGAGCCGATCGTCGTCGTCAACAAGGTCGACCGGCCCGGTGCGCATCCGCATCGCGTCGTCGACGAGACTTTCGACCTCTTCGACCAGCTGGGCGCCAGCGAGAAGCAGCTCGACTTCCCCGTCGTCTACGCGTCGGCGATCAACGGCTTCGCGCTCGACCGGCTCGAGGACCTGCCGGCCGGCGGCGTGCGCACGCCCGACGAAGCGGCCGCGGCCGGGTTGTCGATGAAGCCGCTGTTCGAGGCGATCCTGCGCCAGGTGCCGGCGCGCGACGACGACCCCGAGGGCGCGCTGCAGTTCCAGATCTCCGCGCTCGACTGGTCCAGCTACGTCGGCAAGATCGGCATCGGCCGCATCGGCCGCGGGCGCGTGCGCGCCGGGCAGAACGTGCTCGTGCTGCACGGCGACCCGCAGGCGGGCGGCGCCGAGCCGGTGCCGGCGCGCATCGGGCAGGTGCTGCGCTTCCACGGCCTGGAGCGCATCGCGGTGCCCGAAGCCGAGGCGGGCGACATCGTCGCGATCACCGGCATCGATGCGATCGACATCGGCTCCACGGTCGCCGATCCGGACGCGCCCGAGGCGCTGCCGACGCTGCAGGTGGACGAGCCGACGATGTCGATGGAGTTCCTCGTGAACGATTCGCCGCTCGCCGGCCGCGAGGGCCGCTTCGTGACCAGCCGCCAGATCCGCGAGCGGCTCGAGCGCGAGCTGAAGAGCAACGTGGCGCTGCGCGTCGAATTCGGCGACGAGACCGACGCCTTCGTCGTCTCGGGGCGCGGCGAGCTGCACCTGACCATCCTGCTCGAGAACATGCGCCGCGAAGGCTACGAGCTGGCGGTGTCGCGGCCGAAGCCGAAGCTGCGCATCGTCGACGGCGAGCGCCAGGAGCCGTACGAGCGGCTCACCGCCGACGTCGAGGAGGCGCACCAGGGCGCGGTCATGGAGCTGCTCGGACGTTGTCGCGGCGAGTTGCAGGCGATGCAGCCCGACGGCGCGGGCCGGGTGCGGCTCGAATACCGCGTGCCGGCGCGCGGGCTGATCGGCTTCCAGAACGAGTTCATGAACCTCACGCGCGGCACCGGCATCGCCGCGCACGTGTTCGACGCCTACGGCGAATGGGCCGGCGACATCGAGGACCGCCGCAACGGCGTACTCGTCTCGCAGGACGACGGCGAGGCGGTAGCCTACGCGCTGTGGAAGCTGCAGGAGCGCGGGCGGATGTTCGTCGCGCCGGGCGAGCGGCTGTACGAGGGAATGATCATCGGCATCCACTCGCGCGACAACGATCTCGTGGTCAATCCGGTGCGCGAGAAGAAGCTCACGAACATCCGGGCGGCGGGCAAGGACGAGCACATCGCGCTGACGCCGCCGATTCGGCTCACGCTCGAGAAAGCGGTCGAATTCATCGCCGACGACGAGCTGGTCGAGCTGACGCCGAAGAGCATCCGGCTGCGCAAGCGACACCTGAAGGAGCACGAACGGCGGCGCGCGGCACGCGCCTCGGAGCTCGTCTAGGAGTCGTGCAGCCGAGGCGTACGCCCTCGTGCAGCCGAGGGTGCGTCGCCGATACAACACTGACGCCGCGGCGCGGTCGATCGGCGCTTGTTTTTGTTGGCTACCCGTGCAAGACAAGTCATGCTTCGCTCCTGTGGAGATGACGCGTTTTCCCTCTGAAAACGCGCCGTTCGAAACGAACACCGCACTCATGGATCCAGGAGAACCGAGCATGGCCACTGCCAGGAAGGCTGCGAAGAAACCTGCTGCGAAGAAGGCGACGGCCAAGAAGCCGGCCGCCACGAAGACTGCGGCGAAGAAGGCTGCTCCGAAGAAGGCGGCAGCGAAGAAAGCGGCGCCGAAGACGGCCGCCGTGAAGAAGACGGCGACCAGGGCCGCCGCGAAGAAGCCCGCCGCCAAGAAGGCCGCTCCGGCGAAGACTGCGGTGAAGAAGCCCGCCGCGAAGAAGCGCACGCCGAACGCCTCCTTCATGAAGGCGCTCACCCCCAGCGCCGCGCTCGCGTCGATCGTCGGCGACAAGCCGCTGCCGCGCACCGAGGTGGTCAAGCGGATGTGGGAGTACATCAAGAAGGGCAACCTGCAGGACAGCGTCAACAAGCGGCTGATCAACGCCGATGCGAAGCTGCGCGAGGTGTTCGGCAAGGCGCAGGTCAACATGTTCGAGATGACCGCGCTGGTCGGCAAGCACCTGCGCGACACCACCGGATCGTCGTCGTCGCCGTCGCGCTGAACCGCAGCGTCGCGGTTCCTTCGGAGGGCGGCTCGCGGGCCGCCCTTCCTGTTTCAGGAGCCGCTTCGAAGCGGCTCGGGCGCCGTGTGCTCCGGCAGCATCCGCACGAGCGTGTCGTCGTGCATCCAGTAGTGGTGCAGCAGCGCCGCGGCCGCGTGCAGGCCGATCAGCCAGTAGCCCAGCTCGCCGAGCGTCTCGTGAAGGCCCTCTAGCGATTTCGACAACCCCTTGTCCGGTGACAGCAACGCGGGCAGTTCCACGCCGAGGAAGAGCACGGGCTTGCCGGCTGCGCTCACGGTGAACCAGCCGAGCAGGGGCATCGCGACCAGGAAGACGTACAGCGCGGCGTGCAGGAAATGCGCCGATCGCATCTGCCAGCGCCCGACGCCGGGCTCGATGACCGGCGTCGGCCCCGAGAAGAGCCGTGCGACCAGGCGCGCGCCGACGAGCGCGAACACGGCGAGCCCGAGCGCGAAGTGCCAGAGCTTCAGGTCCGCGCGCAACGCGCTGCCTTTCGGCGCGAGATCGTGCAGCTCGATCGTGGCGTAGACGCCGACCAGCAGGGCGAGCGTCAGCCAATGGATCGCGACGAGCGGCGATCCGTAGTGGTGAGAGTCGTTCTTCCAGTTCATGACGGGCCTCGACGGAATCGACAGCGCAAGCCTGCGCCGGCGAGGCTGAATCGTCGCTGAACGCTACCGCTCTACCGCGGTGCGGATGCTCCCCAGTACGCCGGGTTCCCGTACGTATTCTTCAACTGGTCGATGAACGCGCGCACGCGCAGCGGCAGGTGCTTGCGCTGCGGAAACACGGCGTGGATCGCGTTGGGCGGCGCGGCGAATTCGTCGAGCACGCTGCGCAGTCGTCCGCTGCGCAGGTCCTCCCCCACTTCCCACAGCGAGCGCCACGCGAGCCCACGCCCGGCGAGCGCCCAGTCGTGCAGCACGGCTCCGTCGTTGCACTCGATGCTTGCCGGCACGCGCAGCGAAACGACGCGTCCGTCGACGGTGAACTGCCAGCCCCGCGCCTGGTTGCCGTAGCTGCCGAAGGTCAGGCAATCGTGCTGTGGGAGATCGTCCGGCGTGCGCGGAACCCCGCGCCGCGAGAGATAGTCGGGGCTGGCGACGACGACGCGCCGATTCTCGGCCAGGTGCACGCCGACGAGACTCGAGTCATCGAGCGCTCCGATGCGCACGGCGACGTCGATGTTCTCGTTGACGATGTCGGTGATCCGGTCGGTGAGCTCGAGCGAGATCGACACCTCCGGATGAGTTTCGAGGAACGCCGGCACCAGCGGGGCGACGTGCACGCGGCCGAAGCCGGCCGGGGCGGTGACGCGCAGATGGCCGCTCGCCTTGACGCCGCCGAGCGATACCGACGCCTCGGCGTTGTGCAGGTCGCGCAGCAGGCGCTGGCAGTCCTCGAGGAAGGCGCTGCCTTCGAAGGTGAGCGAGATCCGCCGCGTCGTGCGCACGAGCAGGCGCACGCCCAGGCGCGATTCGAGCGCGTCGATACGCCGGCTGATCACGGCCGGCGCCACGCCTTCGGCGCGTGCGGCCGCGCTCAGGCTACCCCTCGTGGCGACCGCGACGAAGGTTTCGATCTGGCGAAATCGCGCCATGCGCTCCGATCCCGTTCCGGCCCGGTTGCAAAAGATCGATTATTGCAAAAAAGTAAAAGCTGAACCGATCCGTATCGGGTTTTAGCGAATGATCGAGGACGTTATCCTCGCTTCATGGCCGCCCCCCTTCGCGCCGTCGTTTTCGACGCCTATGGCACGCTGTTCGACGTGCACTCGGTTGCAGCGCTCGCCGAACAGCGCTTTCCGGGGTACGGTCCGCGCCTGTCGGCGCTGTGGCGCGCGCGCCAGCTCGAATACACGTGGGTGCGCACGCTGTCCGGCCGCTACGTGCCCTTCGACGTCGTCACGCGCGACGCGTTGCGCTTTTCGGCACGCGCGCTCGGCCTCGGCCTGCAAGCCGACGACGAGGAGCGGCTGATGGCGCAGTACGCGAGCCTGTCGGCTTTTCCCGAGAACGTCTCGGCGCTGCGCGCACTGCGCGAATTCGGCGTGCCGCTGGCGATCCTGAGCAACGGAACGCCGGCGATGCTCGAAATCTCGGCCCGGAGCGCGGGCATGCACGATCTGTTCGACCGCATCCTGTCGGCGGACACCGTGCAACGCTACAAGACGCACCCCGACGTCTACGCGCTCGCCACCGCCGCCTTTGCCTGCGAGCCCGCGTCGATCGTCTTCGTCTCGTCCAACGGCTGGGACGTGACCGCCGGCGCGTGGTTCGGCTTCGACGCCTTTCGCGTCGACCGTTCCGGCACGCCGCCCGAACAACTCGATGCCGGCGCCATCGCCGCCGGCCACTCCCTCACCGACGTCGTCGAACACGTGCGCGCGCGCCTCGGGCGCGAGCGCAGCCTCGCGCACGCGCGAAACGGCAAGCGACGTCGTTCCTCATCCGCAACCGGAGCCTCCAAATGAACGCGAAAGCCTCCCTGAACCTGCCGCAGGGCGTCACCGTCGACGCGCCCGTCATCACCCCCGAGTTCGCCGAGATCCTCTCGCACGACGCGCTCTCGCTTGTCGCGCAACTGCACCGGCAGTACGAGCCGCGCCGCCGGCAACTGCTCGCCGATCGCGTCGCGCGCGCCAAGCGCCTCGATGAAGGCGAGCGTCCGCATTTCCTGCCGCAGACGAAGCACGTGCGCGAAGGCGACTGGACGATCGCGCCGATCCCGAAGGCGCTCGAGTGCCGGCGCGTGGAGATCACCGGGCCGGTCGAGGCGAAGATGGTCATCAACGCGTTCAACTCGGGCGCTGACAGCTACATGACCGACTTCGAGGACTCGAACGCGCCGAACTGGACGAACCAGATCCAGGGGCAGGTGAACCTGCGCAAGGCGATCCGCCGCGAGCTCGTGCTCGAGCAGGGCGGCAAGACCTACCGTCTCGCCGAGAAAATCGCCACGCTGCAGGTGCGCCCGCGCGGATGGCACCTCGACGAGAAGCACGTGAAGGTCGACGGCGAGCGCGTCTCGGGCGGCATCTTCGATTTCGCACTGTTCATGTTCCACAACGCGAAGGAGCAGGTCGCGCGCGGCGCAGGGCCCTTCTTCTACCTGCCGAAGCTCGAGAGCCATCTCGAGGCGCGGCTGTGGAACGACGTCTTCGTCGCCACGCAGAAGGCGCTCGGCATCCCGCAGGGCACGATCAAGGCCACCGTGCTGATCGAGACGATCCTCGCCGCCTTCGAGATGGACGAGATCCTCTACGAACTGCGCGAGCACAGCGCCGGGCTCAATGCCGGCCGCTGGGACTACATCTTCTCGTGCATCAAGAAGTTCAAGGTCGATCGCGACTTCTGCCTGGCCGACCGCGCGAAGGTGACGATGACCGCGCCCTTCATGCGCGCCTACGCGCTGCTGCTGCTGAAGACCTGCCAC
This sequence comes from uncultured Burkholderiales bacterium, assembly GCA_937903095.1. Taxonomy (GTDB): domain Bacteria; phylum Pseudomonadota; class Gammaproteobacteria; order Burkholderiales; family Burkholderiaceae_E; genus Zeimonas. The sequence continues at coordinate 11,766 of CALCZN010000413.1, forward strand.
CGGCGCAACGCGCCGGCGATCGGCGGCATGAGCGCGCTGATCCCGATCAAGAGCGACCCCGAGAAGAACGAGATCGCGATGGCCGGCATCCGCGCCGACAAGGCGCGTGACGCCACCGACGGCTACGACGGCGGCTGGGTCGCGCACCCGGGGCTGGTCGACGTCGCCATGCAGGAATTCGTGAAAGTGCTCGGCGACCGTCCGAACCAGATCGATCGCAGGCGCGACGACGTGCAGGTGAGCGCGGCGGACCTGCTGAACTTCCAGCCCGAGCAGCCGATCACCGAGACCGGCCTGCGGATGAACATCAACGTCGGCATCCATTACCTCGGCGCCTGGCTCGCCGGCAACGGCTGCGTGCCGATCCACAACCTGATGGAGGACGCCGCCACGGCCGAGATCAGCCGCTCGCAGGTCTGGCAGTGGATCCGTTCGCCGAAAGGCAAGCTCGACGACGGCCGCAAGGTCACGCCCGAGATGGTGCGCGAGCTGATCCCGCAGGAGCTGGCGAAGGTGAAGGAAACGGTGGGCGGCGACACCCGCACCTACGAGCGCGCCGCGCAGATCTTCGAGCAGATGAGCACGCAGGAATCGTTCGCCGAATTCCTCACGCTGCCGCTGTACGAAGAGATCGAGTGAAATCGGGCGCGGGCCCGCGCAGCGGGCCCGCGTACTTCACTTCCGTTTCCCCGGCGTTCGGAACCTCTTTCCGAAACCCGCCGGGGTCGGTTCAACCCGCCGAACGCCGGCGTCTCCAGGCTGCGATTCCGCCGATGCCCGCGCCCAGGAGCGCCAGCGCACCCGGTTCGGGCACGTTGCCGGTCGGCGGCGTGATCGCGAAGCTGGTCGTGATGTTGAAATTGGATTCGGTCGTGTGCCGCTCGGCGAAGAAGATGTCGAGGCTGTAGGGCGTGCCGGCGGTCAATCCGGCTGTCTTCAGCGTCTCCTCGGTGAAGGACGCGGTAGCGGCGCTATGCACACCGCCGAGATCGATGAACAGCATTCCGTTCACGAACACCCAGAGATCATCGTCGCCGGTGAACGTGAACGAATGGTCGGCGCCGGAGGTGGGATCGTCGAACGCGAGCTGACCCTGCAGGTGCAGCGTGAAGTGGTAGTTGTAGCTGCGCCCCTGATTGCCATAGAGCTGCCCGTCGATCGGGAAGAAGCTCGACGAGGCATAGGAATAGACCCCGCTGCCCGGGGCCGTTTCGCTGAGGCTGAGTGAAAAGGGCTGGCTGAGGTTGTATCCGGGGCTGTCCGTATACCATTTCGCAAAATTCGCCGCCGAGCACGCTCCTGCGACGATGTTGGCTCCGGCCGTCGGCAGACCACCGCTCAGCGTGGAGCCTGTCATGCCGGTGACGACGCCCGGTATCGACCCTTCGAAGTCGGAAAGCTGCGTGCAGCCCGCGATGGACGGCGCGCAGAAATCCCGAATGGTGCCGTTGAGCGTCACCGTGGCTGCGGATGCGGAAGAAGCGGCAAGCGTTGCCAACGCGATCACCGCACCGAGTCCCTTTGCTCGCATGTTCGTCGTTCCCTTTGTTGTTCGATGCCGGCCGCGGGAGCCAGCGTCCCCGGGCGTATCAAGCAGGAAACGTGCCGGTCATCGAATCAGGAGATAACTGGCTGATCGACAAGGGATTCGGCCAGAGAGTATCGTCTTGCAGCGGCGTGTTCTTACTCTTATGTAAGTTTCGCCGACACGATATTTTTCCCCTCCGTGGATCGCCGGGGTGGCACTGCGGAAAGAACGACTCCCCGCACCGCGCCGGTGGCAGGCAGTCAGCGGGTCCGCGCCGTGCGAGAGCGGCGCGTGAATGCAATGGGAGGATTCGAGATGGAACCGCAGATTCCCGAGCGCGTGAGCATCGTCGACATCAGAATGCCCTTCTGGTCGATGGTCGTGTTCCTGGTCAAGCTGTCGATCGCGTCGATTCCGGCGTTCCTCATCCTGTCGGTGCTCGGCGCAGCGGTCTTCGCGCTGCTCGGTTGGCTCGGCGCGCTCACGCGTACGTGGGTCTGATCCGGGCTTGCTGCCGGGCCGCTCACTGCGCGCGCGCCCGGTATTCGCGCACCTCGTAGGGCGACAGATCCCGGTCGCGCTGTCCGGCGACCATCGACGGGGTCACTTTCTTTCCGTCGCCGGCGCCGCGCACGTAATTGACGACCGCCGCGATCTGCGCGTCGGACAGGTGGTCGAACGACGGCATGCTCGCATCGAATCGCGTGCCTTCGACTTCGATCGGCCCGTCGATGCCGTTGAGGACGACGAGTACCGGCAGCAGCGGATCGCGTTGCAGGTCGTCGTTGCCGGCGAGCGGAGGAACGCGCGTCGGCTGTCCGCGCTGATCGGCGCCGTGGCAGCCCGAGCAGTTGCGTTCGTAGACGGCGTGGCCGTCGACCCGGGCGGCGGACGTCGAAGCCTGGTTGCCCGAAGCGCCTGCCTGCGCCGTTCGAGGGGAGGGCGACGGGTTCGGTCCGAGATAGGTCGTCAGGTAACCGAGGATCTCGCTGCGCTCGTCGTCGCCGAGCTTCAACCCGTAGTCGTGCATCGACTGCAGGACGGCGTCCCACTGCTTCGGGAGCAATCCGGCCGAGTCGACGAGGTACTGCAGGTCGTGGCAGGTGCGGCAGCGTGCGTAGACGAGATCGACGCCCGGGCCGTCGGGCAGCGAGATCTCGGCGCGGGCGTGCGGTGCAGCGGCGAGCGCGGCGCACAGCGCGATCGCCGAGGCTGCCAGCGCCGCCGTGCGAAGCAGCGCACCGGCGCCGGCGGCGTGCCGGCAGGCGGCGCGCTTCGCCGAATTCATCTCACGCCACCTGGAAGCTCACGCGATCCACGCCGTGCCAGTCCCAGCCGCCGGGGTTCCAGGTGGCGAGCCCGTCGATCGGCTGCGAGCGGCCCCACGCGTCGATCGCGCGCACCCAGACCTCGTGCGAGCCCTGCGGCAGCGAAGCCTGCAGTTGCCAGGGATGCCAGGCGTAGGGGCCGTCCGGTTCGTCGACCTCGGCGGCGCGCCAGGTCTTGCCCTGGTCGAGCGAGACGCGCACCTCGGTGATCGGCACCACGCCGTCGTTCCAGGCGACTCCCTTGAACGGCACGTTGCCGCCGCGCACCGTCTCGCCGGCAAGCGGTGCGAACACGACGCTCATGATCGCGAAGCCGTAGGTGGGGTCGCTGTTCTGGCGGGTGGGGGCCTGCGTGGTGAGGTTGCCCGGCTGCACCTGCCGGTGCGGCATCCGGTACGTCTTCTGCATCAACGCGCTCGGCGTGGGTTCGGCCATCAGCATCAGGTCGGTGACCCACTTGACGTTCATGTTGCCGTAGAAGCCAGGGACGATGAGCCGCACCGGACCGCCGTGGATCAGCGGAATCGGCTCGCCGTTCATTTTCAGCGCGAGGATCGCGTCGTCGAGCTGCGGCGCCGCCAGCGGGATGCTCTTGACGAGATCGGCGCCGCCGGCCACCGGCGGGACGTCCTTGCCGTTCGCCGTGAGGAAGCGCACCTGCCCGCTCGGGCCGAGTTCGAGGCCGTCGAGCAGCGCGCGCAGCGGAACGCCTTCCCAGCGCAGATTGCCCATGCCGCCGTGCTTCCATCCCGACCCCGGCGTCTTCGCCTCGGCCCAGTAGTACGAGCGTCCGTTGCCGGCGCACTGCATCACCGAGCGGCGCTCGACCTGCTGCATGCCGGCGAGATCGGCGATGCGCAGGGTCTTCGGGCGCTGCACCAGGCCGCCGACGAGAATCTCCCACTGATCGACCATCTCGCGCGACGGCGCGTCGGTGGTGGCTACCCAGGCGCCGGCGCCGTCCACCGGAAAGTGCGTGCGGTTGTAGAGATATTCCTTCGGCGTGAAATGCGAGTCGCGCAACGCCTGCAGCGGGGTTTCCATCACGCCGAGCTTCGCGTTGTGCACGATCATCCCGGGGCTCTTGCCGTGGATGATCGAACTGGCCGAAGGCGTATCGGCGGCGTGTGCGGAACGCAGCCCGGAAGGCAGGCCCGGCACGCGGATCAGTCCGGCAGCGCCGGCGGCGCCGGTGAGTTGAAGAAAGGAGCGGCGATCGATCGGCCTCATTTCGTGAACCCTCGGCTGTCGAAGTACGGGGGCCAGTCTAGGAGCGCGACTGCGAGCGGTCTGCAGTACATGCGCCGCCGATGCAGCCTTGTCAGACTGCCACGTGGCGTCCCGGGCGGTGGTTCACGGCGAGCGTCGCGTTCAGCGCTGTCGCGTTGGAGTCACGAGGCATGGATATTCGACACGCGGTCGCATTGGCGTCCTACCGTACGGCCTTTGTTCATGCGAAAGGGAGAGACGGGATGGCCGATGCCTGGTTGCCATCGTGACGAGGGCGGACCGGTCGCCGCAGGTCGACCCGGCGGAGATCGAGTTCTCCGCGATCCGCGCACAGGGCGCCGGCGGGCAGAACGTCAACAAGGTCTCGAACGCGGTGCAGCTGCGTTTCGACGTCGCGCGCTCGTCGCTGCCCGCCGACGTGAAGGAACGGCTGCTCGCGCTCGACGATCGGCGCATCAGCTCCGAGGGCGTGGTCGTCGTCAAGGCGCAGCGCTTTCGCAGCCTCGAGAAGAATCGCGACGACGCGATCGCGCGGCTGCAGGCGATCGTCGACGCCGCTGCGCACGTGCCGAAAGCGCGCCGGGCGACACGACCGACCGCGGCTTCGCGCGCACGGCGCGTCGACGAGAAGACGCATCGCGGCCGGATCAAGTCGCTGCGTCGCACGCCCGAGTCGTCGTAATCGGCGATCGCTCCGCGACGGCGGCCATTTGGTACCCTGTCCGGTCAACCGGAGGTATTGCCGTTGGCCAAGCCGAATTACGCGTTCCAGAAGAGACAGCGAGAACTGGCGAAGAAGCAGAAGAAGGAGGAGAAGCGCCTGCGCAAGGCCGAATCGCCGCCCGGGCACGACGAGGCGGGCGCCGGCGCGGACGAGGCCGATGCCGCAACGACCCCGGCGCCGCCCGCGCAGCCGCCGGCGAGCGGCGACGAATCGAAGGGCTGACGGGCTGCCGGAACCGACTCCGGCCTGCGTCGCCGTCTCCCCGGCGAACGCGCGTCCGGCGCGCGTCAGCGCGGCGCCGGCGCCCTCAGCAGCTCGCCCAGCTCGCGCAGCACTTCGAGGTCGCCGCGACGATCGAAGCGCAGCGGAAGGCCGCTCCATCCCCACGTAGCCGATCCGCTGAGCCTATAGCTCCATTGCGCCGGCTCCGCGCTGCGCAGGCTGCGCAGCAGCCGCAGCAGGCGCGAGGTGGGCACGCTGAACTGCACGGGAATCGTGCGCGCGCCGAGCGCCGGCAGCGTCACTTCGCGATCGAGCACCCTGCCTTCGGCAAAGGGTCGATCGAGCAGTTCGAGCGCGAAATCGATGTTGCGCAACGGGATCTCGACGTCGTTCGGGTTTTCGGTGTCGACGGCGAGCAGGAAGCGGATCTCGTTCAGCCCGAGTTCCTCGACGCGGAAATCGGCGAAGGCCAGGCGCGGCGGCTTCAGGTCGGCGGGCGGAAGCGCGTTGCAGCCGACGAGCAGCGCGGCCGCTGCTGCCGCCGCTGCCGCCGCTGCCGCCGACAGGCACGTGCGTCGGCGCGGATTCACAGCGCGGACAGCCGCGACAGCGCGCGCTCGAGCGTGGCGTCGGTCTTCGCGAAGCAGAAGCGCACGACGCGGTTCTCGGTGCCCTGCTCGTAGAACGCCGACAGCGGAATCGCGGCGACACCGATCTCGGTGGTCAGCCACTTCGCGAAATCGGCCTCGCCAAGCTCGGAGATCGCGCTGTAGTCGACCAGCTGGAAGAAGGTTCCCTCGCAGTCGAGCAGCCGGAAGCGCGTGCGCGCGAGCCCCGCGCGGAAGAGGTCGCGCTTGCGCTGGTAGAACGACGCGACGTCGCGCCACGCCTGCCGCTCGGCCATGTAGCTTGCGATGCCGTGCTGCGTGGGCGCGTGCGCGGTGAAGACATTGAACTGGTGCACCTTGCGAAATTCGGCCGACAGCGGCGCCGGTGCGGCGCAGTAGCCGAGCTTCCAGCCGGTGACGTGGAAGGTCTTGCCGAACGACGAGACGACGAAGCTGCGCGCAGCGAGTTCGGGATAGCGGCTCACCGATTCGTGCGGCTGGCCGTCGAAGACCATGTGCTCGTAGACCTCGTCGGAGATCACGATCAGGTCGTGCGCGCAGGCGATCGAAGCCAGCTCGCGCAGGTCGGCGGCGCGCAGGATCGTCCCGGTGGGATTGTGCGGCGAATTCACGAGGATCGCGCGCGTGCGCGCAGTGCAGGCCGCGCGCACCGCCGGCCAGTCGACACGGAAATCGGCGCGCATCGGCACGGCGACGGCCGTGCCGCCGGCCAGTTCGATCGACGGCACGTAGCTGTCGTAGACCGGTTCGATGACGACGACTTCGTCGCCCGGGCGCACGACGGCGAGCACCGCGGTGAAGATCGCCTGCGTGGCGCCGGCCGTGACGGTGATCTCGTCGCGCGGGTCGTATCGATGTCCGTGCACCGCCTCGATCTTCCCGGCGATGCGCTCGCGCAGCGCGGCGACGCCCGCCATCGGCGGATACTGATTGTGTCCGGCGCGCATCGCGTCGGCCACCGCGTCGACCAGCGCCGGGTCGCAGTCGAAATCCGGAAAGCCCTGGCCGAGGTTCACCGCGTCGTGCTCGACGGCGAGCGACGACATCACGGTGAAGATCGTCGTGCCCACCTTCGGCAGCTTCGTGGCGAAGCGGGGACCTGCGGGGCCGTCGGGTGCGTTCATGTCGGAGATGTAGTGCGGGTCGGCGACGATTATAAGGAGCGGCGCGCGGGGCAAGGAGCGGCGCGCGGGGTCGAAGAGCGGCAGCTTCGCACGTCCGGTCGAGCGCCTTCGCTTTCGTGCCATCATCGCGTGCCATGCTGATCGTCCTGTCTCCCGCCAAGCGGCTCGACTTCGAGTCGGCGCCGCACATCGCCGCGCATACGCAGCCGCGCTTCCTGTCGCAGGCGCGTCCGCTCGTCGAGCTGCTGAAGAAGATGGACACGCGCGAACTCGCTTCGCTGATGTCGATCAGCGATCCGCTGGCGGCGCTGAACGCCGCCCGCTTCGGGCAGTGGAAGCCGCCGTTCACCACCCGCAATGCGCGCCAGGCGGTGCTCGCCTTCGCGGGCGACGTCTACGAGGGGCTCGACGCGCCGAGCCTGGATGAATCCGATCTCGGCTGGGCGCAGGACCACGTCCGCGTTCTCTCGGGGCTGTACGGCGTACTGCGCCCGCTCGACCTGATCCAGCCGTACCGGCTCGAGATGGGCACGCGGCTGCGCAATCCGAAGGGCGCCGATCTCTACGCGTATTGGGGAGGGCGGCTGTCGAAGACGATCGACGAGGAACTGGCGTCGCATCGCACGCCGGTATTGGTGAACCTGGCGTCGGTCGAATACTTCAAGGCGCTTGCCGGCCTGCGCTCGCGCGTCGTGCAGCCGGTATTCCAGCAGCGGCGCCCCGACGGCTGGAAGGTGGTCGCCTTCGCCGCCAAGCGGGCGCGCGGCGCGATGACGCGCTATGCGATCGAGCGCCGCATCGACGATCCGGTGCAACTGCAGGGCTTCGATGCGGACGGCTACCGCTTCGAGCTTGCAGCCTCCACCGAATCCAGCTGGGTGTTCCGCCGCGGTTGATCAGACGATCGTCGGCTCGGGTTCGAGCACGACGCCGAAACGGTCGCGCACCGATTCGGCGATGCGCGCGGCGAGCGCCGCGATCTGCGCGCCGCTCGCCGAGCCGTGGTTCACCAGCACCAGCGCGTGCCGCTCGTGCACGCCTGCATCGCCTTCGCGATGGCCCTTCCAGCCGCAGCGCTCGATCAGCCAGCCGGCGGACAGCTTGACCGCGGGCCTGCTGTTTTCCGTCGAAGCGCGGACGGAACCGTGCGCGTCCGAAGGCGCAACCGGAAAGCGCGGAAGGCCGGGCTCGCGCGTCGCGAGCGCGTCGGCGACGGCCGCGTCGACGATCGGATTGCGAAAGAAGCTGCCGGCATTGCCGAGCACGTTTGGGTCGGGCAGCTTGCGCCGGCGGATCGCGCACACCGCGCGCGCGACGTCGTGCGCTGCGGGTCGGGCGATGCCCTGCGCGCGCAGTTCTTCGCGGATCTCGCCATAGTCCAGATGCAGCGGCGCTTCGCGCGCGAGGCGGAAGCGCACGGCGACGATTGCCCAGCCGCGCCCTTCGTCGTGGCGGAACACGCTGTCGCGATAGCCGAAACCGCATTCGACGACGTCGAAGCGCCTGCGCGTGCCGTCGCGCAGCGAGACGGCGTCCAGCGAGTCGAAGCGCTCGCGCATCTCCACGCCGTAGGCGCCGATGTTCTGGATCGGACTGGCGCCCACTGTTCCGGGGATCAGCGACAGGTTCTCGAGCCCGGCGAGCCCCTGTTCCAGCGTCCACTGGACGAAGTCGTGCCAGGGCTCGCCGGCGCCGCCCTCGACGAGGACGCCGCGCGCGTCGTCGGCCAGCAGCCGGCGACCGGGCACCGCGATGCGTACCACCGGCATCGGCGGATCGCGCGTGAACAGGATGTTGCTGCCGCCGCCGAGGACGAGCGGCGCGGGGCCGTCGCGCAGGCGTTCGGCGAGCACGGCCAGGTCGCCGGCATCTTCGACTTCGATCAGGCGCGCCGCGCGCGCCTCGACGCCGAAACTGTTCGACGCACGCAGCGAAACGCCGGTGCGCTCGGTGACCGCCATCGCGCGACGATCAGCTCGGCCGGTAGGCGAGCCGCACGTAGATCGGCGCGAAAGCCTCAGCCTGCGTGATCTCTATCAGCGACTCGCGCGCCAGCTCGAGCAGCGCGATGAAGGTGACGACGACGACCGGAACGCCGCGCGCGGTGTCGAACAGCTCGTCGAATTCGGCGAAGCGCCGGTCCTGCAGCCGGCGCAGCACGATCGTCATGTACTCGCGCACCGACAGTTCCTCGCGCGTGATGCGGTGGTGCTGCACCAGGCGCGCGCGGCGCAGGATGTCGGCCCAGGCGCTGCGCAGGTCGTTCGCATCGACGCTGGGCAGCCGGGTGGTCGCCGCCTGCTCGATCCAGACGTTGGCGGCGAGGAAATCGCGGCCGAGCTGCGGCAGCCGGTCGATCTCTTCCGCGCCGAGCTTGATCCGTTCGTACTCGATGAGCCGGCGCGCCAGCTCCGCGCGCGGATCCTCGACCTCCTCGCCGCTGTCGGCCTTCTTCACCGGCAGCAGCATCCGCGACTTGATCGAGATCAGCAGCGCGGCCATCAGCAGGTATTCGGCGGCCAGCTCCAGGTTGCGGCTGCGGATCTCG
>CALCZN010000414.1:0-2455 GCA_937903095.1 uncultured Burkholderiales bacterium
CTGTGCCGTACCGCGAGACGATCGCGGGCAACGCGGAAGGGCATCACCGCCACAAGAAGCAGAGCGGCGGCGCCGGCCAGTTCGGCGAGGTGTTCCTGCGCGTCGAGCCGCTGGCGCGCGGCGAAGGCTTCCGCTTCGTCGACGAGGTCAAGGGCGGCGCCATTCCGGGCCCCTTCATCCCGGCCGTCGAGAAGGGCGTGCGCCAGGCGCTGGCCGGCGGCGCGGTCGCCGGCTTTCCCGTGCAGGACGTGAAGGTCACCGTCTACGACGGCAAGACGCACCCGGTCGACGGCAAGGAGATCGCCTTCATCACCGCCGGGCGCAAGGCCTTCCTCGACGCCGCGTCGAAAGCGCGTCCGATCGTGCTCGAACCGATCGTCTCGCTCGAGCTGACGATTCCGGCCGACGCCATCGGCGCGGTCTCCGGCGAACTGTCGGCGCGTCGCGGCCAGGTCTCGGGCGCCGATTCCGCCCGCGCCGGAATGGCCACGCTGAACGCGCGTGCGCCGATGGCCGAGCTGGCCGATTTCCAGGGTCGACTGAAGGCGATCACCGGCGGACAGGGCAGCTACACGCTCGAGCTGCTCGGCTACGAGGAAGCGCCGCCGCCCGTGCAGCACAAGCTGCGCGCGGCATGGCGCCCGCAACAGGAGGAGTGAGAATCGCCCGCGTGCCACAATCGAAGGCTCACGAACCAGCGAGGTGATGCGCTCCATGTACGAGGATCTCCGTCTCTACATCGATGGCGAATTCATCGCGGCGCAGGGCCGCCGCGAGCAGGACGTCTTCGATCCGGCCACCGGCGAGGTGATCGGCAAGCTGCCGCACGCCACGCGCGAAGATCTCGATCGCGCGCTCGCCGCCGCGCAGCGCGCGTTCCCCGCCTGGCGCGACACCTCGCCGCTCGAACGCAGCCGCATCCTTCGCAAGGCCGCCGACCTGCTGCGCGAGCGCGCGCCCGAGATCGGCCGCAACATCACACTGGACCAGGGCAAGCCGCTCGCCGAGGCGATCAACGAGGTGAAGAACTGCGCCGAGCACGCCGAATGGCATGCCGAGGAAGGCCGGCGCATCTACGGGCGCGTGATTCCGCCGCGCCACCCGGCGGTGCGCCAGCTCGTCGTGCGCCAGCCGGTAGGCGTGTGCGCGGCCTTCACGCCGTGGAACTTCCCGGCCAGCCAGGCGATCCGCAAGATCGGCGCGGCGCTCGGCTCGGGCTGCACGCTCGTGCTCAAGGGGCCCGAAGACGCGCCGAGCGCGATCGTCGCGCTCGCGCGCGTCTTTCACGATGCAGGCCTGCCGGCCGGGTGCCTGAACATCGTCTGGGGCGTGCCGCACGAGGTCTCCGACTACCTGGTCCGCTCGCCGATCGTGCGCAAGGTTTCGTTCACCGGATCGGTGCCGGTGGGCAAGCAGCTCGCCGCGCTCGCGGCGCAGCACATGAAGCGCACGACGATGGAGCTGGGCGGGCATTCGCCGGTCCTCGTCTTCGAAGACGCCGACGTCGAGCGCGCCGCCGACCTGCTGCAGGCCTTCAAGTTCCGCAACGCCGGACAGGTCTGCGTGTCGCCCACTCGCTTCTATCTGCACGAGAAGATCCACGACCGCTTCCTCGCCCGCTTCCTCGAGAAGACGCGCGAGATGAAGGTCGGCGCCGGACTCGACGAGAGCACGCGCATGGGTCCGCTCGCGCACGAGCGGCGCGTGCCGGCGATGGAGCAGTTCGTCGACGACGCGAACCGGCGCGGCGCGCGCATCGAGTTCGGCGGCGAGCGGCTGTCCGATCGCGGCAACTTCTTCGCGCCAACCGTCGTCACCGGACTGCCCGACGACGCGATGCTGATGACCACCGAGCCCTTCGGCCCGATCGCGCCCTTCGCGCGCTTCAACGACTTCGACGACGTCATCCGCCGCGCCAACGCGCTGCCTTACGGTCTGTCGTCCTACGTGTTCACGACGTCGAGCAGGTACGCGAACGCCGCGGCGAACGCGCTCGAAGCCGGCAACGTCAACATCAACCACTTCGGGCAGGCGATCGCCGAGGCGCCCTTCGGCGGCGTGAAGGACAGCGGCTGGGGCAGCGAAGGCGGCGTCGAGACCTTCGACGGCTATCTCACTACCAAGTTCATCACCCAGCGCGATTGACGCGATGGCCGGCGCACGTTCCACCGTCGAACTGCTGCGTCGGCTCGTCGCCTTCGACACGGTCAGCGCGAAGCCGAACATCGCGCTGATCGAATGGGCGGCGCAGCGGCTCGAAGACGCCGGCTTTCGCTGCTTCGTGCAGCACGGCGACGAGCCGGGCAAGGCGAACCTCTTCGCCACGGTCGGGCCCGACGATGTCGCCGGCTGGATGCTGTCGGGGCACTCCGACGTCGTCCCGGTCACCGGGCAGGCGTGGTCCTCCGATCCGTTCGCGCTGCGCGAGCAAGGCGGCCGGCTCTACGGCCGCGGC
>CALCZN010000415.1:0-3226 GCA_937903095.1 uncultured Burkholderiales bacterium
CGCTTCGGCGGATTCAACCGGGTGTCGATGACGAGCCGATCCTGTGATCGCAGCTCGTACTTCCCGGCCGCTTTGTCGGGCCTGAAGAGGAGGTTCCAACTGAACCTGGAGACGACGCTGGGGACGGCGACGAACGGGTGCCGGTCGAGCAGCGCGGCGCCGAACGCTTGCTGTCCCGCACTCGGGCTGCCGCCATGCAACCATGCCGGGTTGTGCACTTCGATGTCGTCCGGGACGACGACCACCACGTCGGACGGATCGGAGACCGTGAGACCTGTGAGGACGTGAGGCCGGGTGTCCAGCACTTCGAAGCCGCGATGCACGGCGGCCTCGAGAATCGTCGTAGCCGGATCCAGGCTGCAATAGACGACCTTGACGCCCTTCGGATTCCAGCGGCCGCCAGCACGTTCGGCGCCGACGCCGCTATCCCACGTCGACGCGCATCGCTGCGCGTCGAGCCGCCACGCCACGAGAAGGGCACCTGGTGCCAGCGGGCCCGGGAGCGGCGTCATTGCGCGCTTCTCAGGTGTAGACGCCGTGCTCGAGGCGCGTCAGGAAGTCGCTGACGATCTCGGCGCCCTGGAGGGTCTGCAGGAGGTCGATGGGCCTTTGCCCGTCGAGTCCCATGGCGGGCCTGGACAGCCATCGTTCGGCCTCTTCCCTACCGCCGAAAACCTCCGCTCCCCTGGCAAGAGTTTCCGCAAGCACCCAGGCCTTGCTGGCGACGTCCGGAGGCATCTTCTTCTGCGGTAGGGCGCTCTGGCGACGTAGTGTTCGCGAGCTGATCCCGAGCACTTTGACGACGTCGGCTTCCGGTAGCCCCCTGGCCTCGTCGACAAGGCAGAAGAGCGAGGCGTAAGGCACGCCGTGGACGATCGCCGAATGGGCATCGGCCTTGCTCGCGAGCTTGTAACGCGTGAAGGTCTTGCCGCCGAGGAGTTGTCTCGAGACGACGAACAAGTCATCTCCCGGCTCGTTGCCGATGACGCGCGAGGACACGCTGGCCGCTCGGGTCGGTGCGGCCGTCGTCGCTGCGAATGAGGTCGCCGGGATTCGGCGCTTGCGTCCAGCTGCGAGGGGTGTTTCGGTGCTCACGGGGCAACAGGGCAACTACAAGTGTCTGCCAAGTGTCCTTGTCATACCGGACATTTGTCAAGAGTGAGTGCTGCCGGAACGCACCGTCTCCGTCCGGGTCGCCGAACCGAGGCTCGCCTTGCGGCCTACCGCTGCCGAACACTGCCGTCCCAGCTATCGGCGTCGCGAATAGCTCGCCTTCCCACAATCCATTTCCCCTCGCGAGAAGTGCTCGGTAAAACCCTTGTCGTCGGGCGTCGGCCCGGCGACAAGCGGTCAACCGGAGACGATCGATGGGTTACAGGATTTCAGTGGACAGCGGCGGGACCTTCACCGATGGGGTTCTGACCGACGAAGCGGGCACCGCGCTGATGCGCAAGGCGCACACCACGCCGCACGATCCGACGATCGGCACGCTCGATTGCATCGGCAAGCTCGCCGAGGCGCGCGGCCTGACGCTGGCGCAGTTGCTCGCACAGACGCAGTCGATCGTGCTCGGCACGACGATGGCCACCAACGTCGTCGCGACACGCTCGGGGCCGCGCATGGGAACGATCGCGACGCGCGGCTACCGGCTGCGCATGGCCTTCCCGCAGGTCTCGAAGGTCGAGTGGCGCGAAGGTCCGCAGGACATGTACGACTTCCGCGCCGAGCCGCCGCAGCCGCTCACGCCCTACCACCTGATGACCGAGGTCGACGAGCGCATCGACTTCCGCGGCGAGGTGCTGACGCCACTGGACGAGGCCGACGTGCGCCGTGCCGCGCGCGAGCTGCTGGCGCAGGACGTGAGCACGGTGGCGGTGATCCTGCTGCACTCGCACGTCAACCCGGCGCACGAACGCCGCGTCGCCGAGATCCTCGCCGAGGAGGCGCCGCAACTGCAGGTGACGCTGTCGTCGTCGGTGTTGCCGGTGGCCGGGGAGACCGACCGCTGGGGCACGGCGATGTTCTGTGCCTACGTCGCCCCGGTGGTGCGCGCCTTCGTGGCGCGCATCGGCGGGTTGCTCGAGAAGAACGGCTTCAAGGGCCAGTTGCTCTTCATCCAGAGCAACGGCGGCATCGCCACGCCCGAGATCGTGGCCGAGAACCCGGCCGTGCTGCTGTTGTCGGGGCCGGCGGCGGGGCCGTCGCTGGGGCGCGCGCTCGGCGCCGAGCATGGCTACGCCAACGTGCTGTCGGTCGACATGGGCGGCACCAGCTTCGACATCGGCGTCGTGCACGACGGCGTGGTCGACACCGTCAAGCAGAAGGTGATCGATGGCAAGAAGTTCGCGCTGCCCTGCGTCGATGTGTCGGCCATCGGCGCGGGCGGCGGCAGCATCGCCCACGTCGACCAGGCCGGGCGGCTTCAGGTCGGCCCCAAGAGCGCCGGCGCCAACCCGGGCCCCGCCTGCTACGGCAAGGGCGGCGAGCTGCCGACGGTGACGGATGCCAACGTCGTCCTCGGTTACATCGATCCCGACTTCTTCCTCGGCGGCGCGACGAAGCTGCGCAAGGACCTGGCCGAGCAGGCGATCCGCGTGCACGTCGCAGAGCCGCTGGGTCTCTCGGTGCCCGAGGCGGCGGCGGCGATCTACGAGGTCATCAACGCCAACATGGCCAGCGGTACCGACGTCGCCTTCGCCAAGCGCGGCTACGACCCGCGCGACTTCGCCTTGTGCGCGGCCGGCGGCGCCGCCGCCGTGCACGCGGTGCCCATCATGCAGGAGCTGCGTATCCGCAAGCTGATCGTGCCCAAGGTGGCGCCCACCTACTGCGCCTACGGCATGCAGTTCTGCGACCTGCGGCACGACTACCAGCGCAGCTACCACGCCGAGACGTCGCATGCCGATCTCGCGCGCATCGAGGCGCTGCTCGCCGAGATGGAGCGCGAAGCACGCGATACGCTGAAGCGCGAGGGCGTGGCCGAGGCCGACATGGTGATCAGCCGCTCGATCGAGATGCGCTACTACGGCCAGTTCCGCGAACGCAGCGCGCCGCTGGCCGCTGGCGCGGTGACCGAGGCTTCACTGCGGGAGACGCTGGCGGCGTTCCACCGCGTGCACGAGCAGACCGTGGGCTACTCCGATGCCGCGTATCCGACCGAGATCGTGCGCCTGCACCTCTCGGCCAGTACCGCCACGCAGCCGCCGAGCCTGCCGCCCGCGGCGGC
>CALCZN010000416.1:0-3827 GCA_937903095.1 uncultured Burkholderiales bacterium
GGTTGCGGGATCGGCGCCCGGCGCTTCGGCGGGAGCGGTCGTCGCGGCCGAAGCGGGGGGCGCAGCGGAGGCGGTAGACGGCGCGGAGGCGGTAGACGGCGCGGAGGGCGCCGCGGGTGCGGAGAAGACCGGAGCGGTGGGAACCGTCGGCGTCGCCGATGGCTGCTCGGCCGATGGGGCGGCCTTCGCCGGTGCCGGCGCCTGGTCTCGCGCGGTGCGCGGCTTCGCTTCATCGGCCGTCTCGGGGCGCGGCGGCGCCGGCGCTGCCGTTTCGCGCAGCGGGCGCCGGCGCCGAGGCTGTTCGCGCTCGGCGTGCGTCGCAGGCGCGGCATGTTCGTCGGGTCGCATTTCGGCAGGGGGAGCGGGCCGTTCGTGGGGCGGCTCGCGCGCCGGCGCGGTCGGCGGTGCAGAAGGAGGCTCGGCGCGCGGCGTCTCGATGCGCGGCTCGATGCGGGACGGCTCGATGCGCGGCGGGGGCGGCGCCTCGATCAGCGCGACCTGGATCGGCCGAACGCTTTGTGGCGAAGGCGCACCGGCGAAGCCGAGCACGCCGGCGATCACGGCTGCGTGCAGGGCTACCGCGCACGCCACAGCCGCGAGCCTCGTCAGGTCCATCGCCGGATTATAGGAAAGCGGCGGCGCCGGCCCCTGCGCGCACGCAAACTTGCAGGCCGGCGACGAAAATGCGCGACTTTCGCGCGTTTCGTGGCGCCACTGTCGAGGCGTCAGCAGAAATGCGCGGAAATCGAACGTACGGTCGCGCGACGCCCGACTCACGTCCCGGAACGCGCGAAATCCGCGCAATTCGGCTTGCGCAGGTGTTCGCCCCCGTATCAGAGAAATCGTGATACCCCTGTCGCCGGACAAGCCGCCGAAAAAGAGAGCACGAATGACCGCCACCGTTCACGAGCGGCCCGCACCGCGCAGGCCGGCTGCGCCGCCGGGACGTTTGCTGACGCCCGGGCGATCGTTTCAGGGCGCGGCGCTCCGCGGAGCTGCCGTCGCCGCCCGGCTCGCCAGCGCGCTGGCGATTGCGGCGGCCCTAGTCGGCTGTGCGGCATCGAACGGATCTACGCCGGCCGCTGCGGCCAGCTCGTCGGGCGCCGCCACGGTCTTGTCGCCGGCTGCACCCCTGCCGCCACCCGCCGCGTCCACGTCGCCCTCCGTGGCATTTCCCCCGCTACCGCCCGCCGCCATCGACGCCGACTTCCTCCTCCTCGGCGAGCTGCACGACAACGTCGCGCAGCACCGGCTGCGCCTGCACTGGCTCGAGACGCTGGCCGACCTGCACCCGTTCGCGCTCGCGCTCGAGCAGTTCGACGCCGACCGGCAGGAGGCGCTCGACCGCGCCCGCGCCGAGGACACGCGCGAGGCGGCGAACCCGTCCACGGCGCCCGATCTCGCCTCGCGTGCGCGTCGTATCGCGCAGGCGGCGGGCTTCGCCTTCGATGGCTGGGAATGGGATCTCTATCGCCCGGCGATCGAGCTGGCGTTGCGCCGCGGCTTGCCGCTGGTGGCGGCGAACCTGTCGCCGGCCGATACGACGCTGGTGGCGAAAGGAAGCGTTCCGCCCGCGCCGCCGCCGCCCGGATGGGGAGTCGGGGAGACCGAGGCGATGCGCGCGTCGATCCGGCAGGGGCACTGCGGACTGCTGCCCGAGCGGGCGGTCGATGCGATGGCGGTCGCGCAGCGCACGCGCGACGATCGCATCGCGCGCGCGCTCGTCGACGCGCGCGAGCGCACCGGGCTTCCGGTCGTGCTGCTCGCCGGCAACGGCCACCTGCGGCGCGATATCGGCGTGCCGCTGCACCTGGCGGCGATGCGTCCGCAGGCTCGCATCGTATCGATCGCGCTGCTCGAAGGTCCCGGGGCGGAAGACGAAGGCGTCGCCGAAGCGGAGCGCCCTCCCTTCGACCTCACGGTGCACACCGACGCGCAGCCGCGCGAGGATCCGTGCGCGGCGCTGCGCGAGCGGATGCGGCCTCGCGCGCGTTCTTCCGACAGCCGCTGACTTACGCCTGCCGCAGCCCGAGCACGTCGCGCATGTCGAACAGACCCCGTTCGCGCGAGGCGAGGAAGCGGCACGCGCGCAGCGCGCCGTGCGCATAGGTGACCCGGCTCGACGAACGATGCGTGATCTCGATGCGCTCGCCGGTGCCGGCGAAGAGCACCGTGTGGTCGCCGACGATGTCGCCGCCGCGCACCGTGGCGAAGCCGATCGTGTTCGCGTCGCGTTCGCCCGTATGCCCCTCGCGTCCGTAGACGGCGACCTCGCGCAGGTCGCGGCCGAGCGCCTCGGCGACCACTTCGCCCATCTTCAGGGCGGTGCCGGAAGGCGCATCGACCTTGTGCCGATGGTGCGCCTCGATGATCTCGACGTCGTAGCCCGGCCCGAGGATGCGCGCGGCCGTCGCCAGCAGTTCGAGCACGACGTTCACGCCCACGCTCATGTTCGGCGCGAACACGATCGGAATGCGCTGCGATGCGTCGGCAATCGCCGCGCGGCCGGCGTCGTCGAAGCCGGTGGTGCCGATCACCATGCCTGCGCCGTGCGCGACGCAGGCCTTCAGATGCGCGAGCGTTCCTTCGGGCCGCGTGAAGTCGATCAGGAACTGCGCGCCGGCCAGTCCGGCGTCGACGTCGTCGACGATCTTCACGCCGCTTGCCCGCCCGAGGAAGTCGGCCGCATCGCGCCCCAGCGAAGGGCTGGCGGCGACGTCGAGCGCGCCGGCCAGCTGCGCATCGGGCGCCTCGAGCACCGCCTCGATCAGCATCCGGCCCATGCGCCCCGAGGCGCCCGCGACCGCGATTCGCATCGTCATGGCTCGTTCGCCGCGCGTTCGCCCGGCTTGTATCCCGGCAGGGCGGGATCGGACGCGTCCTCGCGCTGCGGCAGCGGATCGGCTTCGATCGACGCGACGCGATCGTCGCGGAAGCGGATCGTGACCTTGCGCTGCTCGACGTCGCCGCTGGGGAACTTGTAGCGGAAGACGTAGTCCCAGCGGTCGGCGTGGAACAGGTCGCGCAGCAGCGGCGTGCCCAGCAGGAAGCGGACCTGCTCGCGCGACATCCCTTCCTGGACGCGGTCCACGGTTTCGCGCGTCAGGTAGTTGCCCTGCGGAAGGTCGATGCGGTACGGCTGCAGCAGTCCGCTGCGGTTCGGGTCGTTCATCGAGCAGCCGGCCACGAGCGCAGCGACGACCAGCGCCAGCGCCGCACGGTACGGAAACGGAATCATGGGCTTCGAAAGGGGCGCGCGAACGAAACCGCTATCATACGGAAGCAGGCTGCCGGCGCATCCGGCGGCCCGCGCTCTCTGGTTCTCCCCCGGTTCTCCCCCCGGTCGCAACGGTCCATCGCAATGTCTTCGACGATCACCACCGAACTCAAGAGCATGGGGCTGAAGGCGACGGCGCCGCGCATGAAGATCCTCGAGATCTTCCAGAACGGCAAGCAGCGCCACATGAGCGCCGAAGACGTCTACCGCGAACTGCTCGCCGAGCACCAGGAGATCGGCCTGGCCACCGTCTATCGCGTGCTCACGCAGTTCGAGCAGGCCGGCCTGCTCAAGCGCAGCAACTTCGAGGCCGGCAAGGCCGTGTTCGAGCTGGAGGAAGGTTCGCACCACGATCATCTGGTCTGCGTCGACTGCGGTCGCGTCGAGGAGTTCTACGACGCCGAGATCGAGCGCCGCCAGCAAATCGTCGCGGCCGAGCACGGCTTCAAGCTGCAGGACCACGCGCTGTCGCTGTACGGCAGCTGCATCAAGGAAGACTGCGAGCACCGGCGCAACCGCGGGTAGATCCCGCGTTCTGCGCGCCGACGGT
>CALCZN010000417.1:0-16790 GCA_937903095.1 uncultured Burkholderiales bacterium
CAGATGCAGTTCAGCGCGAGCGCGTAGGGCAATGCCATGACCGTCGACATCACGCGGTCGTAGTCGTTGACGTCGTCGATGTCGTTCGTCACCGCACTCGGCTCCGGCGTGCGCGGCAATCGACGGGTCGAAAACAGGTGCAGCAGGGAAAGGAACGAGTAGCGCAAGAGTCGGTCGGTCTTTCCTTTCACAATCGCACCTGGAGAATTCGCTTTCGGTTTCAAACTGCGCGCCTCAACGCATCCGGCAGCGGGATTCGCAGGAACCGCAGTGCCGGAATCACCGACGCAAGCACTGCTGCCAGGGTGCCGATGAGCGCGGTGCGGCCCAGCGCCGGAAGCGTGAGCACGACCCTGGCCGTATACCCGGACTCCATGTTCGGAGGCGGCGGCATCGGAATCCCTCCCACGGAAACGACGGCCGCGACGAGCATCGCCAACAGAATCCCGATCAACGAACGGAGCCCCCGGAGCAGCACCCCTTCGATCACGATCAGCTTCACCACCGCCGATCCCCGATTCCCCAGCACCCGCATCGTTCCGAACTCTGCCGTACGTTCGAAAACTGTCATGTTGAGGCTGTTGAGCACGCTCATCACGACGAGCACCAGCGCGATCAATTGCAGGAACCCGAACTGACGCTCGTACATCAACCGGGTGTTGGCATAGAAATCCGACAGGACGTACCAGGGAACCGCCTCGAGATCCGAATCGCCGAGCGACGCTGTCAGGCGCGCAACGGCGAGATCCGTGTCGACCGTTCGACGCAGTTGCACGACGAGCGTGTTCACGCGATCCGTCTGCGTCAGCTCGTGCGCTGCCGCGAGCGGCATCCGGATCGTGCGGTCGTCGTATTCCTTCGAGAAGCTGCGGAACACGCCCAGCACCTCGAGCTCGAGCAGGTTCAACGACC
Organism: uncultured Burkholderiales bacterium; assembly: GCA_937903095.1. Classification (GTDB taxonomy): domain Bacteria; phylum Pseudomonadota; class Gammaproteobacteria; order Burkholderiales; family Burkholderiaceae_E; genus Zeimonas. The sequence continues at coordinate 913 of CALCZN010000417.1, forward strand.
CGTCTATCGTCGGTGCCGTGAGGCTCACGGTATCGTGAACCCCGGCTTTCAGCTGCTTCGCGACGCCTTCGCCGAGCAGCACGCCATAGGTGTCCGCATCGCGCAATCCCCGGCCGGCAAGAATCTGCAGCCGAGTACCCAATCGCGCTTCGGGGTCAGGCTCGATACCCTGCGCCTCGATGGCAAGTTCGGCTCCGTCGAGCGAAAGCAATCCCGAGAACGCCAGCCGGCCCATCACCTCCTTCACCAGATCCAGCGCGGCGATCCTGGGCTTCAGCGACGCGGCATCGATCAGGAAGTCCTGGGGCGACGCCGTGCCGCCTTCGCGGAATCCGCGCTTGGCGATCTGCACGTGCCCGAGTTGCGCGCTGATCGTCGCCTCGCCGAGTTGCTCGAAGACATCCTGGATGAATCCGGCGGCGAGCGCGAGGCCGACGACGCCGAAAGCGATCGTGGCGATGCCGAAGACACTTCGTCGCAGGTTGCGCACGAGATTGCGCCAGGCAAGCCGGAAAAGCAACGCGATCGGCATCCGTGTCTCAGCGCCCGACGCGCAGCGCGTCGACGATGTTCATCCGCGACGCACGCAGCGCCGGAAGCAGCGAAGCCACCACCGACGTGGCCGCCGCCAACAGCAGGGCGACGGCGGCGATGCGCGGCGTGAATGCGATCCCCGCAACGAAGCCGCGCGCCATGCCGGGCGGCGGCGGCATCGGGATGCCGACCGCGCTGACGACAACGGCAAGCACCCAGCCGAGCAGCACGCCGGCAATGCCGCAGGCGAGGCCGAGGATCAGCCCCTCGCCGACGAAAAGTCGCGCGACGGCCGAACGCGTGCGTCCGAGCGCCATCATCGTGCCGATTTCCGACGTGCGCTCCATCACGTTGCGCGCGAGCGTGTTGCTCACCGAAAGCAGCACGATCGCGACGATCACCGCACGGACGATGGCGAGCTGGCTCGAGAAAAGCTGCACGGTCTTGTTGTAGAAGTCCGCCAGATCGCGCCAGCTCTTTACCCGAACGGCCTCGGCGCCGAGCGCGGCACGCAGCGCGCCGACGGCTTCGTCGGTGTCCGAAGTCTGCGGCAGCACGCCCACGAAGCGCGAAATTGCGGCCTGGCGCAGCAGCGCCTGAGCCGACGGCAACGGCAGGCGCAGCGCGCGATCGTCGTACGCCTTGGTCGACGTATAGAAAATGCCGACGACCGGTGCTTCGATCGCGTTCACGCCACCTGCCGGCGTCGTCACGAGGAGCGTGACGACGTCTCCGACGTCGGCATCGAGGTTTCGCGCCAGACCCTCGCCGACGAGCAGGCTGCCCTCGTCGGCGGATTCGAGCGGTCGGCCCCGCTCGACGACGAGCTGGCTCGACAACGTCTGCTCGCGCTGCGGCTCGACGCCTTCGCCGATGAACGACACGGTGCGGTCGCCGTGGCTCGCCAGTCCGACGAAGGAAAGCCGCGCGGCAACGAGGGCGCCCGGGAATTCGGCAAGAGCGCCATCGATCGCCGGCCGCAGCGCGACCATCGACGAAGACGGCGCATGCGAACCGGCGTCGGCGGGAAGCACCTGGAAGTGCCCGAGATTCGAGCGGATGATCGACTCGCGGAAGTCGACGAAGATCCGCTCGATGAACCCGTCGGCGAGGATCAGCGCGACCGTGCCGAAGACGATCGCCAGCCCCGCCATCGACCAGCGCTGCGGCTCGCGCAGGAACGCGAGCCAGAACTTCAGCCTGTGCATCGACTCGCGGCTTCGGCTGCGGCCATGCCCCGATAGCGCCGGCGCACGATCGACATCAGCGCGCGCTGGATCGGATTGCGGTTGCCGCCGGGCCGCCAGGTACGCACGTAGCGGTTGCGATACGCATCGAACTGCAGGCACCAGGGGGCGGCCAGCACGCGGCCCCGTCCGAGCAGGATCTTCAGCGCCTCCACCCCGGCGATTCCCGAGCACAACTGGCAGGCCATGCCGGTGGACGGCCCCTTGTGCGCCGACAGGCTGACCGCCGAAGGATCGACGAGATAGGTGCTCTGCAGGAACGCCGGCGACAGCCCGACGAGGAAGCGCACCGACCGCTCGGTCTCGTCGCAGCCCTCCCAACGGAAGTACTCCTCGAAGCTCATCCGCCCGGGCAGGAAGCTGAGCAGCGCGGCGCCCATGCCGATGGGCGCTACAGTGACGGCGGGAATGCCGCGCTTCGCGCAGGCATCGAACACCGCCTTGCGCGCGTCGAAGGCGAAGAAATCGAGCCCGTCGACGTACAGGTCGACGTCGCGCAGGAATTCGTCGAGGTTGGCGGGGGTGACGCCTTCGGGGAAGCGGCGCAACTCGATCTCCGGATCGATGTCGTGCGCCATCCGGGCGAGCACCTCGACTTTCGGCTCGCCGATCGTGCTCATCGACGCACCGGCCTGGCGGTTGAAGTTCGCCAGCCCGAAGCGATCGAAATCGGCGATCGAGAAGCGCCCCACGCCGAGTCGCGCGAGCGTGACGAGATGCGAGCCGCCGACGCCGCCCAGGCCGGCGATCGCCACGCGCTTGCGGCGCAGCAGCTGCTGCTCGTCGCGCGTCACCCAACCGATGTTGCGCGAGAAGGCGTCGTCGTAGGAGAAGGCAGGCAGCGATTCGGCGTGCACGACAGGCGATGAGGCGATGGGTTCGGAAAACGCCCGGAACTGGCAGCCGCCACGGGTAAACCCGCAACCGGAGCGTGTCGGTACTGTACGGCATGCCGGGGCAAAGGCCCCGTGCAGGCGCCGCTGCCCGGCGCAGATCGGGTCATGGCCGGTCGGCGACCGCTGTCGCCACCACTGCGCTATGATGGTTGACCAGATGAGTAGAGATGGTTGGTCAACATGCGGGAAGTGCCGGTTTACGAAGCGAAGACGCGCCTGTCGGAACTGATTGCTGCGGTCGAATCGGGAGAGCGCGTCCTGATCACGCGGCGCGGCGTTCCTGTTGCCCAGCTCGTCGCCGCAGCAGAGCGCGACAAGCGCCAGCGACAGGAGCGCCGCAAGCGCATCGAGGACGCCTTCGCCGAGTTGAAACGGTACGGTACCGGTGCCTCGCTCGACGTTCCGCTGCGCGAAGCGATCGACGAGGGGCGCGACTGATGCCTTTCGTGCTCGACAATTCCGTCGTATCGGGTTGGTACCTGCGCGATCAGGCGGATGACTACTCCGAGTCGATCGCGCAGCGCCTGCTCGACGACCGGGCGGTGGTACCCGTGATCTGGGAACTCGAACTCGCGAACGTGCTGCGCAGCGCCTGTCGCCGTCAGCGCCTGCATGCGTCCAGCGCCCAGGAGATCCTGTCTCGCATCGCCGAGTTGCCGATCGACGTCGATCGAATCGCGACGCCTCCGTCGGAGCTTCTCGCGCTGTCGCTTCGCTTCGACTTGAGCGCCTACGATGCGAGCTACCTCGCATTGGCTTTGCGACTTCAGTTGCCGGTTGCGACGCGAGACGATGCGCTCCGTGCAGCGGCGCTCGCGTCGGGAGTGGGAGCGGTTTCGGGACGCCAATGACGACCGTTTCACGCCCCCGCGGTTCGGGATTGCTGACGCGACCCCTTCCAGGACGCCGATCAACGCGCCGATACAATGATCATTTGCCCGCGCCCCTCTTCCGACTCATGACCGACCCCTCGGCCGACGCGACGAAAGCCACCCCCGGCACAGGCGCCGGCGCCGCCCCCAGCCACTTCATCCGTACGATCGTCGAAGACGACCTGCGCACCGGCAAGCACGCCGGCCGCCCGTGGGCCGGCCGCCCCGGCCCGCTCGCCGTGCAGCGCGGCGCGCCCGTCGACCCCGCGCCGATCCGCACGCGCTTCCCGCCGGAGCCCAACGGCTACCTTCACATCGGCCACGCGAAGTCGATCTGCCTGAACTTCGGGCTCGCCGCCGAGTACGCCGGCCGCTGCCATCTGCGCTTCGACGACACGAATCCCGAGAAGGAGGAGCAGGAGTACGTCGATTCGATCGTCGAGGCCGTGCACTGGCTCGGCTTCGAATGGAAGGACGCACAGGAAGACAACCTCTATTTCGCCAGCGACTATTTCGACTGGTTCTACGAGATGGCCGAGTGGCTCGTGCAGGCGGGTCACGCGTACGTCGACTCGCAGACCGCCGACGAGGTACGTACGCACCGCGGCACGCTCACCGAGCCCGGGCGCAATTCGCCGTACCGCGACCGCTCGCCCGAGGAGAACCTGCGTCTGCTGCGCGAGATGCGCGCAGGCAGGCACGCCGAAGGCACGCAGCTGCTGCGCGCGAAGATCGACATGGCGTCGCCGAACCTGAACCTGCGCGACCCGGCGCTCTATCGGATCCGCTTCGCAGGGCACCACCGCACGGGCGACGCCTGGTGCCTGTACCCGATGTACGACTACGCACATCCGCTCGAGGATGCGCTCGAGAACATCACGCACTCGCTATGCACGCTCGAGTTCGAGGATCACCGGCCGCTGTACGACTGGCTGCTCGAGCGGCTCGCAGAGGGCGGTTTCTTCGCGCATCCGCTGCCGCAGCAGATCGAGTTCGCCCGGCTCAACCTCGAATACACGATCACGAGCAAGCGCAGGCTGCAGGCGCTCGTGCGCAGCGGCGCGGTCGACGGCTGGGACGACCCGCGGATGACGACGATCGCCGGGCTGCGGCGGCGCGGCTACTCGCCGGAGTCGATCCGCCTGTTCTGCGAACGGATCGGCGTGACGAAGTCCGACTCCTGGATCGAGATGAGCGCGCTCGAGCAGGCGCTGCGCGACGACCTGGAGCCGAAGGCGCCGCGCGCGGCGGCGGTGCTCGATCCGCTGAAGCTCGTCCTCGACAACTGGCCGGCCGACCGGCTCGACGAATGCGAGGCGCCGGTGCACCCGCAGAGGCCCGAGCTGGGCCGGCGGCGCTTTCCGTTCGCCCGCGAATTGTGGATCGAGCGCGAGGACTTCGCCGAGGCGCCGCCGAAGGGCTTCTTCCGGCTCTACCCCGGCAACCGCGTGCGGTTGCGCTACGGCTATGTCGTCGAATGCACGGGGTGCGAGAAGGACGCCGACGGCAACGTCGTCGCCGTGCACGCGAACGCGTTTCTCGATTCGAAGTCGGGCACGCCGGGGGCCGATACGTACAAGGTGAAGGGCAACCTGCACTGGGTGGCGGCGGTCGCGGCAATCGACGCGGAGGTTCGGCTGTACGAGCGGCTGTTCACCGAGGCGCAACCGGGCGCGGGCGGCACCGATCCGCTCGATTCGCTGAACACGGCGTCGAAGCGCGTGGTGCAGGCGAAGCTCGAGCCGGGGCTGGCCGATGCGCTGCCCGAATCACGTTGGCAGTTCGAGCGGCACGGCTATTTCGTGGCCGACCGCGTCGATCATCGAGCCGGGCGGCCGGTGTTCAACCGATCGGTGAGCCTGAAGGAGTCGCGGAGCAATCCGAAGCGCTGAAGGCATTGGCCTTAAGATGCGACCGATGAACGCCCGCGACATCGAAGCCGCGCTGTTGGCCCGCTGTGTTTCGGTCGCACGAGACCCAGCGCAAGTTGCGCGCGATCCGCGCGAGGCGAATGTATTCCAGCTCGCAGCGATGGTCGTGGAACCCCACTTTCCCCACGAGTCACGAAGCTTGATGCGGGCCAGCGAGCGCTACTTCACTGCTCATCCCGATCAACGGTTGAGTCCTGCCGAGGTCGTCCAGCGCGGCTGGGTATCGAACCCGCCCCGGTTGCGCGACTCGCTGACTCATCGGTTTCGCGAGCCGCGAGGCTGAATGCCGACGCAGCCGATCTTTCACGCTGACACGGCACTTGCGAAGGGCCTGCGGGCGCTGCTCGAGCAACTCGAGCAGCGGCTGTCGCTGCACCGCCCTCTGAACGTTTACATCGCCGGGGGGATGGCTGTCCACCTCTACACCGCCGGTCGGGTCACAACCGATGTCGACGCGGAGTTCGGCGGGCGCGTCCACCTGCCCAACGACCTGATGGTCGAAGTCACGCGGGAAGACGGAACACGGCAGGTCCTCTACCTCGACACGAACTACAACTCGACCTTCGCGCTGATGCACGAGGACTATCTGACAGACTCGATCCCGCTGGATCTGGGCGTCGATCAGCTTCGGGTCCGTGTGCTGTCCCCCGTCGACCTCGCCGTGAGCAAGATCGCGCGCTTCGGCGACACCGACCGCGAAGACATTGCTGCCTTGGTGCGTCTCGGCTTGACGAGCGCCGACGAGATCGAAAAGCGTGCAAAAAGTGCGATGGCCGGGTACATCGGCGGTGAAGCGATGTTGCGACTGAATATCGACGATGCTGTCGCACTGGCTCGGCGCGCGGAGATGGACCGGTCAAGCTCCAGCCGCTAGCCGGACACGACATTCACGTCGTTCACAGCACCGCATCTCCCACGAACGGATTACTCGCCCGTTCGTCCCCGAAGGTCGACACCGGCCCGTGTCCGGGCACGAAAGTGACGTCGTCGCCCAGCGGCCACAGCTTCTGCGTGATCGATGCGATCAGCGTCGCGTGGTCGCCGCGCGGAAAATCGGTGCGCCCGATCGACCCCTGGAACAGCACGTCGCCGACGATCGCCAGTCGCAGCTTCGGATGAAAGAACACCACGTGTCCCGGCGTGTGGCCGGGCGTGTGCAGCACTTCGAGCGTCTGCCGGCCGAACGTGACGGTGTCGCCGTCGACGAGCCAGCGATCGGGCTCGAAGCTCGCTGCGCCGCGCATGCCGAACATCGCGCCCTGCTCGCCCAGCTGCGCGATCCAGAAGCGGTCTTCCTCGTGCGGGCCTTCGATCGGCACGCCGTGCCGCCGCGCGAAGACGCCGGCCTGGCCGCAGTGGTCGATGTGTCCGTGCGTGAGCAGCACCTTCTCGAGGCGTGCGCCCTGCGCGGCGAGCGCCGCATCGATGCGATCGAGATCGCCGCCCGGATCGACGACCGCGGCGCGCAGCGTTTCCTCGCAGACGAGCACCGAGCAGTTCTGCTGGAAGGGCGTGACCGGAACGACGAGCAGCTTCATTGGGCGCTCCACGCGTGCGCGCGCAGCGCGTCGATCGGAACGACGCGCAGCGCCGCCTCGTGCGTCGCTTCGAGCACGACGGCGGGCGCTACGCCCGCCCGCCACGCCTCGAGCCAGCGCGCCGCGCACAGGCACCAGCGGTCGCCCGGCTTCAGGCCGGCGAAGCGCCACTCGGGCCGCGGGGTGACGAGGTCGTTGCCGTGCGCGAGCGAAAACGCGAGGAAGGCCTCGTCCACGCGCACGCAGACGGTATGCTGGCCGAGGTCCTCGCTGTCGGCTTCGCAGCAGCCGGTGCGAAGGTATCCGGTAAGGGGATCGTAGGAGCAGGCGAGCAGCGGCCCGCCGAGCACGTTGCGGGAAGGAATCGTCTCGATCATCGATGCGGTGCGGCTTCGGCCATGCCGGTGTTCGCTCTCTTATACCATCGCTCGCGATGAACGATCGCCGCTTTCCCTTCCACGCTCCGATCCCCGCGCTGCTGGCCGCGTTCCACGGCGGGAAAGACTCGCCGCGCGCGCTGCTCGAGCGCTGCTTCGCCGCCATCGACGCGCACGACGGGGTCGTGAATGCGCTGCCCACGCGCGTCGATCGCGACGCGGCCCGGGCGGCGGCCGACCGTATCGGCGCGTCGATCGCGCGCGGCGAAGCGGTCGGCCCGCTCGCCGGCCTGCCGTACTGCGCGAAGGACACGCACGCCACCGCGGGCCTGCGCACTACCTGGGGTTCGCCGATCTTCGCCGACCACGTGCCGGCGGCGAACGACCCGGTGGTGCAACGCATGCTCGGCGCCGACGCGGTGCTCGTCGCGAAATCGAACACGCCCGAGTTCGCCGCCGGCGCGCAGACCTTCAACCCGGTGTTCGGCGCGACGCGCCATCCTTTCGATCCGTCGCTCACGGTCGGCGGCTCGACCGGCGGCGGCGCCGCCGCGCTCGCCTGCGGAATGACGATCGTTGCCGACGGCTCGGATCTCGGCGGCAGCCTGCGCAATCCGGCCAGCTTCTGCGGCGTGGTCGGCATGCGGCCCAGCTCCACGGCGGAACCCGCGCTGCGCAACGCGACGAACGTCTTCGGCACGCTGAACCAGATCGGCGCGATGGGCGCGCGCGTGGCCGATCTGCGCCTCGCGCATCGCGCGATCCGCACGCCCGTGGCGCGCCGCCCGCTCGTCGAGTGGCTCGATGCCTGGGAGCGCGAAGCGCGGCAGCGCGCAGAGCGCGCTTCGCGCCCGCTGCGCCTGGCCTGGTCGATCGACTGCGGCGGCTCGATGCCGGTCGCTGCCGCCGTCCGCGTCGCCGTCGAGCGGGCGATCGACCGGCTTCGCTCGTGCGGCGTCGAGCTGGTCGAGGCATGGCCCGATCTGTCGGGCGCCGACGAGTGCTTCCAGGTGCTTCGTGCCGAGTACTTCGTCGAGAACTGGGCCGAGCTGTACGCGACGCAGCGCGCGCATCTGAAGGACACCGTCGCCTGGAACATCGAGCAGGGACTGGCGCTCGACGTCGCGCGCATCGCCGCTGCGGCGCGCCTGCGCTCGGCGATCTTCGAGCGCGTCGCGCGCTTCGTCTCGGGCTTCGACGCGTGGCTGCTGTCGACCGCGCAGGTACTGCCCTTCCCGATCGCCGTCGCCTACCCCACCGAGATCGACGGCGAGCCGCTGCGCACCTATATCGACTGGGTCGCGAGCTGCTACCGGATCACGGTCAGCGGCCATCCGGCGCTGACGCTTCCGGCGGGTTTCGCGAGCCGGATTCCCGGCGGCACGCCGCTGCCGGTCGGCCTTCAGCTGGTCGGCCGCTTCGGCGCCGACGAGGCGCTGCTCGACGTCGGGGAACGCATCGAGCAGTGGCTCGCGCCGTTGAGCGACGCGCGACCGGCGCTGGTCGAATGCTGAAGCCTGACGCGAACACGGCCCCGGCCGGCGCAGGCGCTTTCGAGTCCCTCGACCCCAATGCGCTCGCGCTGGTGGCGACGCTCGCCGAAGCCGGAAGTCTTAGCGCAGCCGCACGGCGGCTCGGCTTGAGCCAGCCTGCATTGACGAAGCAGTTGCACCGTATCGAGCAGGCGCTCGGCGTTTCGCTTTTCGAGCGGAGCATCCGCGGAATCCGCCTGACCGATGAGGGCCTCGCCCTGTTGCCGCACGCGCGCGTCATCTGCGACCAGGCGGCGCGCGCACGGCAGGAACTGGCCGACCGACGCGGCGGGCACGGCGCGGCGATCCGCGTGGCACTGTCGCATCTGGCGACGATGGTTCTGCTGCCGCGGGTGATGCCGCGGTTTCGACAGCAGTGGCCGCAGGTCGAGGTGCGCATCGGTTCGCCGGTGTACCCCGAGCGCTTCTACGGGCTTCGCGAAGGTTCGCCTGATTTCGCGATCGTTCCGCTTCCGATCAGCGGGCTCCCGGTCGAGTACTCGGCGCGAAGGATGTATCCGACGACGCTCGCCGCGGTCGTGCGCGCCGGACATCCGCTCGCACACGCCCGGTGCCTGCGCGAAGCCGCAGGTGCGGAATGGGTCGTTCCGGGGACCGCCAGCACTTCGGCGGCGGCGCTGCGGCGCGCGTTCGAAACCGAAGGTCTGCCTCCGCCCAGCTGTCCCGTGAGCTGCGAGACCCTGACCGGGCTCGAGGCACTCGTCGCGTCGACCGACCTGATCGGCATCATTCCGATCGAGGTGTACGAGTTGCGCAGCGCGACGACCGGACTGTGCCGGATCGCCGCGGAATCGTCGATCGAGGGACCGAGCCTCGCGATGGTGCGTTGGGCCGACGCGCATCCCACGCGCCCCGCGCGCGAACTCGCCGAGTTGTTCATCGAGAGCGCGCACGCGCTGGCGAGGGAGCGTTCGAGGCGCGCTCGAAGCGGCGGGGCTGGATAACCGGCGGGAATGCCCATGCGCGCCCGGACGGTTGCCGCGGCGCGCGCGGATCCCGAGAATCGGATCATTGCCGGAGCCCGACCCGTGACGACGCACGCACTCGTTTGCCTGCCCGGATCGTTTTTCACCGAGAGACGCGGATGACCCCACTCGGCCGCGACGACTGCGTCGCGCTCGATGCGCGCGACACGCCGGGGATCGCCGCATTGCAGTCGCGGTTCGCTCCGGGCGCCGAAGGAACGCTGTATTTCGACGCGGGATCGATCGGTCCGATGCCGGCCTCGGTGCCCGCGCGAATGCAGGAGGTTCTGGATGCGGGATGGCGCATCGGGCGCCGGCGCGGTTGGAACGAGGCCGACTGGCTGGAGCAGCCGCGCCGTATCGGCACGGCGCTCGCTCCTTTGCTCGGCGCCGGCGCAGATGATCTGGCGGTCTGCGACAGCACGAGCGTGAATCTCTACAAGCTGCTGCGCCAGGCGCTGGCGATCGCCGCACCGCGCGCGACGATCGTGCTCGAACGAGCGGTGTTCCCCACCGACCGCTACGTCGCCGAAGGCATCGCGCACGCGGGGCTCGCGCAACTGCGTTTCATCGACGGCCCCGCGGAACTCGAGCGTGCGCTCGTGCCGGGCGACGTCGCCGTCGTCGCGCTCTCGCACGTCGACTACCGAAGCAGCGAACGTTTCGATCTGAAGGCCGTGAGCCAGCTCGCGCGAAGACACGGCGCGCTCACGCTGTGGGATCTGTCGCATTCGGCCGGCGCCGTGCGCATCGAGCTCGGGGCGGCCGACGTCGATTTCGCGGTCTCGTGCGGCTACAAGTACCTTTGCGGCGGCCCCGGTGCACCGTCGATTCTCTACGTGAACCCGCGCTGGCGCGATGCGGCCTGGCCTGCGATCTGCGGCTGGATGGGCCACGCCGACACCTTCGCTTTCGAAGAGCGATTCCGGCCGGCAGCCGGACCGGCGCGCCATCTCGTCGGCTCGCCTCCGGTACTCGCCGACGCGGCTTTCGCCGCTGCCGCCGAAATCTGGCGCGACGCCGACCCCGTCGCGCTCGACAGGCGCCACCGCTGCCTGGGCGACACGTTGATCGCGCTCGTCGAGCAGCGCTGCGCCGGATTCGGGCTGTCGCTGCAGAGCGCGCGCGAGCACGCGCGCCGCGGCGGGCACGTCGCCTTCCGGTTCGAGGCGGCGCACGCGCTGGTGCAGGCGCTCGCCGAGGCCGGCGTCATCGTCTCGTCGCGCGCCCCTGACACGCTGCGTTTCGGTCTTCACCCCATCGTCACGCGGTATCTCGATCTGTGGGAGGCGGTCGAACGCCTGCGCGCGCTGCTGGAAAGCGGCGCATGGCGCAACGAGCGCTTCCGGCGAAAGATCGTTTGAGCCCTTCCAGCGAACGATGCAAAGCGATTCCGCCCGATTCGCCGCCGACATCGGTGGCACTTTCACCGACGTCGTCCTCGAGACCGCACAGCGGCGATTCACCTGCAAGGTCCTCACGACGCAGGATCAGCCCGAGCGGGGCGTGCTCGAAGGCGTGCGTCAACTGATCGGTGCATCGGGGCTGCAACCGTCGCAGGTCGGGCTCTTTGTCCACGGTACGACGCTGGCGACGAACGCACTGATCGAGCGGAAAGGCGCCTGCGTGGCGCTGCTGACGACCGCGGGCTTTCGAGACGTGCTCGAGATGGGCTTCGAGAAACGCTTCGAGCAGTACGACCTCTACATCGAGCGTCCGATGCCGCTCGTGCCCAGGCCGCTGCGCTTCGCCGTGCCCGAGCGCATCGCGGCCGACGGCAACGTGCTGGTCGAGCTCGACGAGGGCGAGGTCGAGCGCGCGGCGGCGCGGATGATCGAAGCGGGCGTCGAAGCCGTGGCGATCGGCTTCCTTCATTCGTACGTGAACCCGATCCACGAGCGACGCGCGCGCGAGCTGATGCAACGGCTGCTCGGCGGGCAGGTGACGGTGTGCGTCTCGAACGAGGTTTCGCCGGAGATGCGCGAATACGAGCGCTTCTCGACGACCTGCGCGAACGCCTACGTGCGTCCGATGATGGCGGGCTATCTGAATCGCCTGCGCACGCTGCTTCTGCGCGAGGGAATCGGCTGCCCGCTGCTGCTGATGATGTCGGGCGGGGGGTTGACGACGCTCGAGAGCGCGATGCGATTCCCGATCCGGCTCGTCGAATCGGGCCCCGCGGGAGGAGCGATTCTCGCCGCGCATGTCGCGGCCGAATGCGGGCTCGATAAAGTCATGGCCTTCGACCTCGGGGGAACGACCGCGAAGGTATGCCTGATCGAGGGCGGCGAGCCCGAGCGTTCGCGGCGCTTCGAAGTCGGGCGTGCTTATCGCGACGTGAAGGGCAGCGGCCTGCCGCTGCGCATTCCGGTGATCGAACTCGTCGAGATCGGTGCCGGAGGCGGTTCGATCGGTCGCGTCGATGCGATGTCGCGCATCACCGTGGGTCCCGATTCGGCCGGCTCGGAGCCCGGCCCGGCATGCTACGGCCACGGAGGAACCGATGCGACGGTGACCGATGCGAATCTCGTACTCGGGCGCCTCGATCCGCAGGCCTTCGCGGGCGGCCGGATCCCGCTCGATCGGCGCCGCGCGGAAGTAGCGCTCGACGCGGCGATCGGTTCGCGTCTCTCGATGAGCGTGCCCTGGGCTGCGGCCGGCATCTCCGAAATCCTCGAGGAGAACATGGCGAACGCGGCACGGGTTCACGCCATCGAGCGGGGCAAGGTGATCGGCGATTTCGCGATGATCGCCTTCGGTGGCGGCGCGCCGCTGCACGCCGCGCGCCTGGCGCAGAAGCTCGGCATCGATACGGTGGTCGTCCCTCAAGGAGCGGGCGTGGGATCGGCGATCGGTTTCCTGCGCGCACCGGTCTCCTTCGAGGTCGTGCGCAGCGAGCGGGCGACCTTGTCCTCCTGCGACCCGCGTGTGACGCACCGGAGCCTCGAGGCAATGCATGCCGAGGCACTGGAAGTCGTCGAGCCGGCGGCGGGCGGCGAAACGCTCGTCGCCACTCGGCTGGCCGAACTGCGTTATGCCGGGCAGGGGCACGAGCTGCGTATCCCGATTCCCGAAGGCGCGATCGATCGACGCATGCTGGACGAGATGCGTGCGCGTTTCGAAGACGAATACCAGCGCATCTACGGCCTTCGGATCGAAGGTTCCGAGGTGGAGATCGTCACCTGGTCGCTCACGTTATCGACGATTGCGCCGACGCCGGCACGCGCAGGCGAGGCAACCGATAGCGGATCGGCGACCCCGCCCGACCAGCGCGACGTCTGGGAGCCGGCACTCGGCGAGCACCGCCGCTTCGGGCTGCATCGGCGCGCGGAGCTGCCGCGCGACCGGTACGTGGAGGGTCCGGCGTTGATCGTCGAAGACCAGACGACGACCGTGGTGCCCGACGGTTGGCGCGCGAGTCTCGACGACGCGGGCCACCTGAGGCTGCGTTGCGCAACCGCGCTGGAGAGGAGCCGCGATGAATGATTCCGTCCATCCGCGCGCGAACCCGCTCGCCACGATCCGCATGCAGGTCATGTGGAACCGCCTCGTGTCGGTCGTCGAGGAGCAGGCGCAGGCGCTCCTGCGAACGGCCTTCGGATCGGTCGCACGCGAGGCCGGCGACCTCTCCGCGGGCGTCTACGACCTGCAGGGACGAATGCTCGCGCAAGCCGTGACGGGAACGCCGGGGCACGTCAATACCATGGCCGCGGCGGTCGTGCATTTCTTCAAACGCTTCCCGCCCGCATCGATGCGTCCGGGCGATGTCTACATCACCAACGATCCGTGGTTCGGCACGGGGCACCTGTTCGATTTCGTCGTCGTCACGCCGATCTTCCGCGAAGACCGTCTCGTGGCGTTGATCGCCTCCACCTGCCACACGATCGACGTCGGCGGCGTGGGGTTTTCGGCCGAGGCACGCTCCGTCTACGAAGAAGGCATCTGCATTCCGCACATGAGGCTGCGCGACGGGGGCACGCTCGACGAGGATCTGCTCGCGATCGTGCAGGCGAACTCGCGCAACCCGATCGAGGCGCGCGGCGACATCCTGTCGCTGGTCAGCTGCAACGATGTCGGCGCCTCGCGTCTGCTCGAGATGATGGACGAGTTCGGACTGGAATCGATCGACGCGCTTGCCGAGCACATCCTCGGACATTCGCGTGCCGCCACGCGTGAAGCGATCGCGCGCCTTCCGTCGGGCCGCTACGACGCTTCGATGCCCCTCGATGGGTACGAGGCACCGATCGAGCTGAGGGCACGCGTGACGATCGACGACGACCGCCTCATGGTCGATTTCGCCGGTTCGTCGGCTGCGTCGTCGCGCGGCATCAATTCGCCCCTTTGCTACACCGAGGCGTATTCGGTGTACGGCCTCAAGTGCCTGATCGCCCCGGACGTGCCGAACAACGCCGGTTCACTGGAACCTTTCGCGGTGACGGCGCCCGCGGGCAGCGTCGTTCACCCGGAACGCCCAAGCCCGGTAACCGCGCGTCATGTCATCGGCCAGATGCTGCCGGACCTGATGTTCGGCTGCATGGAAGCTCCGCTCGGTGGAAACGTTCCGGCTGAATCGGCCGGAAGCATCTGGGTGCTCGCGATGAGCGACGCCGGTGCGGGATCAGGGCTCCGTTTCAACGTGATGAGCGTTGGCCTGGGCGGGACCGGCGCGCGACCGACGAAGGACGGCTTGTCGACGACGGCATTCCCGTCGGGCGTAGGCGGTATTCCGGTCGAGGTCACCGAGTCGCTCGCGCCGCTCGTGTTCTGGAAGAAGGAATTCCTGCCCGGTTCGGGTGGCGCAGGCCGCTGGCGTGGCGGGCTCTCCCAGAGGATCGAGGTCTCGGGTCGCAACGGACAGCCTTTCCACTGTTCGGCGGCGACCTTCGATCGACGTGCGAACGCCGCGCGTGGCCGAAGCGGTGGACTGCCCGGCGCTCCCGGCCTCGTCGTCGTGCGCCCCCCGGACGGCAAGGGCGAGATCTTCGAGGGGAAGGGAACGATTCACGTGCCCGCCGGCCACCGCCTCGTCGTCGACCTGCCGGGAGGCGGGGGTTTCGGCGATCCGAAACAGCGCGAGGATGCGCTGGTCGCGAGAGACGCCGAGGCGGGCCTGCTCGACGGGTCGACGGCGGCGAAGCGCCATGCACGGGGCGTGGAGCAGTGAAACCGGACGACGGCCAAAGCAGGGTATCCAGACGAATCGGGCACTGACCCGGGAGGAGCGATCATGGTGACTGGACGCAGGCAGGTTCTCTCGATGCTGTCGGGCGCACTCGGAGCGGCCGCAGGGTTGGCGGCGCATCCGACGTTCGCACAGGGTTCCGATTCGGCCCTGAAGATCATCGTCGGCTTTCCGCCCGGCGGCGCCACGGACACCGTTGCGCGTCGGCTCTCCGACAGGATCGCGGCGCAACTCGGGCGTGTCGTCATCGTGGAAAACAAGCCGGGGGCCGGGGGCATGATCGCCACGCAGCAACTCAAGGCTGCGCCGCCCGATGGCTCGACCGTCATGCTGACGATCGACCACACGCAGGTCATCATTCCGCTGACGTTCAAGGCGCCGGGATACGAGGCGCTGGCCGACTTCACGCCGCTCGCGGGCGTGGCGGAATACGCGCTCTCGATGGCTGTCTCGAGCAAGATCGGCGTCAAGACGCTCGGCGAATACAGGGCATGGCTGAAGGCGCACCCCGAACAGTCGAACTTCGGCGTGCCGGCGATCGGCAGCGTTCCGCAGTTCGCCGGACTGCTCGTGGGCAGGTCGATGGGTGTCGAGATGGTTCCCGTGCCGTACCGCGGCGGCGCCCCGCTGGTCAGCGACCTGATCGGCGGCCAGATCCCGATGGGGATTCAATCGATCGCCGAGCACATCGAGCACCATCGCCGTGGAACGATGCACGTGTTGGCCGTCTCCGGCATGCAGCGCAGCGCCGTCGCGCCCGAGATCCCCACGTTCCACGATCAG
>CALCZN010000418.1:0-2087 GCA_937903095.1 uncultured Burkholderiales bacterium
TCAGCCAGCTCGCGTTCACGCTGGCCAACGGCTTCACCTACGTCGAGGCGTACCTGGCGCGCGGCATGCACATCGACGACTTCGCGCCGAACCTGTCGTTCTTCTTCTCCAACGGCATGGACCCCGAGTACAACGTGATGGGGCGCGTGGCGCGGCGCATCTGGTCGGTGGCGATGCGCGATCGCTACGGCGCCAACGAGCGCAGCCAGAAGCTGAAGTACCACTGCCAGACGAGCGGACGCAGCCTGCACGCGCAGGAGATCGCCTTCAACGACATCCGTACGACGCTGCAGGCGCTGATCGCCACCTACGACAACGCCAACAGCCTGCACACCAACGCCTACGACGAGGCGATCACCACGCCCACCGAGGAGAGCGTGCGCCGCGCGATGGCGATCCAGCTCGTCATCAACCGCGAGTGGGGGCTGGCGAAGAACGAGAACCCGATCCAGGGCTCGTTCGTCATCGATGAGCTCACCGAACTCGTCGAGGAGGCGGTGCTGGCCGAGTTCGAGCGCCTCGCCGAGCGCGGCGGCGTGCTCGGGGCGATGGAGACGGGCTACCAGCGCGGGCGCATCCAGGACGAGAGCCTGTACTACGAGTCGCTCAAGCACACCGGCGAATACCCGATCATCGGCGTGAACACGTTCCGCAACCCGCACGGCGATCCGGTACCCGATCACATCGAGCTGGCGCGCTCCACCGAGGAGGAGAAGCGCAGCCAGCTCGCGCGGCTGGCCGAGTTCCACGCGCGCCACGCCAACGAGGCGCCGGCGATGCTGCAGCGGCTCAAGGACACGGTGATCGCCAACGGCAACGTCTTCGAGGTGCTGATGGACGCCGTGCGCCTGTGCTCGCTCGGCCAGATCACGAATGCGCTGTTCGAGGTCGGCGGGCAGTATCGGCGCAACATGTGAGGGCAGCGAGTGCAACGGAAGCTGCGCTCGCTGCCCTGTGGGGACAGGAGACGAGACGGACGGTGTCAGCGGAGTATCAGGCCGGCGCCGCCGCGCCGGGCTTCGCCGCTTCCTCGCTGCGCCCGGCAGACAGCGGCCCGAGTGCGACGAAGCCGCCTGCCGCCAGCTCGGCCGCGGAAGGCACCTCTTCGCCCGCCAGCGCCATCCCGCTGCGCGCTTCCATCGACGCGAGGAAGCGCCAGACGAAGAGCAACGTCGTCGCGAGCAGGCCCGGGTAGCCGATGAAGGCGAGCATCTGCGGCAGGTACGACTGCCCCGCGCGGACGCTCGGCAGGTTGAAGGCGAGCAGACCGAGCGTGATGATCGCGCCGAAGATCCACATCGCGAGCAGCCAGGTGCCCGCCTCGAAGCCTCCTAGCTCGCGCGCCCAACCCGATGCCGCGCGCGCGGCCCGCACCGTGCCCGCCGGCGCGTGTGCCGCGGCGCGCGCCTCGGCGCCACCCGGCGTCGTCGCAGCGGCCGAAGCGGGGGTCGACGGTGCGCCGGCGGCGGCGCGCGCCGCGAGCGTGTACAGGTCGTAGACGACGACGATCGCGCCGATCGCGAACACGAAGCCGAACACCGGCACGAGGATCTGGTACGGCATCATCGCCGTGTAGACGTCGCCGCCGAACCAGTCGAGCCCGAGCGTGCGGTAGACGTGCACCTGCACGGTGCCGCCGAGCGCGAACGCCAGGGACATGCCGAGCATTCCGGCGAACAGCAGCCAGAAGCCGAGCTTGCCCAGCCGTTGGTCGAAGCGCTCGATGCCGCGAACGAGCGGAATCGCGTAATACGCAGCCGCCAGCCCGAGCATGCCGAAGGTGCCGAACAGCGCGAGATGCGCGTGGCTGGGCGTGACCCACGTGCCGTGCGACCACGCGTTGGTGAGCGCGAAAGTCATCGTGAAGCCGAGGATGCCGGCGCCCACCTGCTCGAGCACGACCGAGCCGAGGATGAAATAGAAGGCTGGCGCGTTGGCCAGCGGTCGACGGTCCAGGTGCGCGTCGAGGTAGATGTGCCAGAAGCAGAAGACCAGCGGCAGCGGCTCGAGCGCGCTGAACAGCGACCCCCAGAACTGCCAGAAGTCGGGCGTGCCGATCCAGAAATAGTGGTGCGCGTTGCCGAGCA
>CALCZN010000419.1:0-15384 GCA_937903095.1 uncultured Burkholderiales bacterium
GAATGCGCCGCCGATCACCGCGCCGGTGGCCATCCGCTCCACCGACGCATAGGCGCCGTCGGCGCTGGTGTCGTAGAAGATGTAGAGCCAGGCGCCGGTGAGCGCGATCAGCCAGAACAGGTCGAAAGCGAGACCGCCGAGCTGGCGCAGCGGATTCGCCTGCTCGCCGAAGGCGCGATCGAAGCCGCGCTCGATGCGCCGTACCGCATTGGCCGCGCGCGTGCGCAGCGCGCGCGGATCGTCGTCGTGCCCGAGGGGCGCCGCAACGCCCGCGTCGGCAACGACAGCCGCGGGCATCGCTTCGACCCGGCGTGGCGCCTTCAAGACTGCTCCCGCTTCAGGCGCGATTCGGGTTTCGCAGGCCGCGCACGACGAACCAGGCCATCGCGCCGAGCGTGGTCAGCCCGGCGAAGATCTCGAAGAACAGGCCGTAGTTCACCCGATAACCGCCCGAGTTCGGATCGTAGACGGTGCAGTAGAGCTTCACCTTCTCCCAGACGTTCTCCAGCGTGAGCTCGCGCGAGGCCTGCCCGGACAGCAGTTCCTTCAGCGGCTGCACCAGCATCGGCAGGTCGAAGCTCTCGCCGTAGATCTGCCGGTAGATGACGCCGTCGGCGTCGACCACCGTGACCTGCGTGACGTGGTCGAAGCCCTTCGGCGTCGCCTCGTAGCTGAAGCCCAGGTTGGCCATCAACGCGTCGATCTGCGCCGGATCGGGACTGAGGAAATACCAGTCGCGATCGTCGATGCCGTTCTGCTTGCGGAAGGCCGCCATCGCGGCGGGATCGTCGAAGGGCTGGTTGAAGCCGATCGAGACGATGCGGAAGCGATCCTCGCCGAGCGCGTCGCGCGCGGCGCGCACCGCCTGCGCGAGGAACTGCGTAGCCACCGGGCAGGCCTGGAAGCAGCCGGTGTAGACGAGGCTCACGAGCAGCGGCTTGCCGGCGAAATCGCTGAAGCGCACCGGCTTGCCGGTGTGGTCGCGCATCGACACGTCGAGCAGGGGCCGGCCGATCGCGGCCTGGCTGTCGGCGAGCGCCTTGCGGAAATCGGGCCCGGCGTTGCGGGCGGGATCGGGGGCGGCCGTTGCGGGCGCGGCGCCGAGAATCAGAACGGCCGAAACGACCGCCGCGAAAGCAGCGATCGTTCGGCCGAGGGTACTGCGGGAAATACTGCCGGGACGGGTCAACTCAACTCAAGCCCCATACCGTGGACAGGTATTTCCAGTTGACGAAGTAGTACAGCACGAAGGTCACGAGGAACACGAGCGCCAGCGTGAAGGTACCCGGTGCGTGGAAGCCACCGCCGACCACGCCGTGGCCGCGCAGCGCGGCTGCGACCGGGGGCAGCCGGAGCGGGCTGATCTGCGTGGTGTACGCGCCGGCGTCGAGCCGCTTGCCGAAGAACACGGTACCGACCGCGACGATGATGTACATCGCGCCGCCGATGATCGCGAGCACGCCCGAGAGGCCGACCAGCGTCATCATCAGCAGCGCCGTACCCGGAAACTCGTAGGGCAGCGACGAGCCGGCGAAGGTGATGTCCCAGTGGCGGCGCGGAACGCCCAGCGTACCGGCGCCCATCATCGTGAGCGTGAACACCGCCATGCCGCCGCCAAAGACGTAGGGCTGCCACTTCGCCCAACCCGGCAGGATGATCTCGCGCTGGAACAGCGTCGGCAGCAGGAAGTACGTGAGCGCCATGAACGCGAGCGTGGTGCCCAGCACGACCGTGGCGTGGAAGTGACCCGGCACGTAGATCGTGTTGTGGATGATCATGTTCAGCTGCTCGGTGCCCATCATCACGCCCGTGATGCCGCCGAGGAAACCGAAACCGATCAGCGAGATGAACACGCCGGAGAACACCGGGTTGCCCCAGGGCGCCTTGCGCAGCCACTCGAACAGGCCCTTGGTGTAGCCCTTCTCGCGTTGCGCGGCTTCCATCGCGCCCGGAACCGTCAGGCCGTGGATCATCGACGCGAGCACCGCGAGGTACATCGCGTAGCTGGTGTTGAACACCTTCCACTCGGTGCCCACGCCCGGGTCGGCCAGGATGTGGTGCGCGGAAGCCAGTTGCAGGAACAGGATGTACAGCAGGAACGCGCCGCGGCTCACGCGCTCGGACATCGGCTTGGCGCCGAAGACGATCGCGGCCACCGCATACCAGACCGACACGTGCGCGGAGACGTTGATCTGCTGCGACGAGTGGCCGAAGGCCCACCAGATCACGCGGTACATGACCGGATCGATGTGCTTGATGTAGCCGATCGACCACAGCCAGGTCGGGATCAGGATGATCGCGCCCGAGGCGATCGTGAAGATCGCGATGATGCAGGCGGTGAGTGCGCCGAAGGTGACGAGCGGGATCGACCCTTCGTAGGTCTTCTCACCGCGAGCGACGACGAGCGTGCCCAGGAAGACGAAGCAGCCGATCAGCGCACCGACGGCGAACAGGATCAGCCCAAGATAGAACCAGTGAGCCGCCGGCATCGGGACGTACGACGTCATCATCACCGTCGCGTTGCCCTGGAAGATCGTGGTGTTCCACATCACCACGCCGATCACCATCAGCGCGAAGGCGAACCAGGCGATCCGCGGCGTCGCCAACCGGGTTCGCAGCAGCGTCGACGAGCAGAAATACAGGATCGCGATCTCGAAGAAAATGATCCATGCGACGAGCATGTCGAGCCCGTGCGCGGTGAGGAACATGTAGAAGTTGTCGGCGTCGACGAGGTGGATCGCCTGCCAGCGGGTGAGCGTGATCAAAAGCGCGAGCACGCCGCCGACGAGCAGCATGACGATGCCGGCGACGGCATGCGCCTTGATCAGGCCTTCGGCCGATTTGTGGAACTGCAGCCCCGATCGGGGGCAGATGCGGAACAGCGCTTGGGCAGTGGCCATGAGTGCCTCTTGTTTATTTCACGTACAGCCGCGACACCATCTTGTGGTGCCCGATCCCGCAGAACTCGTTGCAGACGATCGCATAGGTGCCCGAGCGGTTCGGCTGGATCGTCACGACGTGCTGGTAGCCCGGCAACACCTGGATGTTGATGTTTTCGGGTTGCAGCGAGAAGCCGTGCTGGTAGTCCATGGCGCTCAGGTTCAGCCGATAGGTCTTGCCCTTCTCGAGCTCGAGGATCGGCCACCAGGACCACAGCCGTGCGATCAGATAGATGTCGCTGCCGGCCGGCGGCGCGACCACCGGGATCTTCTCGTCGGTTTCGGTGCGAACCGTGTACTTGTCGACCATGTCCTGCGCCGCCTTCGCGTACAGCTCGGGCTTGACGCGATAGGTTTCGGCCGACAGGTTCTGCTTACCGTACACATGCCAGTACGGCATCATGAAGAACATGATCATGCACCAGACGAAGGCGATGGCGATCCACAGGACTTCGTCCCGACCGATCGGCTCCTTCGACCAGACCCGCTTGGGCGGCGGAAGAATTGCACTCATGCCAGTCTCCTTGCGCGTCTCACTGGGCCAGCGGCGTGACCGGGATCCCGGCGATCTCCATCACACCCCACAGGATGTAGAAGACCGTCGGCATCGTGACGCCGAGAAACAGCAGCAGGAACGGGTTGTCGACGATCTGCTGGAAAACCGGAACCCGCTCTTCGGGCTCCTGGGGCGGCGCAGCTTGGGAGACCTGTTTGTCGGCCATGGACGGTGTCCTCGTGTTTTAACGCGGGCATCATGGTTGCTGCCCCCGGCCCCCCGCATTGACCGGGATCAAGCGTTCGAATGCACCGTTCCGAAGTTGCCACGAACGCGACGCCTCGGGGAAGCCCTGT
The DNA here is from genome assembly GCA_937903095.1 of uncultured Burkholderiales bacterium. Classification (GTDB taxonomy): domain Bacteria; phylum Pseudomonadota; class Gammaproteobacteria; order Burkholderiales; family Burkholderiaceae_E; genus Zeimonas. The sequence goes on from CALCZN010000419.1 coordinate 3,792, forward strand.
CGTTCCAGTACGGCCGTTCGAAGGGATCCGCGCAACAATAAATGGAATGTATTCGCGCGAGCGGTGCGGCAGATGTTGCGCCGTCGCGCCGTTCTCGCTACGTTGCCTGCGCCTGCGCGCTGCTGCAGGCCCACGGAGAATCCCTTTGCTCAAACGGATCCAGTCGCTGCTGCAACGCCTGTTCCTCGCCGCCGAAGCGGTCGGCAACCGCATCTTCGGCGATCGCCTGAACCCGCTCTACTACCTGGGCGCGACCAGCTACTGGATGTTCTGGCTCGTCGTGGCGAGCGGCCTGTACCTCTACGCGTTCTACGAGACGGGGATCGACAAGACCTACGCGTCGATGGAGTCGATCACGCACGGCCAGTGGTTCGCCGGCGGCATCCTGCGCAGCGTGCACCGCTACGCCTCCGACGCGATGGTGCTGACGATGATGCTGCACATGCTGCGGCACTTCTCCTTCGACCGCTATCGCAGCTTCCGCGCGTTCTCGTGGGTGAGCGGCATCGTCGTGATGTGGCTCATCTACGTCTCGGGCGTGAACGGCTTCATGCTGCCGTGGGACAAGCTCTCGCAGTTCGTGATCGTCGCCACCACCGAATGGCTCGACGCGCTGCCGGTGTTCAACGGCATCCTCACGCGCAACTTCATCACGCCGGAGGCGGTCACCGACCGGCTGTTCTCGCTGCTGTCCTTCCTGCACATCGGCATTCCGCTGGTGGCGCTGCTGTCGCTGTGGGTGCACACGCAGCGCGTGCCGCGCGCCTCGCAGATTCCGCCGCGGCCGCTGGCCATCGGCCTGGCGCTGATGCTGCTGGTCATATCGATCGCCGTGCCGGTCGTCAGCCAGGCGCCGGCCGATCTGGGCACCGTGCCGATCACGCTGAAGTTCGACTGGTTCTACCTGGTTGCCTATCCGCTGATCTACTCGTGGGATCCGATCAAGCTGTGGGTGCTGGTCGGCGGCGTCACGCTGCTGCTGATGGCGCTGCCGTGGCTGCCGCCGGTGCGCGCCGGCAAGGAAGCGGTCTACGAGCTGACCGCGCATCCCGGCCGGCAGCAGGCCCCCGTGCGCGCCGGCGAGACGCTGCTCGACGCCGGGCTGCGCGCCGACATCCCGCTGCCCTACGAATGCCGTTCGGGCGGCTGCGGGGTCTGCAAGGCGATGATGATCGGCGGCGAGGTGGAGATGTCGGGCTACCAGCCCACCGCTCTCACCGAGCAGGAACGTCAGCTCGGATGGATCCTGCTGTGCTGCGCGCGCGCGCGCTCGGACGTCGAGTTCGAGTACGAGGAGAACGCGGCCGCGGGCGCCGCGCTGCGCATCCGCGAGTACAGGACGGTCGTCGAGCGGATCGAGCGCCTCGCGCACGACGTCATGCTCGTCGTGCTGCGGCTGCAACGCGGCCAGCGCATCGAGTACGAAGCCGGCCAGTACCTGAACATCGTGCTGGAGGACGGCGCGCGGCGCAGCTACTCGTTCACGTCGCCGTCGGGCAGCACCGACCTCGTCGAACTGCACGTGCGCCTGATGCCGGGCGGACGCTTCACCACCCGCGTCTTCGAGACGATGAAGCCCGGCGACGAGCTGTCGATCGAGGGGCCGGTCGGCTCCTTCGTGCTTCACGAGCCGAGCGAAAAGCCGCTGATCTTCGTGGCCGGCGCCACCGGCTTCGCGCCGGTGAAGAGCCTGCTCGAGCAGGCGTTCCGCATGGGCATCGAGCGGCCGATGTACTTCTACTGGGGCGTGCGCCGGCCGCGCGACCTGTACCTGCTCGACCTTCCGCGGCAATGGGAGCGCGAGCACCCGAACTTCCATTTCGTGCCGGTGGCTTCGGAGCCGCTGCCCGAGGACGACTGGCAGGGCCGCACCGGCTTCGTGCACGAGGCCATCCTGGCGGACTTCCCCGACCTGCGCGGCTTCTCGGTCTACGCCTGCGGCTCGGTGCGGATGGTGCAGGCGGCGCGCCCCGCCTTCGTCGCGCAGGGCCTGCACGAAGACGCCTGCTATTCGGACGCGTTCACGCCGCAGTCGACGATCACGCCGGCCGGCTGAGACGGCGCGGCGTCGGCCGCGCCCGACGCGGCGCTACCGGGCGTCGTCGTCCCCGTCGCGCTGCGCCGGGTCTGCGCGGTCGTCCGGCTCGTCGTCTGCTTCGTCGTCCGCCTCATCGTCCGCCTCGTCGTCCGATTCCGCGTCCGCGCGCCGCAGTTCGTCGTCGATCTCCTCGGGCGTGGCTTCGCGCACGTCGAGCACCTGCAGGTCGAAGCGCAGTGCCATGCCGGCGAGCGGATGGTTCGCGTCGAGCACGACCGTGTCGTCGGTGAAATCGGTGACGATGTGGATGCGCCCGTCGTCCGCCTCGCCCGGCACGCCCTCGAAGGACATCCCGCGCTCGAGGGCGGGCGGGAAGCGCCGCCGCGGCGCGAGTTGCACCAGCGACGCGTCGTACTCGCCGAAGGCGTCGATCGGCTCGAGTCGCACGCTGCGCGACTCGCCGGCCTGCGCTCCTTCCAGCACCCGCTCAATACCGGGAAACACCGATCCGTATCCGCCGTGCAGATACGTCCATTCACGCTCGCCCGTCTCGATCGCCTCGCCCTGCGCATCGAACAACCGGTAGCGCACCCGCACCCATCGGTTGCTGCAGACCTGCGAATCCATCCTCGCTCCTCCGGCGCAGGAACGCCGTCCGGCCCAGTGTAGAGCAGGCAGCGGGGCGAGGACGCCGGGCGCGCAGTTCGGCGCGCGGGCCTCGCCCGCCCGCCCCCGGGCACGTTAAATGCCGCTTCCGTACAGGTTCGCGAAAACCGCGAACCGGTTCAACGGAAGCGAAGACATGATGCACAGAACCCTCCTCCTCGCCTCGATCACGGCATTGGCGCTGGGCGGGTGCAGCCGCAGCGACGAACCGGTGGCGCCGCCGCCCCCCGCGAGCAGCAGCAGCGCCGCCTCCCCGGCCGACGCCGCACAACAGGCGGCCGACGCCGCCAAGGACGCCGGCCTGAAGGCCCAGGACGCGGCGCAGGCGGCGCGCCAGAGCGCGTATTCGGAGCGCGCCCAGCAGGCCGAGCGCAGCGGCGAACCCACGCAGTCGGCCGAGTCGACCAACGAGGCGCTGAAGAAGGCGGCTGAAGACACCAACAAGGCCGCGCAACGCGCGATAGCCGCCGCCAACAACGCCGAAAACAAGGACAGCGCCGCAGCCGCGCAGCAGGCAGCGCAAGCCGCGCAGGCGGCGAGCCGCAAAGCCGAGCAGGCAGCCGAGCTGGCCCGCGAAACGGCGACACCCGGCGGACCGGCCGCCTCGCGTCACGACACGATGGCGAACGCCGCGGACACGACGGTCGAGGCAACCGGCAACGCGGCCGACGAGGCGAAGGCCGCTGCCGAACGTGCCGTGGCCGCCGCGCGCCAGGCGCAGCAGGGCCAGACGGCGAAGTGACGAGGCCGGGCGGGCGCCGCTCGCGCCCGCCACGCCGCGCTCAGACGGCGATCCAGCCGATGCCGTTGTCCTGGTCGGCGACCTGCAGCCCGGAAGGATCGCCGTCGAATACCGGCGCGAGTGCCGCTCGCGCGAGTTCGGGCCGGTTGTTCTGCCGGCTCAGATGCGCCGCCACGACGGTGCGCAGGCGCGTGTGGTCGATCGAAGCCAGGATGCGCGCCGCTTCGCCGTTGCCGAGATGGCCCCATTGCCCGGCGATGCGCCGCTTCAGCGCCGCCGTGTAGCGACGGTTGGCTTCGAGCAAGCCGAGGTCGTGATTGCACTCGAGCACGAGCGCGTCGAGCCGCGACAGCGCGCGCACGACGTGAGGACTGCCGTGCCCGAGATCGGTGAGAACGCCGAGCCGGACGCGGCCGTCGTCGAGCACGTATTGCACCGGCTCGCGCGCATCGTGCGGGACCGCGACCGACTCGATGCGCAGGCCCGCGCAGTCGAAGACGGCAGCCGAGTCGAAAGTGCGCAGCAACGAGCGGCGATCGAAGCCGGCGGGAACGATCGGCGCGATCGCCCGCAGCGTTCCGTGCGTCAGGTGCACCGGAATGCGATGACGATGCGCAAGACGGAACACGCCGCCGACGTGGTCGCCGTGCTCGTGCGTGACGAGGATCGCATCGATCTGCGCCGGCTCGCGGCCCAGCGCGCGCAAGCGGCGCTCGGCCTCGCGCAGGCCGAAGCCGCAGTCGATCAGCACGCAGCCGGCGCCTTCGACGCCTTCGACGAGCAGCGCGTTGCCCTCGCTGCCGCTGCCCAGGCTGGCGAAGCGCACCGCGCTTACTTCATCTGTTCCTGCAGCAGCGTCAGGATGCGTCCGACCGTCTTGCGGTCGACGTCGCCGACCGGCTGGCCCTGCGGATCGCGAACGACCACCTGGCTGCGTTCGCCCTCGCCGGTGACCTCGATGCGGAAACGCGGACTCGCGTCGGCGCGCGCCTGGCCGCTGCCGAACAGGCGCGAGAAGAATCCGGGCTTCTTTCCGCTGCGGCCGCCCTCGATTTCCGGATCGATGTAGCGCACGAAATAGACGCCTTTCGAGCGGTCGCGGTCTTCCACGGTGAATCCGCCGCGGTCGAGGGCAAGGCCCACCCGGCGCCAGGCGCGGTCGAAGCCTTCGGCAAGTTCCAGCCGCTGCGCCTCACCGGTGTTCACCAGCGTGACGGCGCGCGCCGCCGCGCCGTCGGTCGACGCGCCCTGTGCGGCCTGCGACGCTTCGGCGTCGGGCACGAAGCGCAGCATCAGGCGGCGCAGGAACTCGGCCTCGAGATCGGGGTCGCTCGGCCGCGGCTGCCAGACGGTGCGCTCCTCGGCCGTCGACGTGTAGACCTCGATCATCCCGCGGTGCGTGACGTAGACCGCGGTACCGCCGCCGGACTCGCGCTCGAGACGCGTGCGGAACTTGTCGCGCTCGCCGGTGGAATACAGGTTGTCGAAGGCGCGTCCTACGGTTCGGCGGATGAAGTCGAGCGGCAGCTTCGCGTGGTTCTCCGCCCAGTCGGTCTCGATGATGCCCGTCTGCGGCGACTCGCTCTGGACGGTGAAGCCCGATTCGCGCCAGAAATCGCGCACGACCGGCCAGACCTTCTCGGGCGGCTCGTCGACGACCAGCCAGCGCTGGTCCCCCTGGCGCTCGATATGCGCACCGGCGACCTTCGGAAGCACCTGCGCGGTGCTCTGCGCCGACGGCGTCGAGCGGCCGCGTTCGTACGACGACCACGTGCGATCGTTGCTCGCCCGTTCGGGAATCGTGAAACGGTTGTCCGCGCGCGGCTTCGTGAGATCGGGCGGAACCTCCAGCGACGGCAGCTTGGCCGACGATCGGTAGTCGATCCGACCCGCCTCGTCGATCTTCTCGGTGACGCCGCAGGCGGCAAGCAATGCGCACAACGAAGCCACCGTCGCGCAGCGCGCGGCGGTCGACAATCTCGTCATCCTCAAGTGATCACTCCAGAGCGCTCGAGCGCGGCGCGAACGATCGCGTGACGTTCGGGGGACAGCGGCGTAAGCGGCAGGCGAATGCCGGGGGGAATGCGCCCCATCTGGGCCAGCGCCCATTTGACGGGAATCGGGTTGGCCTCGACGAACAGATCGAGGTGCAGCGGCAGAAGCCGGCGGTTCAGCGCGAGCGCCTCGGGCCAGTTGCCCTCGAGCGCGCAGCGGCACATGCGCGCCATCGGACCCGGCGCGAGATTGGCGGTGACCGAAATCACGCCCTGCGCGCCCATCGCCATCAGCGCGAGCGCCGAATCGTCGTTGCCGCTGTACACGGCGAAGTCGGCGGGCAGGCGCGCGAGCAGGTCGGAGCCGCGGGGAATGTCGCCGGTGGCGTCCTTCAGGCCGACGATGCCCGGCACTTCGGCCAGGCGCAGCACGGTCTCGTTGCGCATGTCGGCAACGGTGCGTCCGGGCACGTTGTACAGGATCATCGGCAGGTCGACCGTCTCGGCGACCGTGCGGAAGTGCCGGTAGATGCCTTCCTGCGTCGGCTTGTTGTAGTACGGCACCACCTGCAGCGACGCATGCGCGCCCGCCTTGCGCGCGTACTCGCTCAGCTCGATCGCTTCGCGCGTGGAATTGCCGCCCGCGCCGGCGATGATCGGCATGCGGCCGGCAGCGTGCTCGACCGCCACGCGGATCAGCGTCGCGTGCTCCTGCATGTCGACGGTGGGCGACTCTCCGGTCGTGCCGACGACGGCGATCGCCGCGGTTCCCTGCTCGACGTGCCAGTCGACGAGTTTGCGGTAGCTGTCGAAATCGAGGCTACCGTCCTCGTGCATCGGACTGACGATCGCGACTATGCTGCCCCGGATCATGGTGGTCGGTCGCTGAAAACGAAACATTCTAGCCGAGCGTCGCCCCTGCCTCGGTGTCGCGCGCGCGGATCGCGCAGATGCGCTGGATCGCCGCCGGCGCGGGCTGCTGCACGATGCCGGCTTCGTAGCCGAGCACGGTCAGCCCGGCGCGGCGCGCGCGCACCAGCAGTTCGCCGGGCGCGAGCAGGAACGCCGGGCTCGACGGACGCCCATGGCGTTCGTTGCCCTGCGCGAAGGTCTCGTAGATGAGCAGTCCGTTCGGCGCGACCAGCGCGGCGAGCAGCGCGAAGCGCGGCCGGAACAGGTAGTTCGCGACGACGACGGCATCGAAGCGCTCGTGCGCCTCGAAGGGCCACGGGCCCGCTTCGAGATCGGCGACGCGCAACGCGATCGAGCCTCGGCCGGCGACGTCGTCCGCCCGCCCGGCGGGGCCCGTCGTGGCGCCCGTCGTGGCGCGCGTCGTGGCGCGCGTCGCCATGCACGTCGCATCGCGCAGGCGCGCGAGCGCCTGCTCGTCGCGATCGATCGCGACGACGCGCAGGCCGCGCTCGCAGGCGGCGAGCGCATGTCGTCCCGAACCGGCGGCGAAGTCGAGCACCGTGGCGCCGGGCGGCAGCCGCTCGAGCCAGCGAAGGATCCACGGCGAGGCGCTGCGGGACGCGGCGCAGCGACATTCATTCGGCTCGGACACGACAAATTCCTCGTTGCGACAACACGCTTCCGTTACAGTGGGCCGACCCGGCCTCTGCGGGCCCCCGACAGGAGAACGAGATTCCGGACACCGCTCCCGAGCGGGTCGCGATCGCGCGACTCGAGTCGTTCGCACTGGCAGCGGCCGCCGCGGCGATGCTCGCCGGCGTTGTCGGCGCGAGCGTAGCCTACTTCGGCGGCGCCGGATCGGCCGGCATCGCAGCCTGGGCGGGCGCGCTCGCCGCGCTCGCCGCGCTGGCCGGCGCGATCGGCTTCGTCGCGCTGAACGCGGCGCGTCGGTCGCGCGCCTCGCGCGCCCGGCAGAGCGCCGAGGCGAGCTTTCGCTCGAGCGCGCGCCAGGACGCCATCGAACAACTGGCCGGCCTCGGTTCGTGGACGCACGACCTGCATGCGAACACGCTGCACTGGAGCGACGGCGCGTTCCGCCTGTTCGGCCTGGACCCTGCCTCCGGCGTTCCGCCGCCGCGCACGCTGCTGACGCACATCCACCCGAATGACCAGGAGCGTTGGCGCGAAGCGCATCGGCGCGCGATGAAATCCGGCGGCGAAGTCCGCGTCGACTTCCGCTGGATGCGCCCGACGCGCGACGTCGTCTGGGTGCGCAGCCTGGGCCACGCCGAACGCGACGAGCAGGGCGAAGTCGTGCGCATGACGGGCATCGTGCAGGACATCACCGGCATGCGCGCGATGCAGCAGCAGCTCGCGGCGAGCGAAGCCAAGTTCCGCGACCTCACGCATCTGAGCTCCGACTGGATCTGGGAGACCGACGCGCAGCACCGCGTGTCCTTCCTGTCCGACTCCTTCGGCGCCGTGGTCGGCAACTGGGCGCGCTCGTCGATGGGGCGGCGCCGCTGGGAAACGCCGGAGAGCGATTTCCTGTCGCCCGACTGGGAGACGCACCGCGCGATCTGCGAAGCGCACAAGCCCTTCGAGAACTTCGAGTTCAGCCAGATCGATCCGCAAGGCAGCGTGCACCACCTGTCGCTCAGCGGACACCCGGTCTACGACGAAGGCGGCCAGTTCATCGGATACCGCGGCGTCGGGCGCGACATCACGCGGGAGAAGCAGCAGCGCATCCTGCTCGAGCTGGAAGGCGACATCGCCGCGATCATGCGCGAGCAGACCGAGCCGCAGCGCGTGATCACGGCGATCCTGATCACCGTCTGCGGCAAGCTCGGCTGGATCGGCGGCGTGCACCTCGTTCGCTCGGGTCACGGACTGCGGGCGCGCGAACGCTGGGGCTATCCGGCATTCACGCAGACCATCGCCGCGCTTCCCGACGAGATCGCGCTCGACGACGGCGGCATCGAGGACGAATGCTGGCGCGAGGCGCGCGACGCCTGGATCGCCGATCTCGCGCCGCATCCGTCGTTCGCCGCGCGCTACCGCACGCGCGCGCTCGGCGCGAACGCCGCCTTCGTCACCGTCCTGCGCGACGAGCACGGCCGCCCGCAGAGCCTGCTGCTGTTCCTCGCGCCGGTGGCATTCCGCGGCGAGAGCTTCCTGCGCGAGGCGGCCGAGACGATCTCGCGCACGCTGTCGCTGTACCTGCAGCGCAAGGCGGCCGAACGACGGCTCACCTACGCGTCGCTGCACGATGCGCTCACCGGGCTGCCCAACCGCGCATACCTGCTGCAGCAGCTCGACGAACGATTGCGCGCGGGCGAACGCGCCGCGCTTCTCTACGTCGACCTCGATCGCTACAAGCTGATCAACGACACGCTCGGGCACAGCGCGGGCGACAAGGCGCTGATCGAAGTCGCGCGCCGGCTCGGCGAGGCGGTCGGCCCGCGCGACGTCGTCGGCCGCATGGGCGGCGACGAGTTCGTCGCGCTGATCTCGCGGGCCGGTACGCGCGACGAAGTCGAGGCGATCGCGCGCGCCCTGCTCGCTTCGATCGAACGCCCGCTGGTGCTGTCGAACCGCGCCTATTTCCTGTCGGCGAGCATCGGCGTCGCCTTTGCTCCCGACGACGCCAACGACGCGCAATCGCTGATCCGCTGCGCCGACGCCGCGATGTACCAGGCGAAATCGGCCGGGCGCAACGACGTGCAGTTCTTCGCCGGCGGCGTCTCGGACGGGCGCGCCGAGCAGCTGCAGCTCGTCGCCGAACTGCCGCAGGCGATCCTGCGCGGCGAGCTGGACCTGCACTACCAGCCGATCATGAATATCGGCGAGCGGCGCGTCGTCGGCTTCGAGGGTCTGCTGCGCTGGCGGCATCCGGTGCGCGGAATGCTGCTGCCCGACCAGTTCCTGCCGGCCGCCGAGCAGAGCAACGCGGTCCGCGAGCTGGGCCTGTGGACGATCCGCCGCGCACTGGACGATCGCGTGCGCCTGGGCCTGGAAGCCTGGCCGGAGATCGCCGTCTCGGTGAACGTGTCGGCCCGACAGCTCGCCGAGGAGGGCTTCCTCTCCGCGCTGAACGAGTCGTTGCTCGAGCGACGCTTCCCGCCGCGGCTGCTGCGCCTGGAGCTGACCGAGAGCGCGTTCATCGAGAACGCCGATCGCACGGTGACGCTGATCGGCGAGCTGCGCCGGCTCGGCGTGCGCGTCGTCATCGACAACTTCGGCACCGGCTACGCGTCGTTGTCGTACCTGAAGAACCTGCCGGTGGACGGCCTGAAGATCGACCGCGCCTTCGTCCAGAACCTTCCCGAGGATCGCGGCAATGCCGCGATCGTGCAGGCGATCACCGCGATGGCGGCCAAGCTCGGCATGCAGGCGATGGTCGAGGGCGTGGAGACGGCCGCCGAGCTGCGCGAGTTGCGCGCGCTCGACTGCGACCAGGTGCAGGGCGCGCTGATCTGCGAACCCCTGCCCTTCGCCGAGCTGGCCGAATTCCTCGAGTCGCTTCCGACGCTGCGCCGGATGCATCTCGTGCACGACGCCGACGCGGTCGAATCGCGCGAGGCCTGAGCGCGCGCCGTGTCGTCGAAGCCTCAGCTGTCCAGCGCGAGCACCGACGAGACGAGGTCCGCCCCGTAATAGACGAGCGGCATCAGCACGCCGCCCAGCTCGCCGGTGGCAAGCAGCGCGAGCAGCAGGAAGATGCCCCAGGGCTCGACGCGCGAATAGACGCTGGCGGCGCGGTCGGGCAGCACGCTCGCGACGATTCGTCCGCCGTCGAGCGGCGGTATCGGCACGAGGTTGAGCACGGCCAGCGCGAGATTGACGAGAACGCCCGCCCTGGCCATCTCGAAGGCGAGCGCGCTGTCGATACCGCCGGCCAGCAGCAGCTTGAACAGCACTCCCCAGCCGAGCGCCATCGCGATGTTCGCGCCGGGGCCCGCGGCGGCCACGATCCCCATGTCGCGCCGCGGCGAGCACAGGTTCGACTGGACGATCGGCACCGGCCTGGCCCAGCCGAAGAGCAGCGCGCCGCCCATCGCCTTGCTCGCGAGCAGGATCAGCGCAGGCACCAGCAGCGTGCCTATCGGATCGATGTGGCGAAGGGGATTGAGCGTCATGCGACCGAGCTGCTGCGCGGTGCGATCGCCGAGCCGCGCGGCGACGAAAGCGTGAGCCGCTTCGTGCAGCGTGATGGCGAGGATCACAGGGATCGCATACACCGCCACCAGCTGCGGCAGGCTCGGTTCCATGGCGACGATTGTAGCAGCGGCCCCGTCGACCTCCGGGGCTGCGTCAGAAGCGCACGCGCAGGCTCGAGGCGGCGGGACGCGCGATCGCGGCGCCGATGTCGCCGCGCCCGATGCGCACGACAGCGGGCTCGTCGCCGGTGAGGTCGACGACCGTGGTCGGCTCGAAGCCCTGCCCGCCCGCGTCGATGACCAGATCGACGCGTCCGGACAGCCGCTCGACGATTTCGTCGGCCTCGTGCAGCGGATCGTCCTCGCCCGGCAGGATCAGGCTCGAGCACAGCAGCGGCTCGCCGTGCTCCTCGAGCACGCCTTGCGCGACCGGCGAATCGGGCACGCGCAGCCCGATCGTCTTGCGCGACGGGTGCCACAGGCGCCGGGGCACCTCGCGCGTCGCGTCGAGCACGAAGGTGTAGGGGCCGGGCGTCCACTCCTTCAGGAAGCGGTACTGCGAATTGTCGACGCGCGCGTAGGTGGACAGCTCCGAGAGGTCGCGGCACATCAGCGTGAGCAGGTGCCGCTCGTCGAGTCCGCGAATCGCGCGCAGCCGCTCGACCGCCTCGCGGTCGCCGAGGCGGCAGGCGAGCACGTAGCAGGCGTCGGTGGGCATCGCCGCCAGTTCGCCCCGGCGCAGCGCTTCGGCGGCGCGTACGAGGAGTCGCCGCTGCGGATTCGCCGGATGGATCTCCAGGCGCTGCGTCATGCGTAGCCTGCGCTCGCCAGGCCCGATGCGCCTGCGCGCGCCGCTTCGGGCCAGTCGTGCCAGACCGGGACGAGTCCTTCGGGCAGCGCCGGCAGCTGGCCGAACTCGACGCGGTTCTCGCCGGGTCCGTGGAAATCGGAGCCGCGCGAGGCGAGCATCCCGAGGCGCGACGCGATCGCGGCGAAACGCCGTTGGTCGTCCCGCGTGTGCGAGGCGCTGACGACCTCGATGCCGGCGCCGCCGAACGCGCGGAACTCGTCGATCAGCGCG
>CALCZN010000420.1:0-1706 GCA_937903095.1 uncultured Burkholderiales bacterium
TGGCGGCTCGGCAGGCCCCGGCGCGGGGACGATCGTAGGGTGAACAGGCCCTAAGCCCTCGACAAAGGGAGGAAATGGCTGCCGTGAAGACGAAACGCATGCTCGAAGCGGCCGACGCGAAAGCGATCGGCGAGGCGGCACAGGCCGAAGCCCTGCGCAACGGCTGGGCCGTGTCGATCGCCGTCGTCGACGACGGCGGACACCTGCTGTGGCTGCAACGGCTGGACGGCGCCGCGCCGATCTCAGCGCAGATCTGCCAGCACAAGGCGCGCACGGCCGCGCTCGGGCGGCGCGAATCGCGGCTCTACGAGGAGAGCATCAACGGCGGGCGCTACGCATTCCTGTCGGTGCCGCTCGAAGGGATGCTCGAGGGGGGCGTTCCGATCGTCGTCGACGGGCAGTGCGTCGGCGCGGTGGGCGTCTCCGGCGTGAAATCGAGCGACGACGTGCGCATCGGCCGCGCGGGCATCGCCGCGCTCGATTCCCGCTAGCTAGCTGCGCTCGCCGGAGGCGTTGCGGGCCTGCGGTTCGCCGCGCCCGCCGGAGGTCGTCGCGCCCGGTTGCGGCAACGAGGCGGCGATCTGGTACAGGCCCTCGAGCACCAGATGCTCGTGATAGGCGAAGTCGATCGTCAGCCGCGGACCGAGCGTGCGCGCCGCGCCGCCCGAGAGGATGCAGCGCAGGTCGGGGTGATGGCGCTTGTGCAGGAAGAAGAGCCGCTCGACGGCGCCGGCCTGCGCGTGCATGCAACCCGAGGCGATCGCATCGACGGTCTGGCGCGGGTAGTCGACGTAGTCGCCCTGCGCGTCGGGCAGCGTCGCGGTGTTCTGGTGCAGCGCGCGCACCATCAGCCCGAGGCCCGGCATGATGCCGCCGCCGAGGAAATGCCCGTCGGCGGTGAGCAGATCCATTGTCGTCGCCGTGCCGCAGACGACGACCAGCGCCGCGCGCTCGCCGAGCAGCGCGCGCGCGCCGATCAGCGCCGCCCATCGGTCGCAGCCGAGGGCGGCCGGGTTCAGGTATCCGTTCTTCACGCCGCACTGCTCGGCGCGCGAGACGATCCAGTGCGCCTCCGGGGCGCCGGGCCAGACTTCGAGCGCGCGCAGCACCGGATTGACGACCGCCGTGCCGGCGACGTTGGAGATCACCACGGCCTCGGGCAGCGGCTGGCGGCGCCACTCCTTCGTGACCATCGAGATCTCCTCGAGCAGCACGCGTCCCGAGGCGATCGTGCGTTCGTGCGCCAGCGCGCGCGCGCCGGGCGTGCCGCGCGAATACGTTCCCCACTTCAGGAACGTGTTGCCGATGTCGATGAGCAGGTAGGCCATGGGGCGGGCGCGCGTTGCACGGCGCGGCCGGGCCCGGGGGCCCGGCGCGGGATCAGTCGATGCGGACCGGAATCTTGCCGATCCGCGCCTGCCATTCGCGCGGACCGGTCTCGTGCACCGAGGTGCCGCTGGCGTCGACCGCCACCGTCACGGGCATGTCCTGCACCTCGAACTCGTAGATCGCCTCCATGCCGAGATCTTCGAAAGCCAGCACGCGCGCCTTGCGGATCGATTTCGAGACCAGATAGGCGGCTCCGCCGACCGCCATCAGGTACGCCGCGCGGTGGCGACGGATGGCCTCGATGGCTACCGGTCCGCGCTCGGCCTTGCCGATCATCGTCACCAGGCCGGTGCGCGCCAGCATCGTCTCAGTGAACT
>CALCZN010000421.1:0-1948 GCA_937903095.1 uncultured Burkholderiales bacterium
CTGACGGGGGCGATCGCGGAGCAGATCCGCCTGTTGTTCGAATCGGGAATCTCCCGGTCGTCTGTCGATGAATCACGGGTGAACGATAACCAGGAAGAAACGCGATGAGAGCGGGGAGTGGCCAGTCCCCCTCGTTCATCGACACCTCTGCGCGTCGTGCGCTCGAGCGCGTCGAGCTTGTCTCCGCCGCCGGCGTGGCGCTCGCAGGGGCAGGGCTTGCGCTGCTGTTTGCTGATCGGCTCGCGCCGTTCACGGTGCTGATCCTTTCGTCCGGGCTCGTGATTCACGCCGTCGCGATGTTCGACAAGCGCAGGATCGAGCGTCGCGCGAACCTTCCGAGAGAGCGCTGGATCGACGTGCTCTACTGGGTATGCTGGCTCGCGCTAGGAGGGCTGGGACTTCTCGTCTTCACTCGATGACAAACTTCGCAGTCCGGACGGTCCCGGTCGTGTCGAACGAGGATTGCCGCGCGCGCCTGGATCGGGCTGAGCGCGGAGGATGAGCGCGGATCCTCACAACGCCTGGATCATCGCGAAAGGCTTGATGGCATCTCTCGCCGTCGGCCTCCTGATCGGCTTCGAGCGAGGCTGGCGGGGCCGCGAGCGCGCCGAGGGCAAGCGCGTGGCCGGGCTTCGAACCTTCGCGTTCGTCGGGCTGCTCGGCGGCTTGCTTGCGCTGTTGGCGCCCGCGTTCGGCCCGTGGCCGCTGGTGGGTGGCATGTTGGGCGTGGCGGCGTTCGCCTGCGTCGGCTATCGCGAGAACGTGCGCACCTTCGCTGACCTGAGCGCCACCAGCTCGGTGGTACTCCTTCTCACGCTCGCACTCGGTGCGTTCGCCGCGCACGTATCGCCAACCCTCGCGCTGTCCGCCGCGGTCGTCGTGGCCGTGCTGCTCGACATGAAGTCGGCGATGCATCGCTGGCTCGTCCTCATCGAACACCGCGAGATGCGAGCAGCGCTGCAGATCCTGGTGTTGTCGGTCGTCGTGTTGCCCAATCTTCCGGACGCCGGGTACGGGCCGTACTCGGCGCTGAATCCGTACCGGCTGTGGTGGGCGGTCATCCTGGTGGCCGGGCTGTCGCTGGCGGGGCACTTCGCAATGCGGCTGGCCGGCGTGCAACGTGGGCTGTTCGGCATGGGCCTGCTCGGCGGCCTCGCATCGTCCACCGCGGCGACCCTGGCGCTGGCACGCTTCGCGAGAGGGCAGCCCCGATCGAGCGCAACCGTCGCTGCAGGCGCACTCGCCGCATGCGGCGTGATGTTCTTCCGGATGTGGGTGCTTGTTCTCGCGGTTGCAGCGCCTCTGGCACGGCCGATCGGCGTTCCGCTGCTGACGGCGGGTTCCGCCCTGCTTCTTGTTGCGTTGTTTCGGTGGCGCGACCGATCGACCGAAGCGGTCCCGCAAGATGCGTACATGCCCCCGATAGCGTCGTTCGATTTCGCAACCGCGTTGGGCTTCGGTGCGTTCCTTGCGCTGATCGCAGTTCTGATTCCGGCGGCGAAGGAATGGATGGGAGCGGGGGGCGTGTATGCAGTCGCGGCGATTTCCGGTTTCGCCGATGTCGACGCCGTCGTCGTCTCGGTCGCGTCGCAGTTCGCGGCTGACGGATTCTCCACGCTAGTCGCAGGGACTGCGATCGGAGTGGCGACCATGACGAACATGATCGTGAAGGGCGCCATTGCCTGGGTAATCGGTGGCCGCGCAGTCGGGCTGCCGGTCTTGCAGGGGTATTCCATCGGCCTCCTTGCCGGTGCAGTCGCCTTCGCTCTCTAAGCTCCTCCGGCGCTTATGTCGTCATCGCAGCACGCTCCGCTTCGCGACTTCGGCGAGTCGCGGCTCGACGCGCTGCAGCGCCATGCGTTCGAGTACTTCCTGCATGAAACCAACCCGGCCAACGGTCTCGTTGCGGACACCTCGCATCCGGGGGCCACAGCGAGCATCGCAGCCA
>CALCZN010000422.1:0-4670 GCA_937903095.1 uncultured Burkholderiales bacterium
CGATCGGCGCGCGCACCACCGAGAGCCAGGTGCACCGCGAGCTGGCCTCGGGCACCTCGGCGCCGATCGGCTTCAAGAACGGCACCGACGGCAACGTGCGCGTGGCCATCGATGCGATGCTCGCCGCACGCGCACCGCACAATTTCCTGGGCATCCACAAGAACGGCCACGTCGCGATGGTGCGCACGCTCGGCAATCCCGACTGCCACCTGATCCTGCGCGGCGGGCGTACGCCGAACTACGATGCGGCGAGCGTCGAGGCCGCCTGCCGCACGCTCTCCGACAGCGATTGCCGCCCGTCGCTGATGATCGATTTCTCGCACGCGAACAGCGGCAAGCAGGCGCTTCGGCAGCACGAGGTCGCCGATGCGGTGTGCGCGCAGATCGCCGGCGGCAGCCGCGCCATCCTCGGCGCGATGATCGAGAGCCATCTCGTCGAGGGTCGCCAGCCCTTCACGCCGGGTACCGACGACCCGCACGCGCTCGTCTACGGCCAGAGCATCACCGACGCCTGCCTCGGCTGGGACGACTCGGTGCGCGTGCTCGACGCGCTGGACGCGGCGGTGCGGATGCGACGGCGCAACGGCTAGCGCGGCGGTGGGCTGCGCGGCCCGCGGAACGCGGCCGCGCGCCCCGGGCGGCGGGCCGCGCGCTTCACCCGCCCAGCGCCTTGCGGCGCCGCTCCATCATCCGCCAGATGAACGGCGTGAAGATCAGCTGCATCGCCAGTTCCATCTTCCCGCCCGGAGCGACGATCGTGTTCGCGCGCGACATGAACGAGCCGCCGAGCATCGTCAGCAGATAGGGAAAGTCGATGCCCGCCGGATTGGCGAAGCGGATCACCAGGAAGCTCTCGTCGGCGGTCGGGATGTCGCGCGCGATGAACGGGTTCGACGTGTCGACGGTGGGCACGCGCTGGAAATTGACGTGCGTGCGCTCGAACTGCGGACAGATGTAGTGCACGTAGTCGTTCATCCGCCGCAGGATCACGTCGGTGACGGCTTCGGTGGAATAGCCGCGCGTCGACTTGTCGCGATGTAGTTTCTGGATCCATTCCAGGTTGATCACCGGCACGACGCCGATCAGCAGGTCCGGGTAGCGCGCGACGTCGACGGTGGCGGTGCGCACCGCGCCGTGCAGCCCCTCGTAGAACAGCAGGTCGGTGCCGGGCTCGAACTCGCTCCACGGCGTGAACGTGCCGGCCTCCTGCCCGTGGCGCGACGCCTCGGCGTCGTCGTGCAGATACCGGCGATGACGTCCGTTGCCGGTTTCGCTGTAGTCGCGAAAGGTCTGCTCGAGTTCCTCGAAGAGGTTCGCCTGTTCGCCGAAGTGGCTGAAGTGCCGGTTGCCGGCCGCCTCCTGCTCGGCGAGCATCCGCCGCATCTCCTGGCGGTCGTAGCGATGGAAGCTGTCCCCCTCGATGATCGCCGCCTTCAGCTTCTCGCGGCGGAAGATCTTCTCGAAGGTGCGGGTGACCGAGGTCGTGCCGGCGCCGGAGGAACCGGTGATCGCGATGATCGGGTGCCTGGCGGACATCTCACTGCCTCGCTTCGACGGCCGGGGCCGCGTCGCGGAACAGGCCGCGCCGGCTGAACAGCGGCGTGTCGAGCGGATCGGCCGTCTCGCGGTGATAGCGCTCGATGCGCTCGACCTCCTCGCGCGAGCCGAACACGAAGCCGATGCGCTCGTGCAGCGACGCAGGTTGCACCGCGAGCACCGGCCCGGCGCCGGTGCTCGCGCGCCCGCCCGCCTGCTCGATCAGGAACCCGACCGGATTGCATTCGTAGAGCAGGCGCAGGCGCCCGGGCTGCGCCGGATCCTTCGAATCGCGAGGGTACAGGAAGACGCCGCCACGCGTGAGGACGCGGTGCGCGTCGGCGACGAGCGAGGCGATCCAGCGCATGTTGAAGTCCTCGCCGCGCATGCCGGCGCGGCCCGCGACGCACTCATCGACGTAACGGCGCACCGGCGCTTCCCAGAAGCGATGGTTCGATGCGTTGATCGCGAATTCGCGCGCGGCGGGCGGAACGCGCAGATCGCGATGCGTGAGCAGGAACTCGCCGATGCGCGGCTCCAGCGTGAAGCCGTGCACGCCGTTGCCGATCGACAGCACGAGCATCGTCGACGGGCCGTAGATCGCGTAGCCGGCGGCAAGCTGCTGGCCGCCGCACTGCAGGAAGTCTTCGACGCGCGTGGGCCGGCCGGCATCGGGCGCGCGCAGCACCGAGAAGATGCTGCCGACCGATACGTTGACGTCGATGTTCGACGAGCCGTCGAGCGGGTCGAAGGCGACCAGGTACTCCGCATCGGCTTCTTCGCGCGCGAACACCGGTGCGTCGAACTCTTCCGAGGCCATCGCGCGAACGTTGCCGCATCGCTGCAGGCAGTGCACGAAAGTGTCATTGGCGATCACGTCGAGCTTCTGCTGCGCTTCGCCCTGCACGTTGACCGAATCGGCGCCGCCGAGCACGTCGGCGAGCGCGCCGAAGGCGATCTTGTCGGACACCGACTTGCACGCGAGTGCCAGCGCGAGGATCACGCCGTCGAGCGAGGCCGGCGCATCGGAACGCAATCGCCGCTCTTCGGCGAGGAACTGCGCGAGCGTGAGGCGATGGCGGATCATGACGGGCACTCCTCTTCTGCGCGGCGCCGCGACGCCGGCTGAGATGGCCGGAAAACGCGACTCGGGCGGAAATCTTCCGCGGTCAGCGTGGACAAGGTAGCGGCATCAGCCTGCGCGATCGAGCCGAACAGCCGGCTCGCATGCCGCAGCCGCGCCCGGTCGAGCGCGTTGCGCACGCTGCGCGCATTGGCGAAATGCGGCTGGCGCATCCGCAGCTCCAGGTAGCGCTCGAACAGCTCGCGCGCCTGCTCATCGAGCGCATAGCCGAGCCGACCGAGCATCAGTTCGGCGATGCCCATCAGCTCTTCGCGCCCGTAGTCGGGGAAGTCGATGTGGTGCGCGATGCGCGAACGAAAGCCCGGATTGCATTCGAAGAAGGCCGCCATCCGGTCGGCGTAGCCGGCGAGGATCACGACGAGGTCCTCGCGCTGGTTCTCCATCGCCTGCAGCAGGATCTCGATCGCCTCCTGTCCGTAGTCGCGCTCGTTCTCGGGGCGATACAGGTAGTACGCCTCGTCGATGAACAGCACGCCGCCGATCGCGCGCTTGAGCACCTCGCGCGTTTTCGGTGCGGTGTGCCCGATGTACTGCCCGACCAGGTCGTCGCGCGTCACCGAGACGAGGTGCCCTTTGCGCACGTAGCCGAGCCGGTGCAGGATCGAGGCCATGCGCTGCGCCACCGTCGTCTTGCCGGTGCCGGGGTTGCCGGTGAAGCACATGTGCAGCGTGGGCGGGGGCGAAGCCAGTCCGTGCGCCTTGCGGGCCGCATCGACCAGCAGCAGCGCTGCGATGTCGCGGATGCGCTGCTTGACCGGCGCCAGGCCCACGAGTTCGGCATCGAGTTCGGCCAGCAGCGCGAGCACTTCGCGCTCGTCGATCGGGTTCATCGCGTCGTACCTCCGGTTCGCATTGCGGCGGTTGCGCTCGCCGGCGTCTTCAGCAGCGTTCGCCGTAGCGCCGACCCGGCTCGCGCTGCGCGGCGTAGCCGTCGAGCGCATAGCGCTGCAGGCGGCCGCTCGCCTCGGTGCGTCGCAGCCGCAGTCCCGGCTCGTGCGCCGGACGGTTCACGAGGAACGAAAGGCGCACCGTTTCCCAGCCGCGCGTGGAGTCGAAGCCGTTCACGCGGATGTAGTGGTCGGGAAAGGTCTCGCGACACGCCTGCAGCTCGAGCATCGCGCCGCCGGCGTCGGCCAGGTCGAACATCGGCTGTCCGTACATCTGCCAGTAGACGTTGCGCGGATGGATGTCGTCGGTGTACTCGAGGCTCACGGCCCAGCCGTTGCGCAGGCAGTAGTCGATCTGCGCGCGGATCTGCGTGTCGTCGAGATCCGGAAGGAAAGAGAAGGCGCCCTGGGTGATACGCATGACGGAAGCTCCGGAGAGGGTTCTGTGTGCCGCGGGATCGGGCAGGCCGCGCTCAGCACACCGACGGCGTGGCGACGAAATCGGACGCGTCGGTGCTCTCGTAATCGAAGCGCACGTTCTTCCACGTTTCGAGCGCCGCCTGCAGCGGCCGGCAGTGCCGTGCGGCCTGCGCCAGGATCTCGGGCCCTTCGGTGCGCAGGTCGCGGCCTTCGTTGCGCGCGAGCACGACGGCTTCGAGCGCGACGCGGTTGGCCGTGGCGCCGGCCTGGATGCCCATCGGATGGCCGATCGTCCCGCCGCCGAACTGCAGCACCACGTCGTCGCCGAACAGGTCGACCAGTTCGTGCATCTGCCCCGCGTGGATTCCGCCGGAAGCCACCGGCATCACCTTGCGCAGGCCCGCCCAGTCCTGCTCGAAGAACAGTCCGCGCGGAAGATCGACCCCGCTCCTCGTCTCGCGGCACACCGCGTAGTAGCCCTGCACGGCCAACGGATCGCCCTCGAGCTTTCCGACCGCCGTTCCCGCGTGCAGGTGATCGACGCCGGCCGCGCGCAGCCACTTGGCGAGCACGCGAAACGACATCCCGTGCGACTTCTGCCGCGTGAACGTGCCGTGTCCGGCGCGATGCATGTGCACGATCATGTCGTTCTCGCGCGCCCAGTTGGCGATCGACTGGATCGC
>CALCZN010000423.1:0-24247 GCA_937903095.1 uncultured Burkholderiales bacterium
CTGCTGACTCTCGACCTGCGCGACGTAGATGCGTGTCATGCCATCGCGCATGCTCAACGTGACCGTCTCTCGGGTTTCGTCGCGCAGGCGATGCATGAACGGCAGCGCCACCTTCGGCAGATCCAACCGACGCAGGTACGCAAGCGCGACGTCCAGCAGCCATGGTCCGGGCGCGTACTTGGCGTTCAGCGGGTCCTGACGCAGGATCTGCTTGTTGACCAGCGCCGCAAGCACGCGATGCACCGTGCTGACGTTCATCCCGAGGGCGTCGCTCAGCTCCTTGACACCTCGCGGGCGATCCAGATCCTCGCAGACCGCGGCCAGCACGTCGGCCGCGCGCTCCACCGCATATACACTTCCTGGGGATCGCCGCCCGGAAGCCGGTGGCTTCCCCTTCGGACGCCCCCTCGGTGACGCAACCGTCGATTCCACTGTGCCCCTCTTGCGTTCGTTCGGTGCTGCTCGTACCGGGAAAGCCGCGGCGCCGCTTCCTCGCCGCGGCGGCCCGGGTTCACTCAGTTCTCGTTGCACAACGGCGGGACGACGTCGTCACCCCAGTCCTTTGCCTTCAGGAACCGCGTTTGTTCTCCGTCGAATTTGCCCACCCCGTTCTTGTTGTTCGACTGCCCGCACTTCGCGAACGACAAGTTGCCAAACGGCGTCTGGAACTCCGCGCCCGAGTGCAGGTGCTCGGCGATCGCCTTTCGGTCCAGGCTGCCCACCTTCTCCACCGACTGGCGGAACACCTCGACCGTTGCGAAACCCCAGACGTTGTTGCGCGAGGGAATCTTGTTGTACTTCGCCTTGAACGCCTCGACGAATTTCTTGATGTTCTCGGGATGCGGCGGCACCTCGCCGGTGCGACTCGACGCGTCGTCGTACACCCAGGCAAAGACCAGGTTCTGCGGCTTGGGCTTTTGCTTCTGAATGTATTGCGCGTCGCTGAAGTTGTCGCCGCCGTAGATACGCATCTTCAGTCCGAGCTCGTCGTAGCTCTTCGTGAAATTGATCGTGTCGTTGCCCAGGCCGATGAATACGAGCCCATCGACGTTCATGTTCTTGATTTTCGTCAGGTAGGTCGAGAAGTCGGCGCCGAACTTGTAGTACTGGAAATCGACGACCTCGCCACCGAGTTTCCTGGCTGCCTGGGCAAAAGCATCCGCCATCGAACGACCGAAATCATCGTTGGTCACCAGCGCGGCAAACTTCCTGTTGTTGTCGACCGTGATGGCGTATTTGGCAAGCGGCGCCATTTGCAGCCCGGCCGAGGGGCCGATGCGCACCGAATTCGGCGTGCGTGCGCTGCCGGTGATCGACGGCGCATAGGCCAGCACGATCTGAGGAATGCCTTCGCTGGCCAGAACCGGCATCGTCGCCAGCGCCGCCGAGGAGCAGTAGTTGCCGATGTACAGGTCGATGCCGCTGCTGATGGCGCGCTGCGTGGCGTTCACCGCCTCGGTAGGGTTGCAACGCGTGTCGACCTCGATCAACTCGATGGTGCTTTTCCCGAGAATCCCGCCTTTGGCGTTGACCATCTCGGCTGCAAGCTGCGCGCCTTCGATCGCCTCCTGTCCATTCAGAGTGAGCGGACCGGACAACGGCACGGCCACGGCGATTCTGGTCCTGGCGGGCAGGTCGGCCCATGCCCCGCCGGCGAACGTCAACCCCGCAATCAAAGCGGGAGCGAGCAAGAACCTGGATGTCTTCTTCAAGTCGAATCTCCTCGAGAAAGGAACGTCTGGTGGAATACCTGCTGCTTACGCGCCGAGGTAACTGCGCCTGATTTCGTCGTTGTCCTTGAGCTCGGCGGCCGAGCCGTGCAGCACGATCCGCCCGTTTTCCAGTGCGTAAGCGCGACTGACGAAGTCCAGCGCAAGATGGACGTTCTGCTCGACGAGCAAGACCGTCATGCCTTCGCGGTTCAAGCCCTGGATTACCTCCATGAGCTGTTCCGCCACGATGGGGGCCAGTCCTGTCGACGGCTCGTCGAACATGATCAGCCTGGGGCTCGACATCAAGGAACGACCGATCGCGACCATCTGCTGCTGCCCTCCGGACAGCGAGCCGGCGGCGGCATTGCGCTTCTGCGCCAGGATCGGGAAGATTTGAAGGATCCGATCCAGGTTGCGTCGGAACTCCCTGGGCCGTACGTGCGCGCCCATCTCCAGGTTCTCCAGCACCGTCATGCCGGGGAACAACTTGCGGTCCTCGGGGCAGTAGGACACGCCGCGCACGACGCGCGCTCTTGGAGACAGCGCCGACACGTCCTCGCCGCGCAGAATCACGCTGCCACGCCTGTTGCGTTCCAGGCCGCAGACGGTGCGCATCAACGTCGTCTTGCCGGCGCCATTGGCACCGATGATGGCGACCATCTCGCCTTCGGATACCGTGAGCGCGACCTCGCGCAGTGCCTCGAAATTGCCGTAGTAAGTCGAGACATCCGTGAGTCTCAGCACGCCCGGCTCCCCAGATAGCACTCGATCACGGCACGGTTGCTCTGGATCTCTGCGGGCGGGCCGTCGGCGACGAGCGCGCCGAAGTTCAGCACCAGCACCCGGTCGCAGATGCCCATGATGGCCCGCATGTTGTGGTCCACGAGGAAGACGGTCTTGCCTTCTTTCGCGATACCTCGCACGAGGTCAGCGCATCGAAGAGTCTCTGTCTGGTTCATGCCCGCGAAGGGCTCGTCGAGCATCACCAGATCCGGCTGCGATCCGAGCGTGATACCGATTCCCAGCAGTTTCTGGTCACCGTACGACAGCTCGTCAGCACGCTGGTGCCGCAGGGCGTGCACTCCAATGCGGTCGATGATCGAGTTCACGCGGCCCTGGAGCGCATCACGATCCTCGCGTCCGGCACCGAAGAAAAAGCGTCGCAGCCCCGCCGGCTCGTGCAAGTGACATCCGATACGGATGTTTTCCTCGACGGAGAGCCCGCCGAACAGCTTGTTGAGCTGAAACGAACGCGCGACTCCCAGCCGCGCAACCTCGTGAAAGTCCATTCCCGTGATGTCGCGGCCCCGGTATTCCACCTTGCCGGCGGATGGGCGAATGAAGCCGGACACCAGGTTGAAGATGGTCGACTTGCCCGCGCCGTTTGGCCCGACCAGACCGAGGATTTCACCCTGGCGCTGCTCGAAGGAAACGTTGTCCACGGCTACGAAACCGCCGAAGTGCCGCCGCAACCCCGCGACCTTCAGCATTGGCTGTCCGTTCATGGACGCCTCCTGCCGATAAGCGCGCGAACGAGCCCGATGATGCCTTGGGGCATGTAGATGATGATGAGGATCAGGCACACGCCGAAGACGATCCGGGCCGGTTCGGGTCGGAATAACTGCGACGCCTGGTCGATGGTGGTGAGCAGCACCGGCCCGATGATCGGACCGAGCAATGTTCCCTTTCCGCCAAGCAGGTTCATGACGAACAGGTCGAACGAATGCAGAAAGTCGAAGGACGCGGGACCGATGAAGCGCAGGTAATGCGCGTACAACGCACCCGCCAAACCGGCGCCGGCCGTGCTGAGCGCGAAAGCGGCGACCTTGTAGCGGTGACTGCGGATCCCGACGGCACGCGCGAGATCCTCCTCCTCACGGATTGCCGTCAGTGCGCGGCCCATCCGGGATCCATGTATCCGCCACTTGACGAACAGGACCAGAAGAATGAACGCCAGCACCAGGTAGTAGTACGACAGCTTGTCGTGGAATACGTGGCCTGCGATCTCCGGCGCCGGTATGCCGGGCAGTCCCATTGGTCCTTTCGTGATCTCCACGAGGTTCGTGAAGAGCAGGTTGAAGACGATTCCGACAATGAAGGTCACCACCACGAAGAAGTGACCGCCCAGCCGAAGCGACGGATAGCCGATCAAGACTCCGAAAAATGTCGCCAGGGCAGTGCCGGCAACCAGTCCGCCGAGGAAAGAAAAACCCTGGTTCATCACGAGCAGCGCACTCGTGTAAGCGCCGATGCCCATGAAACCCGCGTGCCCGAGCGCGGAAAGACCGAGCATCCCCACCACCAGATCCAGACTCAGCACGAGGATGACGTTGATACCGATCAGAACCAGGAAGTGCTGGATCAGCGTGGACTGGACGAACAACGGGCCGACTACGACTGCAAGCAGCGCGAGCACCGCTGCACCGAGCCTGATGTACCTGCTCATGCCGGCCGTCGGCGCCAGCGGAGGCTCGGCTGCCTGTGTGACAGAGGCGCGATCGGCAACGGGAATGCGTGCCGCGCTCATGCGTGCCTCTTTCCGAAAATGCCCTGCGGCCGGAGAAACAACACCGCGATCAGCAGGACAAACGTGACCAGTGTGCTGTACTCGGTGGAGATGTAACCGGACACCAGGTTCTCTCCAAAGCCGATGATCGCGACCCCGACGAGGACGCCGGCAATCGATCCCATTCCTCCGACGATGACGATCGTGAAGGCCTTGACGATCGCGTCGGCGCCGAAGAATGCATCGAAAGCGTAGACGGGCGATGCGAGCGCCCCGGCGAGTCCGACGAGGGCCGAGCCCAACGCGAATGTGACGAGCGACACCTCGCGGGAGCCGATACCGACGATAGCGGCACCCTCCTTGTTCTGGCTCATCGCGCGGATCGCCTTGCCCGTTGCGGTCTTGCTCAGAAAAACCCAGACAAGCGGAACGGCCGCCATCGAAATCGCGATCACGGAGACTTTGTAGAGAGGGATGACGCCGGAACCGATCTCGACGACCTCCCGACCGAACGGCGCCGAGTAGGTCTGAAACTCGGAACCGAAGATCATCAAAGCGACGTTCTGCACGATCAGCAGCACACCGAGTGCAGCAATCAAGGTGTTTGCCGAGCGACGCATCACCGGCTGATAGATGAGCTGGTTGTTGGCTACGCCGAGCACGACCGCCGCCAGGATCGCCAACAGGAGGGCCCAGTGAAAGTCGAGCCCAAGTTGCGTGACCGCGAGGAACGCGACGAAGGCGCCGAGCATGTAGGTCGCGCCCTGCGCGAAATCGGCGATGTCCATCACCCCGAGAATCAGGGTCAGCCCGAGCGCAACCAGGCAGTAGAGACTGGATGCGAAGAGCCCATTGAGCAAGACCTGCGTCAACATGCAGCGGTCTCGGCTATCGGCCGCGCCGCGAATACGGAGGACAGCAGCTCTCGATCCATCGTGAATCCATCCGGTTTCCCTATAGCGGAAACGTGTTTCCCATTTTGCAGTGGATCCTACGTCACCTTCCCGTCAAGGCGCAATGTGGGTAGAAACCCTATGTAGGGTGAGGACACATGCGGTCGCTGCCGGCGCATCGACCGGGACCGCGATATGACGGAGGGGAGCGGCAGCGTCGCCGCTTCCGGACCGCGACCGGCGCGATCGCGGCAAGCGCCGGCGGCTGCCCCTATCCGGCGACGAACGGCGGCGGACGAAGCACGGAAAGCTCGGGCAACGGACCGTCGAAGCGAACGACCTGCACGCGTGTCAACTGCCCGGTCGGGCCCTGCGCGAGACGCGAGGTGCCGCGATCGCGGGTGAGCGCGTTGGGGTTGCCATGCACGCAGACGCGGCCGATTCCCGCCACCTCCTGCGGGTCGTACCACGCGCCGGTGGAGAGCTGGACAACGCCGCGGCGCAATGCCGTGCTGAGCACGACTCCGGCGAGACAGGCACCTTGCGCGCTTTGCACGAGCGCTACGTCCCCATCGCGCAGGTCGCGCGCTGCGGCATCGTCGGGATGCATGCGCATCGGCTCGCGGCCGTTCACCTTCGTCGAGCGGCTATGGTCGCCGACGTCGAGCTGGCTGTGCAGGCGGCTCGCCGGCTGGTTCGCGACCAGGACCAGCGGCCACTGCGCCTCGTCGCCGTCGGCTTCCGGGCCCAGCCATGACGGGTGTCCCGGACAGTCGTCGTATCCGAATCCCGCGATCGTCTCCGATGCGATCTCGATGCGCCCGCTCGGCGTACGCAGCGCGTGGGCCTGCGGATCCCGCCGGAAGTCCTCGAGCAGGATCGTCGGCCGAGGCGCGTACGGAAGCTCGAAGCAGCCTTCCTCCCAGAAGCGATCGAAGGCCGGGATCTCGCAGCCGGCTCCCGCGAGCCGCATGCGCCAGCCGTCGTACAGGTGGCGCAGCCACGCCATCTCGTCGCGGCCTTCCGTGAACTCCGCGGCGATCCCGAGCCGCTCGGCGAGCGACGAGAACACCGCGTAGTCGCTGCGCGCCTGTCCGTACGGGGCGAGCGCCTGACGCATCGCGATGACCCATCGATCGCTGTTCGCCGCGCCGATGTCGTTGCGCTCGAGCGTCGCGGCGATCGGGATCACGAAATCGGCACGGCGCGCGCTCGCCGTCCAGTGCGTATCGTGCACGACCACCGTCTGCGGACGCTGGAACGCACGCTCGAGGCGGGCGAGGTCCTGGTGATGGTGGAACGGATTGCCGCCGCACCAGTAGACGAGGCGAATGTCCGGATACGTCAGCGTTCTCCCGTCGTATTCGTACGAAGCGCCGGGCGCCAGCAGCATGTCGGCGATGCGCGCGACCGGAATGAAGCGGTCCACCCGGTTCGTGCCCTGCGGCAGGGTGGGCAGCGGTCCGTACAGCGGCCATCCCATCTCGCCGGCCGATCCGTGCCCGTGCCCGAAGCCGCCGCCCGGCAGGCCGATCTGCCCGAGCATCGCGGCGAGCACGATCGACATCCAAAGCGGCTGCTCGCCGTGCCGCGCCCGCTGCAGCGACCACGTCGTCGACACGAAGGTACGTCGTCCCGCCATGCGGCGCGCGAGATCGGCGATGGTCGCCGCCGGAATCTCGCAGATCGCTTCGGCCCACCGGGGCGACTTCGGCTGTCCGTCGTCGACGCCGAGCAGATGGCGCTCGAAGCGCTCGTATCCGCTGCAGTGCGACGCCAGGAACGCCTCGTCGTGCAGCCCTTCCGTGCGCAGCACCCAGGCGAGCGCGAGCATCAGCGCGGTATCGGTGCCCGGCCGCAAGGCGAGCCATTCGGCGTCCACCGCCTCGGCAAGGTCGTCGCGGATCGGGCTCGCCAGCACGAAACGGCATCCGCGCTCGCGCATGACGCGCAGATATCCGGGCACCGGATGCGTCGATGCACCGCCCGCCGTGACGTAGGTGTTCTTCAGCGGCATCCCGCCGAAGGCGACGACGAGCTCCGCGTGTTCCGCGAGCACGTCCCACGACGTGTTGCGCTTGAGCACGTCGCGATACGCTTCGCCGCCGACGACGTGCGGCAGCAGCACTTCGCTCGCGCCGAAGCTGTAGTTGTTCTCCTTGCGCACGTAGCCGCCCAGGCAGTTCAGGAACCGGTGCAGCTGGCTCTGCGCATGATGGAAACGGCCCGCGCTCGCCCATCCATAGGAGCCGCCGTAGACCGCCGCGCCGCCGAAGCCTTCGTAGACACGGCGCAGCTCCGCGCCGAGCAGGTCGAGCGCGCGGTCCCAGTCGAGCGGCACGAAAGGCTCGCTGCCGCGCGCCGCGTCCGCCCCCGGGCCGCGCTCGAGCCAGCCGCGGCGCACCATCGGCCGCTCGATGCGCGTCGCGTGCCGCAGCGCCGATGCGATGTTGCCGTGCTGCGGCGGAGGCGCGAGATCCGGGCCGAAGGCTTCGATTCCGCGCAGGCCCTGCGGACCCACCACGGCCTCGAAGGCGCCCCAGTGCGTACTGTGGAAGAAACGACGCTCGCTCATTCCGGCCCCCGTTCGATGCGGCGGACGGACCGCCCTATTTCATCTTCGCGTAGCTCACGCCCATTCCGGCGCGCACGTCCTGCTGGATGCCGTATTCCGGCACCGGATAGCGCAGTCCGTTCTTCGTCAGCGCATGCATTCCGTCGATCGCCTTCGCGACGTCCGCGGGCGCCAGCGCCATCAGCATCTCGTCGTCGAGCACTCCGCCGTAGCGTCGCTCCGCGAAGCAGGGAATCGACAGGCTGGGCTCGCCGGTGCGCAGCGCGCGGCCCCACGAATCCGCGCAGGACGACTCGCCGACGACGCTCCAATCGAAGCGTTCGTACCCCGACCACTGCAGCCCGTTGATGAAATACATCATCGCCCCGGGCGTGGCGTAGAACATCGCAATGTCGGGCGCCTCGAGCCGCCCGGAAGCGAGCGGCGAGACGGCCAGGGCACGGTAGCGGCCAGCCGGAACGACCTGCATCGCCCGCTGGTGCCGGCCGGCGTCCTCCACGGTGGCGTACCAGACGCCGGTCATCGGACGGCCGGACAGCCACTCGTCGTCCTGCGCGCACAGGCCGACGACCGCGCGGCACTGGTCGCCCACGAGGTCGTCGGCCGTGATTCCGATGGTCCAGCCGAGCCGCGCCGCCTGCGCGACGATCTGGTCGAGCGTATGCACCGCATCGGGGCGGCGGATGCGCGGCACGGCGGCCATCGCGTCGACCGACTCGAAGAGCTTCATCCCGATCGGGTTCGAACGCAGCCGCAGCAGCCGTTCGAGCTCGGCGGACAGGTCGGCGAGCGACATCAGACGAGCCCTTCGAGCTGCAGCTGCTCCCTGGTGTAGCCGCCCTTCAGCAGCCGGCGCGCGCCCTCGGTGGCTTCGTGCGTGCAGAAGCCGTGCGCGAGCGCCTCGTGCGCATAGCGGTAGGCCTTGCCGCGCTCCATGTCCATCGCCTGGTAGAAGACCGTCTTGCCCAGCTCCTTGATGAAGACCGGATTGGTCAGCACCTTCGCGGCGATCTTCTCGGCAAGCGCCGTGGCAACCGGCTCGAGCTGCGCGTCGGGCACGACGCGGTTGACCATGTCGTAACGCTCGGCGTCGCGCGCGAGCAGCGGTTCGCCGGTGAGCAGGTACTGCAGCGCGCGGCGTGCGCCGATGTAGCGGGCGGCAACGACGCCCGGGCCGATGCTGATGCCGGCGAGATTCGTTCCCGGGAACTGGAACACCGTCGTCTCCGATGCGACGACGAGGTCGCAGGTGATCGCCAGCGGAAGGCCTTCCCCGGTGACCATGCCGCGCACCGCCGAGATCACCGGCGTGCCGAGTGTGGCGATCCGGTCGAACAGCGGCGTGACGAGATGGTTGAAGATCTCACGCACCTTCTGCACGTCGCGCGCGTCGGTTCCGAGCACGATGTCATTGAAGTCCTGGCCCGAGCAGAAATGCCTGCCGGCGCCCTTGAGCAGGATCGCGCCGACGTCGGCGTCCTGCGCGAGCGCGTCGAGAGCGGCGAGCAGATCGCGCTTGAGCTGCGTGTTCAGCGCATTGGCCTTCGTCGGCCGGTTCAGGGTCAGCACGCCGACGTGATTCTTCTTCTCGACGATCAGTACGGGTTCGCTCACGGGTGTTCTCCGCTTCGATGGGTGGAAAGAGGTCGGGCGTCGCCGCGCAACGCCCGGCGATAGAGCTTTCCGGTCGGCCCGGTGGGGAGCTCGGCGACGAAATGGAAGACCTTCGGAACCTTGAAGCCGGCCAGGCCGGCCTGGTCGCGGCAGAACGCGCCCAGCGCTTCCGCCGAAGGCGCGGCTCCGCGGGCGACGATCCAGGCTTCGATGCGTCGCCCGAAGCGTTCGTCGGGCACGCCGATCACCGCGCATTGCGCGACCGCCGGGTTGCCGAGCAGCGCGCGCTCGACCTCTTCGCCGGAGACCTTGATGCCGCCCGTATTGATGACGTTGTCGATGCGCCCGACGACCCAGAGGTCGCCCTCGGCGTCGACGCGCCCGAGGTCGCCGCTGCGCCACCAGCCGTCCCGGAAGCGCTGCGCAGTGAGCGCGTCGTCGTTCCAGTAGCCGGCGGCCATCGACGGGCCCGAGACGACGATCTCGCCCGTCTCGCCGACCGGCAGCTCGTCGTCGAAGCCGCCGGCCGGATCGACGATCCGCACGTCGACACCCGGAGCGGGCCGGCCGGTGGAGGCGGCCTTTCCGGGGCGCAGCAGGTCCTCGGTGAACGCGATCACGCCCGAGGCGGTGAGGCCCTCGGCCGACAGGTACAAGCTCGCGATCCGCGGGCAGATCCGCGCGTGCAGCGACGCGATGTCGGACGGCGCCGGCGGCTCGCCGGCGATCGTCACCATGCGCAGCGGCGACAGGTCGCGCTTCGCCACGTCTTCCTCGAAGACCATCCGCCACATCGTCGGCACGAGCGGCGCGAGCGTGACCCGCTCGCGCTCGACGGTGTCGAGGCACCCCTGCGGCGTGAACTGCGCGCCGAAGAAGACCTTCGACTTCGCCGCGACGAGCGGCAGCACGATG
The DNA here is from genome assembly GCA_937903095.1 of uncultured Burkholderiales bacterium. Classification (GTDB taxonomy): domain Bacteria; phylum Pseudomonadota; class Gammaproteobacteria; order Burkholderiales; family Burkholderiaceae_E; genus Zeimonas. The sequence continues at coordinate 10,216 of CALCZN010000423.1, forward strand.
ATCGGCCAGCCGGCGAAGGACGGCTGCATGTAGAGCAGGCCGCAATCGTGCCGGTTCAGTCCGCCCAATGCGTACTGCCCGCCCTTGGCCGCCTCGAGCAGCGAACGCTGCGTGTGTGCGACGCCTTTGGGCTTGCCGGTCGAACCCGACGACAGGATGATCGCGGCGACGTCGTCGCCGGCGGGAGCCGGGGGCGCCGGTGCACCCGTCGTTGCCGTTGCATCGCGCGCCGCGACGACGTCGTCCCAGCCGAATGCGGCATCGCCGCGGGCGCCGAGCACGATGCGCGCGATCGGCCGGCCCGATCGCGCCACGGCCTCGCGCGCGAGCTGGCTCGCCTCCTCGTCGTGGACGAGCACCCTCGCGTCGAGCCAGCGCAGTGACTCGCCGATGCGCTCCGGCGTCTCGCGTATGTGAAGGTTGCAGACGATGCGGCCGTTCAACATGCCCGCGAACCAGCTCACGGCATGGCGCGCGGAGCAGCGGCACAGCAGCGCGACGACCTCGCCGGCGCCGGCGCCGGCACGAGCGTAGAGATCGGCCATCGCCCGGGAGAGCCGCAGCGCCTCCGCGCCGTCGATGCGCTCGCGCTCATCGGCGAAGAACTCGTCGCGGCCGCGCCATTCGCACGAACGGACGTAGAGCTCGCGCAGGGTGTCGATCGATCGCCGGTGCTTCATGTCATCCATCGCAACACGTAGAGGCTGAGTGGAGGGAAGGCGATCAGCAGGCACATGCGGATGACGTCGGATGCCACGAACGGCATGACGCCGCGGTAGGTCTCGATCAGCGGAACGTCGCGCGCGAGGCTGTTGATCACGTAGACGTTCAGGCCGACCGGCGGGATCACCATCCCCATCTGGATGACGACGAGAATCAGGATCCCGAACCAGATCGCCTTGTGCTCGGGCGACAGGCCGAAGAAATCCATCCCCATGACCACGGGGAACAGGATCGGCAGCGTGAGGAGGATCATCGCCATCTCGTCCATCACGCAGCCGAGCACGACGTACAGCAGCAGGATCAGCGCGAGCACGAGCAGCGGGGGCATCCCGGATGCGGCCACCGCGCGAGCCAGCTCCGCCGGCGCCTGGGAGACGGCGAGCGCGACGCTCATCATGTCGGCGCCGAGGAAGATCATGAAGAGCATCGCGGTCGTGCCCGCCGTCGAGACGAACGCGAATCGCAGGCCCTGCAGCGTCAGCTCCCCGCGCCAGGCCGCCAGCGCGAAGGTCGACGCGGCGCCGACGGCGGCGCCCTCGGTAGGCGTGAACAGCCCGCCGTAGATGCCGCCGAACACGAGCAGGAAGATCGCGACGACGGACCACACCTCCTTCAGCGTCGCAAGCCGCTGCGGCAGCGGGAGCCGCTCGAGCGCAGGCGCCTGCTCGGGCCGCATCCGCGCGTAGATCGCGATCGCGACGAGATAGCCGCCGGCGGCAACGAGGCCGGGGATCATCGCCGCGGCGAAGATGCGCGCGATGTTCTGCTCGGTGAGGATCGCGTAGATGATCAGCGGCACCGAAGGCGGAATGGAGATGCCCAGCGTTCCGCCCGCCGCGAGGCTGCCGGTCGACAGCCGCGGCGAGTACGCGTAGCGGCGCATCTCCGGCAGCGCCACCTGCGTGACGGTCGCCGCGGTCGCGAACGAGGACCCGCAGATCGCACCGAACCCGGCGCAGGCGAGCACGGTCGCCATCGCGAGCCCGCCGCGCAGGTGTCCGACGAAGGCGCGCGCGGCCTGGAAGAGCGCGCGCGACAGCCCGCCCTGCGTCGCGAACTGGCCCATCAGCAGGAACATCGGGATGACCGACAGGTCGTAGTTCGAGAAGCGCGACCAGGTCATCTGCTTGAGCTGCCCGAGCAGCGCCGCGTCGCCGGTCATCGCCCAGTAGGCGATCGCGCCGGGGACGAACATCGCGGCGGCGATCGGGATGCGCAGCGCCATCATCAGCAGCATGCTGCCGAACAGGAGCGCGGCGACGGCGAGGCTATTCATGCGCGTGCCGCGCCGCAGCGCCGGTAAATGCCTGCACGAAGGCGACCAGCGACGCGAGCAGCAGACCGGGTACGAGCAGTGCGTAGCCGACCCACATCGGCCAGAAGCGCAGCAGCGTCATCGTGTCCCCGGTTTCCTTCAGGTCGAGCGCGCCGGCCACGCAGCGCGCCGCGAGCGCCGCGTAGATCACCGCGAGAAGCAGCGCACCGATGCGATCGAGCACGGAGCGCAACGCCTTGCCCGCGCGCAGCGTGAAGAAGTCGACGATGATGTTGCTGCCTCGCGCCTGACAGATCGGCAGGAAGAGCGACACCGCGACCGCGGCGCCGATCTGCACGATCTCGTAGTCGCCGGTGACGCCCTTGCCGATCGTCGAGCGGCCCGCGATGCTCGCGACGACGGCGACGACGACGACGCCGAGCAGGAAACCGCCGGCGATCGCGCACGCCTGCGCGACGCGGTCGAGCTGCGTCGACACCCGAGCCCCGGTCACTTCCCGCCCGTCCCGGCTGCGATCGCGTCGTCTACGGACGGGCTTTCGCCGCCGCCGCGTCGACGGCCGCACGCGCAGCCTGCAGCAGCTTCGCGCCGTCGTAGCCCTTGCCGTTCGCCTCCCTCGTCCACTCGTCGAACACGGGCTGCGACGCCTTCTTCCAGCGGTCGAGCTCCGTGGCGGGCAGCGAATGGAACCGGTTGCCGCGCTCCTCGGCGACCTTGCGGGCGCCGGCGGCGGTTTCGTCGAAGAGGCGTCCGGCGTGGCTCGACATCTCTTCGCCGCTGTTCGCGTCGATGATCTTCTTCAGGTCCGCCGGAAGTCTGTCGTAGCGCGCCCTGTTCATGACGATCGCCAGGTTCGACATGTGCATCGCCGGGTACGACGCCTCTCCGTCGGTGTGGTGCTTCGCGGCCTCGTGCACCCGCAGCGCGATCGCCGACTCCCAGGTCGCGAAGCCGGCGTCGATCACGCCCTTCGTCATCCCGTCGAGCATGCCGGGCAGCGGGATCGACACGGGCGTCGCGCCGAGCAGCTCGAAGAAGCGCGTCGTCGTCTTCAGCCCGGCACGGATCTTCAGTCCCTGCAGATCCTCGAGCTTCTGCACCGCCTTGTCGCGCGAATGGATCGCGAAGCGGTCGGAGCTGAACAGCATCAGCGGCTTGACGCTCGCCAGCTCCTTCGACGCGTGCTCCTGCGCGTAGTTCCACAGCGCGCGCGAATGCGCCTCGGCGCTGGTCCCCATGAACGGCAGCTCGAAGACGTCGAGCGCGGTGAAGCGGCCGGGGCTGTAGCCGAGCACGGCCCAGCCGACGTCGGCGATCCCGTCGCGCACCTGGTCGAACACCTGCGTCGCGTTGCCGCCCAGCTGCATCGCCGGATAGATCTGGCACTTCATCCGGCCCTTGGACTCCTGCTCGATGCGCTCGCACCAGGGCGTGATCAGCCTGGACGGAACCATGGCCTGCGGCGGGAGGAAGTGGGAGAACTTCAGCACGACTTCCTGCGCGAGCGCCGTCGCGGGCAGCGCCGCGGCGGCGGCCAATGCGACGGCAAGGGTCCTGATCGCCTTCATCGGTGTCTCCTCTGGCAAGGGGCCAAGTTATTTATCCGATCGGAAGTCTAGCTAAACGATCGTATAGTTGTCGAGCGCACCGTTGGCTGCCTGCCGAACGGGAAATTCGAAACGACTGCCCGGAGGCTCAGGCGCGGGCGCGCCGGCGCGCGAGCTGGTCAGGCGCCGCGCCGGCCTTGTCGTGCCGGGTGGGAAGAGCGGCGACGTCGGGCGCCAGTTCGATCGAGCGATCGCGCGACAGCATCCGCGCGAGCATCGCGCTCAGCGCGACGGCGACCTGCTCGCCGTCCCAGTCGTCGCCGTCGCGGAACCATTTCGCGACCGAGTTCATCGCGCCGCCGACGACGAGAGAGACGAGCTTCGGGTCGCAGCGCGTGATCGAGCCGTCCTCGATTCCCTCGACGACGATGCGTCGCAGATCGCGTTCGAGCCATCGCCGGCGATCGAGGATCTCCTTCGCCTGCGCGGGATCGAGCGCTCCGTCCTCGAGCAGGACGAAGGTGAAGGTGCGGGACGAGGTGATCGAGGCGACGTAGTAGTGGACGATGCGGCGGATCCGGTCCAGGCCGTCGCGCCCCTCCGCGGTGCCGCGGCGACGGGCCGCGTCGGCCGCCTCCAGCGAACGGATGTGCAACCGGTACAGCAGCTCGCTCTTGTCGCGCACGTAGTGGTAGAGCGCGGCCTTGGTGATGCCCAGCTCCGAGGCGAGATCGGCGAGCGAAGTGCCGTGGAAGCCGTGCATGTTGAACCAGCGCGCGGCGGTCTCGTAGAGCGCCTCCTCCTTGAGCCTGCGCTGGGTCTCGCGCGTGGGGACGGCGGAGCCCCAGGGCGAGGGTGCGGACGTCCTGCCGTTCTTGGCGCGGCGGGCGCTCCGGGGCGACCCGGCCGGCCGATCGGATGCGGGCATGCGGCTAGTGGAGACGTTGATCGAACGATCGGATGGTAACCCATCCGATCGTTGACTTGCCGAACACGGAACCGCATCCTCTGCTGTCCCGTGATTCGCCATGCTGTTCGTTGCGACGGCCATGCGTGACCTCTACGTCGCCGGGAGCACTATTGCATGATTGGCCGCCGTGCCTGGCGCTCCCCGTGTACCTGCCCGAACACTTCACCGAATCCCGGCTCGACGAGTTGCACGACATCATTCGGCAGCATCCGTTCGGCATGCTGGTGACCCGGCGCGACAGTGGACTCGACGCCGATCACCTGCCCTTCGAGCTCGACGCCGCGCGCGGTCCCTTCGGAACGCTGCTCGCGCACATCGCCCGCGACAATCCGCTGTCGACCGCCGTCTCGCAAAGTGCCGATGCGATGGTCGTGTTCCGCGGCCCTGACGGCTACATCTCTCCCAACTGGTACCCGAGCAAGCAGGAGACGCAGCGCCACGTGCCAACGTGGAACTACGAGGTCGTGCACGCGCACGGGCGCCTGCGCATCGTCGACGACGAGCGCTTCGTGCGCGGCGTCGTCGCCCGGTTGACGCGGCGGCACGAGGCCGCGGAGCCGCATCCGTGGAAGATGAGCGATGCGCCGGCGGACTACCTGGACGCGATGCTGCAGCGGATCGTCGGCATCGAGGTCGAGATCACCCGTCTGGAGGGCAAGCGCAAGCTCGGGCAGAACCGCGAGAGGCGCGACGTGGACGGCGCCATCGAGGCTCTGCGCGAGCGCGGTTCGATGGCGCTCGCGTCGGCGATGGAGCGGGCGCGAGGCGGTGCTACTTCGCGCCCAAAAACAGGAAACTGATCCCGGGCAAGGCAGACGCTGCCGCGCGCGTTTGGGGCGCTGCGAAAAACAGCGTTTCGGCGTGCGAAGCAGTTTGCGTAGTCAAAAATGCAGCCTCTTGCAGCGTAGGAACGCGCCGGACGCCGCACCGGGCGGAGCAGAGCGCACCGGGGCGGAGCAGAGCGCCGGGCGGAGCAGAGCACGCCGAGCGGAGCACAGAGCGCGCCGGGCGATTGCAGCGCCGCCGCCGTCGCCCCCCTACCCGAGCGATCCGATCACGTAATGCACGACGACGGCGATCGAAACGACGATGCCGATGCCGATCAGGACCGGACCGATCGGCCGCGCACGCGCGGCGAAGCCGACGGTCATGATCATCAGGCCCGACAGGATCATTGCGATGCCGGTCTCCGCGACGCCGAACATGAGTTACCTCCCAAAAACGCGTATCGCCGCCTTCGCCAGTTCGGAGCACCACAATACGGCGCTCGCCATCGCGACGCAGAACAGCCATTGTGCGGCGGACAGCGGCACCGTGCCGAACGCGGCATTCATCAGCGGCAACTGTACGCACGCAACCTGCAGCAGCACCGACAGCGCGATCGCTGCCCACAGCCAGCCGTTGACGAACAGATCGCGAAACGCGCTGGCCGAGGCCGAGCGCGCGTTCAGGCAGTTGAACATCTGCGCGAGCACGAGCGTCGTGAACGCCGCCGTGCGCGCGTTCGCCAGGTCGTGCTCGCCTACGATCCAGCCGCCGGGCAGATAAGCGTCGAGCGTGAGCAGCGTGACCGCGGCCATCACCGCGCCCACGCCCAGCACGCTCGCCCACATCCGGCCGTCGATCACCCGATCGCCGGGCCGCCGGGGCGGCTGCGCCATCGGATCGCCGACCGCCGGGTCCACGCCCATCGCGAGTGCCGGCCCCGAATCGGTGATCAGGTTGATCCACAGGATCTGCGTGGCGAGCAGCGGCAACGCGACCTCGCCCGTCGCGCCCGCCGCGAGTCCGATCGCATCGGCGAGCACCACGCCGAAGAACACGGTGAGCACCTCGCCCATGTTCGACGACAGCAGGTAGCGCAGCGCCTTGCGGATGTTCTGGAAGATCACGCGCCCTTCGCGCACCGCCGCGACGATCGTCGCGAAGTCGTCGTCGGCGAGGATCATGCGCGCGGCCTGGCGCGTCACTTCGGTGCCGGTGATGCCCATCGCGATGCCGATGTCGGCCGCCTTCAGCGCCGGCGCGTCGTTGACGCCGTCTCCGGTCATCGCCACCACGTGGCCGTCGGCCTGCAACGCGTCGACGATGCGCATCTTGTGCGCCGGAGCGACGCGCGCATAGACGTCGGTGTGCCGCACGGCTCGCGCGAAGGCGGCATCGTCCATCGCGTCGATCTGCGTGCCCGACAGCACCCGGCCGTCGGCGCCCGCGATGCCGAGATCCTGCGCGACGCGCAATGCCGTGTGCGGGTGATCGCCGGTGATCATCATCACCCGGATGCCGGCGCGACGCGCATCGGCGATCGCCGGCCCGACCTCGGCGCGCGGCGGATCGATGATGCCGACGGTACCCGCGAAGATCAGGTCGTGCTCGAGCGCTTCGCCGTCGCCGGCATCCTCGTGCGGCGCCAGCGGGCGGTACGCCACCGACAGCGTGCGCAGCGCGGCGTCCGACATCGCCTCGACGTCGCCGAGAATGCGCGCGCGCATCGCGTCGTCGAGCGCGACGACCTGCGCACCCACCCGCACGCGGTCGCACAGCCGGACCAGCACGTCGGGCGCGCCCTTGGTGACGAGGACGCGTTCGCCGCCGCGCTCGCGGTCGATCTCGACGCTCGACATCCGCTTGCGCTCGGAGGTGAAGGCGATCTCCGCGATACGCTCGAAGCGGCGCTCGCGCCGCTCGGTGAAGCCGGCCTTGCGCTCGGCGACGAGGAACGCCGCCTCGGTGGGATCGCCGTGCACGCGCCAGCTGCCGTCGTCGTCCCGCCGCAGCACCGCGTTCCCGGCCAGGCTGCCGCCGCACAGCACGACGACGTCCTCGGCGAGCTTTGCCTCGCGACGCGTCGCGTCGTCGTGCGGCTGCGCACTCTCCGGCTCGAGCCGGCCCTCCGGTGCATAGCCGACGCCGGTCACGCGCGTTGCGCCCGAGGCGGTCATCACGCGTTCGATCGTCATCTCCGAACGCGTCAGCGTTCCGGTCTTGTCGGAAGCGATCACCGAAGCCGAGCCCAGCGTCTCCACCGACGACAGCTTCTTCACGATCGCGTTGCGATCCGCCATGCGCCGCACGCCGAGCGCGAGCACCAGCGAAAGAATCGCCGGCAGTCCTTCGGGCACCGCCGCCACCGCGAGCGAAACGCCGAGCAGCAGCACGTCGACGAGATCGGCCACGCTGCGCGGATGGGAAAGCGCGAGGACGGTCGCGACGACGATCGCCGCGACGATCACGACCGCGACGCCGAGCACCCGTCCGATGCGCGCAATCTCGCGCTCGAGCGGCGTGGGCGGCTCGTCGGCCGCTTCGAGCAGGCCGGCGATCGCGCCGACTTCGGTGTGCATTCCGGTGGCTGCGACGAGCGCGCGCGCGCTGCCCTGGACCACCGCCGTGCCGGCGAACACCATGTCGTTACGGTCGGCCAGCGCGGCAGGCGCCGGGAGCGTCGCCGGATCCTTGTCGACCGCCTCGCTCTCGCCGGTGAGCGACGCTTCCTGCACGCGCAGCGACGCCGCTTCGAGGAGCCGGGCATCGGCGCCGACGGCGTCGCCCTCGGCCAGCACGAGCACGTCGCCGCGCACCAGCGACTCGCTGGGCACGCGCAGCAGGCGTCCCTCGCGCAGCACCGACGATGTCGCTTCGGTGAGCTTCGCCAGCGCCGCGACGGCATTTTGCGCGCGCTCTTCCTGCACGGCGCCGAGCAGCGCATTGGCGATCACGATCGCCGCGATCACGAGCGCGTCGACCGGCCAGCCGGCCGCGCCCTCGGCGAACCACGCGGCGAGCGAGATCGCGGCGGCGAGGAGCAGCAGGTAGATCAGCGGGTCGCGGAACTGCGCGAGTGCGCGTCGCCAGAACGGCACCGGCGGCCTGCCGCGCAAACGGTTCGGGCCGTCGCGCGAAAGGCGGCGCGCCGCCTCCGCGTCGTCGAGACCGCGCTCGGGATCCACGCCGAGCGCGCGCGCAAGCTCCGCCGCTTCGCGCAGCGAGGGATCGCCGGACGAAGCCTCAGGCGCCGCCGTTCTCCGCCTGCAGTGCGACGGCCCGACCGGAGACGACCTGCTCGACCATCTCGGCCACCAGCGAGCGCTTCAGGCCGTCGACGTCGGCCTTGGCGAGCGACGCCATGCCGATCACGCCGGTGAGGAAGCCGAGCGTCTTGCAGAACAGCACCTCGACCGCGTGCGGGTGCAGCCGGGAGCGCCCGCCTTCGGCCACGCAGCCATCGACGAGTTCGGAAAGCGTGGCCAGCACCCGCCACGGATCGGGGCGCGGCGCGGCGCCGTCGGTTTCCGCGACCCAGTCGCGTCCCGAATCGCGGATCGCGAACACGACCCAGTAGTGCCGCCGATTGTCGAGCCAGTACTGCAGCCAGGCGTCGAGATATGCCGCCAATCGCATCGGCGCGTCCGCGGCCTCGGGCAACGCCGCCGTCGCCTGGCTGTGCGCCCGCAGCAGCAGATCCGCCCAGATGTGGCGGATGAGGTGCGCCTTCGTCGGGAAATAGCGATACAGCGACATCGGCGGCACGCCGACCTGGCTGGCCAGCTTGCGCATCGACAGCGCCTCGTAGCCGCCGTCTTCGAACATCCGCAGCGAGGCGCGCACGGCCTGCTCGTGCAAATCCCGCTGCTCGGCACGCGTGCGGCGCGCGCGATAAGGGCGAACGTCGGGTGCGTTCATCGCGTCGGCTCTCTCGTCTTCAAACGGCGGAATTTTGACACCGTACGCACACGCTCGCACCATGCCTCGGATCAACCTTTGCGTCCGCGTACGCTATACCGTATCGTTTCGGCCGCTCCTGCCCGCGGTTCCGGGGCAAAGCGCTCCGGAAACGATGCCCGAATCGCTGCCCTTGCCTGCCGTCGACCGATTCGAACGCCTGCACGAAGTGACGGACGCCGTCGTGCGGCTCTTCGGCGCCGGAGACTGGACGCTCGAGCGCGGTCGCGCGCTCGACGCGGCGTTGCGCGCACTGTTGCTGGCATGGACCGCCGAGCGGCCCGCCGAGGAAGACTACGCCATTGCCGCGCTGCTGGCGACGCTCGAGAGCGGCGACCTCTTCGATCCGGCCGTGATCGCCGACCGGGGTCCGTTCGTCGAGCGGCTCCTCTCGCTGCGCGATCGGGCGCTGCTCGAGGCAGCGAATGCGCAGCCGGGCTGGAAGCCGAGCGCCTGGGAGGCGGCGCCGGAGGACGCTCCCGCACGACCGAGGGCGGACGGGCCCGTCCCCGAGGAGCGTTTCGCCGGTGTTCTCTCGCGCGCCTTCACCCGCCTGTACCAGGCCAGCCTGACGCTCGACGATCACGCCATCGTCAGCGTCACCGACCGGCGCGGGACGATCGTCGAAGTGAACGAAGCGTTCTGCAGGGTCAGCGGCTATGAACGGGGCGAGCTGCTCGGCGCGAAGCACTCGATCGTGAAGTCCGGCCGCCATCCGCCGGCGTTCTACCGCGAGCTGTGGAGCACGATCGCCGCCGGCCGGATCTGGACCGGCGAGATCTGCAACCGCCGCCGGGACGGCTCGTACTACTGGGTGCGCTCGACGATCATTCCGGTGCTCGATGCGGCGGGCAAGCCCGAGGAGTACGTCTCGGTGCGCACCGAGATCACTGCGGACAAGTGGGCGGAAGAGCGGCTCGCGCTGCTCGAGCACGCGGTCGTCGCCTGCGGCAGCGGGGTCGCCGTCGCCGACGCGCTTCGAGCCGAGCTGCCGATCGCATACGCGAGCCCGTCCTTCGAGCGGCTGTTCGCGCAGGGGGTCGGCAAGACGGGCGGGGAGCTGCGCGGCATGTCGCTGCGGGAGCTGCTCGGCAGCGGCCAACCGGCCGAGTCCTTCGACGCGCTGTGCGAGCTGCTCGATTCGCCGGACGGCGGTTCGATCCTGCTGCGCGGCATGCGCGACGACGGCGGGAAGTGGGCGTTCGAGCTGAGACTCTCGCCGGTGCTGAACTGCGGCGTCCGCACGCACGTAGTCGCCGTGGTCGGCGACCTGACCGAGCTCGAAGCGACGCGCGCCGAGCTGCACGATAGCAGCGAGCGGCTGCGCAGGGTGGAGGAGTGCGCGGGCTGCGGCACCTGGGACGGCGAACTCGCGACCCGCGAGCTGCGCTGGTCCGAAGCGACTGCCGCGATCTTCGGTCTGCCGGCGGCAGAAAGCGGAACGAGCTACGACCGCTTCCTCGCCGCCGTGCATCCGCACGATCGCCGGCGGGTCGTCGAAGCGTTCGACGGGTGCCTGAAGCGGGGCAAGCCCTACGACATCGAGCACCGATGCGTGCTTGCGGACGGCACCGTGCGCTGGGTGCGCGGGCGAGGCCGGGTGATGCGCGACCACCGCGGAAGGCCGATGCGCATGCTCGGCGTCGTGCAGGACATCACCGAATGCAGGCAGCTCGCCGCCGAGCTGCAGCACGAGCGCGAGCGCCTGGTGCGCACGCAGACACTCGCGCGCTTCGGCGACTGGCGGATCGACGACGCGAGCGGCGAGGCCTGGTGGTCGGCGACGCTGTACGACATCTACCACCGCGATCCGTCGTCGTTCCGGCCGCGCGCCGACACCTTCGCCGAAGCGGCGGACCCGCGCGACGCCGCCCTGATCGCCGCGGCGCTTCAGTCGGCGCGCGACGGCCGCGAGGCCGATTGCGTGCACCGCATCGCCCTGCCGGACGGCGGGCGCCGGTGGGTGCGGATTCGCGCGCAACCCGAACTCGACGAGTTCGGCGGCATCGTCGCCGTGCTCGGCACCGCACAGGACGTCACCGACGCGCTGCACAGCGAGGACTGCGCGCGGCTGCTGCGAAGAATCGTCGCCATGAGCGAGGACGCGATCGCGATCGCCGACCGATACGGCGAACTCCTCTACGCCAACGCCGCGTGGCGGCGCATGCTCGGCCACGACCCCGCGCATCGTCCGCGCGGCGAGCTGCTGGCCGCCTGCCAGGCGCCGGCGCGCGAGGCGCTCGAACGCGAGATCCAGCGCGGCGACCCGGGATTCCGGCATCGCGGCGATCTGCCGATGCGACGGCTCGACGGAACGGACTTCGTGGCGCGCGGTGAGATCGCCGTCGCGCACGATGCTCGCGGCGACGTGCAGTTCTTCGCGCACCGGTTCCGCGACGCCGGCCGGGCGCTCGCGTACGAACGCTCGCTCGCCGATGCGAATGCGCGGATCCGACAGGCGCGCGAAGCCGCCTGCCGTTTCGCCGGACAGACGAGCGAGGCGCTGCGCGGTCCGTCGCAGACCGTGCTCGCGTTCGCGCAGCTGCTCGCTACGCGCCCCGAGCTCTCGCCGGTCGCCCACCAGTATCTGCGACACATCGTCGACGCGGGCCGGCGCCTGCTGCGCGTGGCCGGCGACCGGCTCGATCTCGCGCGCGCCGAGGCGGGACGCCTTTCGCTGCGCATCGAGCTGCTTTGGCTCGACGAGGTGTTCGACGAACTGCTCGAACCGGGAATAGCCGACGCCGTCGCGGTGCGCGTGTCGATCTACGGGCGCGCGCGACTCGCCGCCCGCGGCGATCGAATGCGACTCGTGCAGGCGCTGCGCGCGTTGCTTGCGGATGCGCCGGCGGCGCATCTGTCGGCGATGCGGGTGGACGGTCCTCGTGCCGAGGACGGCGACACGATCGCCATCCGCGTCGTGCGCGATGCCGCCGACCCGCCGCACGAGGCGCGCACGCTGGCCAGGCTGCTGCTCGCCCGGATGGGCGCGACGATCGAGGAGGAGCGGACGCAGGCGAGCGGCGAAGCGCGCGATCGCGCCGACGCTCCTCGCGGCAGGATCTTCGTCCTTCGACTGCCGTCGGCGCCGCGCGAAGACGGCTCGGGATCCTCGTCGGACGAGGATGCGGCGCCGGCGCACGAAGCGTCCGCTGCCGATGCGGCCGCCACTGCACGCAGGGTCGCCAACCCCGTCGCTGTCGAAGCGCTCGCCGAAGGCCGTTCCGGGCCGCGGCGCACCGTGCTGCACGTCGACGACGACCTCGCCGGTCTGTCGCTGCTGCAGGAGGCGTTTCGCGACGATCCGCGGCTTCGTGTCCGGGTGTCGCCGTCGGCCCTCCTCGGCATCGAGCTTGCGCAGTCGCGGCGTCCCGACGCCGTGCTGCTCGACATCGATTCTCCCGCCGTCGACGCCTTCGCCGTGGTGCGCGAACTCAGGATCGATCCGCGCACGCGCGGCATTCCGGTGATTGCGATCACCGCCGACGTGTCGGAGGAGAACCGCCGGCGGATCGACGGCTGCGGCTTCTTCCGCTTCGTGGAGAAACCGCTGTCGCTGCCCGAGCTGCTGCGGACGATCGACGCGGCCTGCGCCGCTACGCGCCGCGCCCGCTGAGCGATTCGCGCAGCCGGCGCTCGAATTCGCCGATCGGCGCCGGCATGCCGTACAGGAAGCCCTGGAACCGGCGGCAGCCGTTCGCCTCGAGAAATGCGCGTTGCGCGAGGGTCTCCACCCCTTCGGCGATCACCTCGATCGACAGACTCGCCGCCATCCCGATGATCGTCTGGACGACGATGGCATCACTGCGATGCGTCGGCAGCTTGCGCACGAACGACTGGTCGATCTTCAACTGATCGATCGGCAGCCTCGCCAGATAGGTCAGCGACGAGTGGCCGGTGCCGAAATCGTCGATCGAGAATCCGACGCCGAGCTCACGGATCCGGCGCATCGTCGCCACCGTCTCGTCGATGTCGAGCGCGACCAGGCTCTCGGTGAGCTCCAGCTTCAGGCGGCCAGGCGCGACGCCCGCGGCGTGCATGGCGCTGCGCACCCGGTCGACGAAATCCACCTGGCGGAACTGCTTCGGGCTGACGTTGACCGACAACTGCAGCCCGGCGAAGCCGTCGCGTTCCGCCCACGAGGCGAGCTGCGCGCAGGCGCGCTGCAGCACCCAGTCGCCGATGCCGACGATCAGCTCGCTCTCCTCGGCCACGGGAATGAAGTCGGCGGGCGAGATCAGTCCGCGCTGCGGGTGCATCCAGCGCAGCAGGACCTCGGCGCCGATCGTCTCTCCGCGCTCGTCGATCTGCGGCTGGAAGTGCAGCTGCAGCTGGTTGCGCGGAAGCGCCACCCGCAGGTCGGCCTCGAGCGCAGCGCATTCGGTGACCGCCGCGTGCGTGCGCGCGTCGAAGAAGCCGAGGCGGTTGCGGCCCGAACGCTTGGCCTGGTACATCGCCACGTCGGCGCGCTCGAGCAGCTCGTCGACCGTGTGCTGCCCGCCGACGAACAGATGGATCCCGATGCTGGCCGTGCCGTAATGCTCGTGGCCGGCGAGCTGGTACGGCTGGTTCAGCGACGCGCGCAGCCCCGTCGCGATCCGCTCGACCTGCTCCTTCGCCTGCGCCTCGTCGGCGCCCAGGTCGCCGACGACGATCACGAACTCGTCTCCCCCCTGGCGCGCCACGGTGTCGCTCGCGCGCACGCCCGCCGTGAGCCGGCGGGCGACCTCGACGAGCAGCAGGTCTCCCATCTCGTGCCCGCGCGTGTCGTTGAGGATCTTGAAGCGGTCGAGG